>NZ_JAMYOM010000012.1:0-192770 GCF_040319805.1 Mesorhizobium sp. M0848 | reverse complement strand
ACCCCCCCGCGGGGGGGCGCCCCCCGCCCCGGCCTGCCCCGGCGTGGTTTTGCGCCTCGGGGCGCCTGGCCCGGCCCGCGGGCGCCAACCCCCCCCTTCGGTTTCCGGCGCGGGCCCTCGGGCCCCGCCCGCGTCCGTTTCAGAACCAGACGTCGCTGAGGCGATGCCCTCGTGGATAAGGGTCTGTCGGGTCGAGGCCGTACTGGCCAATGCTGGTAATCCAGGCCTGCCCGGCAATGGTGACCACGACAGCGTCGCGATCGCCGACGCGCGCATTGGCGATCACCCGGGAATCGAAATGGGTCCCGATGATCGACTTGTTGCGGAACAGCTCTCCCTTGGCGATCTGCCCCTTTGCCGACATCACCGCCAGCCGCCCGGTGGTGCCGGTGCCCGTAGGCGAGCGGTCGAGCCTGCCATGCAGACACACCGTGCCGTTGACGCTTTCCACGCGACCGTCGACGCGCTTGATCGGGCCTTCGAAAATCACGTTGGACACGTCGCGGATCTTAGCGTTCTCCGGATGCACGACAACGAGCTGTTCGTTGGCCGCCTTCTTGATACGTTGGCCCATCAGCGACATCTGGTGTGCCTCGTCGGGTGTTATGGAAAAGCCCAGTGCGCGCGCGTTCACATGGGCGAAAGTCATGCCGCCATAGGAGGTGTCGACGGTGATCGTGCCGAGCCCCTCGACTTCGACAGGTGTGTCGAGGTGGAACGCGAAAGCCGGCACATTGGTGAACTCCACCTGCTTCACCTTGCCGTTCTCGCAGAGGCAGCGCACCTCGATCATGCCGGCCGGCGCCTCCATGCGCAGCCGCGTCTCGGGTTCCTTCATCGGCACCATGCCCGTTTCCAGCGCCACGGTGGCGACGCAGATGGTGTTGGAGCCCGACATGGGCGGGTATTCGGTGCTTTCAATTATGACGTAACCGAGATCCGCCGAGGGATCGCAAGGCGGCAGGATGATGTTGCCGTTGACGTAGGGCGCACCGCGCGGCTCGAACAAGAGCAGCCCACGAATGTCGTCCATATGCGCTTCGAGATACTCCTTCTTTTCGAACATGGTCTTGCCCGGAACGTCCTTGACGCCTCCGGTGATCACATTGCCGACTTCGCCCTCGGCATGGCAGCCGACGACCGTGAATGTTTTCGTCCAGCGCATTTTTCTCCTCCAGTGATTGATCTTGGCCCTGGCGATACCGATTCAGACCGTGTCGAGCCCCCGTTCGAGAAAACGATCGAGTTGTTCCATTTCCTGGTGCGAGAGGACGATACCGTCGCGCTCCGACGTCTCGCGGGCTAGGAACCGCCTTTGCGAGGGTAGGCGCGAACCTTGGCCCAAGATCGCCTCGAACAGCGCTTCAGCACGGCCCAGCGGATTGCCGGGCCGGCCGGCGGCGAAGGCTTTCGGCGAGAAAGCGATGACCAACTCTCCGTGCGACGGATAAAGCGTCGTGGTGCCAAGCAGCTCGAGCGCCCCGGGGCTGGTCAGGTCGCCGATCATGATCCCGGCGAGCAGTTCGATCATCGTCGCGATGGCGGAGCCTTTGTGCCCGCCGAAGGGAAGCATGGCGCCCGCCAGGGCAGCTTCGGGATCGGTCGTTGGCCTGCCGTCCGAATCCATGGCCCAGCCTTCCGGCAGCTTCTTGCCTGCCCGGCGGTGGAGCTCGATCTCGCCGCGCGCGGCAACCGAGGTCGCGAAGTCGAAAACGTAGGGAGGCTGCTCTTTACGCGGCCAGCCAAAGGCAAAAGGATTGGTGCCCAGCAACGGTCCGTTGCCACCGGTCGGAGCGACGGTGGCATAGCTCGGGCACATGGCCAGGCCGGCAAGGCCTGCCTGGGTCAAGGCTTCGACTTCCACCCAAAGGGCGGAAAAATGCACGGCATCGTTGATCGCTAGCGCGGCGATGCCGCAGGAGCGTGCCCGCTCGACCAGCACCGGCAGGCCCAGTTCGAAGGCCGGGTTGGCGAAGCCGTGCTTCGCATCCACTTTCACAATGGCGGGAGCGTCTTGCGGCAACAGTTCGGGCACCGCGTCTGGGTTTACCTTCCCTGCCTTGATCGTTCGCAGCGCGCCTTCGATCCGGTAGATACCATGCGATTTGCAGGCATCGCGCTCCGCCGCGACGATGACCCGTGTGATGGCGCTGGCCTGGATGGGGTTCAGTCCGGCCTTGCGGAAAATTGCATCGACGCGCTTATGCAAGGCATCGATGGTGAGGGCGGTATTGTTCATTTCTGGCCTTCGGGTTTGGCTGCGCGCAAACGCTGCCTTTAAAAATCCAGACCGCCGGCAAAGGCTCTTATATTCTGTGCAAGCAAAGCGGGCTGCTCGAGGGCTGCGAAATGACCACCGCGCGGCATCGCTGTCCACTGGCGGATGTCCTTGAAGACGCGCTCGACCCAACTCCTGGGCGGCATCGGCAGCTCTTTGGGGAACAAAGCCACTGCAAGCGGGACGTTGATCGCTGTGCCGGACGCGAATGCAAGCGGACGGGCGCGCGTTTCCCAATAGAGTCGCATCGACGAAGCGACGGTCCGGGTGAACCAGTAAAGCGAGATGTTGGCGAGCATGTCGTCGCGCGAAAATGCGGCGTTGGGCAGATCGCCATCGCAATCGCTCCAGTCGCGGAACTTCTCGATCATCCACGCTGCCAGTCCGACCGGCGAATCCGTCAGCCCATAGGCAAGCGTTTGCGGGCGCGTCGCTTGAATATGAGCATAGGCGCCATGAATATCCGCCCATTCGGCTTTCCGTTCCAGGAAGGCGCGTTCTTCCAAGCTTAGGTCGCCATCCGGGCCTGGATCGTGAGGAGGTGAGTATGAGCCGGGGATGAAGTTCAGATGCACCCCGGCGAGACTGTCTGGATGCGCGTGCGCCAGGCAGGTCGACACGCCGGCGCCCAGATCGCCACCTTGCGCGAGATATCGTTTGTAGCCGAGACGGCTCATCAACTCGGCCCAAAGGTCGGCGACGGTGAACAGGTTGAGACCAGGCCTGGTCGGTCGGCTTGAAAAGCCATAGCCGGGAATCGAGGGGACCACGACGTTGAAGGCGTCCTCCTGTCTTCCGCCATGCGAAAGCGGGTCGGTCAGAAGCGGGATCAACTCATGAAATTCGAAGACGCTGCCTGGCCAGCCATGGGTGAGTATGACCGTTCTGCCGGTTGCGACAGCGGCGCGCGCATGGATGAAATGGAGGGTTTCGCCGCCGATATCCGTCTGGTAGTGCGGATGGATGTTCCAGGCGGCTTCCTGCTTGCGCCAATCGAAGCCAGTGCGCCAGTGTTGCATTAGTCGGCGCAGTTGCTCGTGCTCCGTTCCCTGCGTCCAGCCTATTGCCTGCAACTGGTCCGGCTCGCGCCAGATCGAGATGCGCTTCTTCAAATCGTCGATTTCAGACTGGGCAATCTCGATGGTGAAGGGGCGAATTTTCATGGAGCCCTCTGCTCGCCGGCCATAAGGTTTCGGGCGGCGATAAAGTCGTGACTTTGCTGCCGGTTCGCGCGAAGCGCTTCTGTCGACGCTTCGATCGAGACCGGCAAGAAACGTAGGCGAGCGCCGACCGGCGCTTGCGCCAGCCGCCAGAAATCGGCTTCGATCACCGTGGCGATCTTCGGATAGCCGCCGCAGGTGTTGGCATCGGCAAGTTGGATGATCGGCTGGCCGGACGGCGGCACTTGAACAGTTCCCGGCACGATGCCGTGGGACAGCAATTCCAGCGGCGAGAGGAGGGAAAGCGTCGCCCCGGCAAGGCGATATCCCATACGGTTGGCGTCGTTGGTGATGCTCCATTCGCTGCCGGTGAAAGCCGCCTGGGCCTCCGGCCTGAAGGCGTCGAACTCGGCGGCCGGCAAAACCCGCAATTCGATTGCCGAGGCCAAGCCGTCCGCCGCGCCTCGCCGCTCTTCCAGCGCTGCGCCGATGCCGCCCGCGGGAAGGCGGCATTGCGCAGGGTTGAGCGCAAGCCGGTCACCGCGGGACAGACCGCGTCCGGCGAAACCGCCGAAACCGCCTTTCACATCCGTCGCGCGCGACCCCATGACGGACGGCAGATCGAGCCCGCCGGCAAAGGCGATGTAGGAACGAGCACCGATGCGCGGGGTTTCGAGGACTAGGGTCTCGCCGGCGCGGATCGTCATGGCCCACCAGGGTGGACAGGGCCGATCGCCGACGCTGACGGCGCAATCCGCGCCGGTGATGGCGACGGCGGTGTCGATATGCACGCGCAGCCGGAACGGATGAAGCGCGACCTCGATCCCGGCAGCCGAGGGGTCATTGCCCAGCATGAGATTGGCGATCGCCAGCGCCTGCCTGTCCATGGCGCCGCCATGGCTGACCCCCAGCGCCAGATGACCGGGCCGGCCGAGATCCTGGACCGTGTTCGGCAAGCCGGTGGTGAGGATCTCGATCATGCCTCGATCTCTGCGATTGCGAATCGGATTTTGTCTCCGGGCCTGAGCAGCACGGGCAATTCCGCTTCGGCCTTGAACAGCTTCACGTCGGTATGGCCGATTATGTGCCATCCGGAAGGCGCAGTCATCGGCATGATACCCGCCTGCGCGCCACCAATGATGACGGCGCCCTCAGTGACTTTGAGGCGAGGCGTGCGGCGCCTTGCCCAGGCAAGCAGCGGGTCGAGACCGGACAGATAGGGAAAGCCCGGCATGGCGCCGATGGCGGCGACGGTGTAGGTGGCCGCCGCGTGGCGGCTGACGGTCTCGTCGACAGACATGCCGCAATGTGCGGCCCAGCCGGCGAGATCCTCGCCGCGCGCGCCGCCATAACTGACGGGAATGGTATGATGCGTGCCGGTCACCGCGTGGGCATCGGTGCAAGCCCAGAGCGACATCAGCTGACCCGTGACGCTGTGGGCGTCCGTAGCGAGTGGGTCAAACACCACCAGCAGGTTGTTCATGCCGGGAACGGCCTCGCGCACCCCCTCTAGGCGCAGCGCGGCATTCGCCACCGCCCAGACCAGTTCCTGGGTGGCATCGCTGAAAGCCCCCTGCACGCCATCGAGCAGCAGCGCGCCCGATCCCGCAAGACTGATGTGAGGCGTACCGACAACCATGGGCGGTCAGTCCTTCACCGGCACCGTATAGTTCAGGATCAGGCGACCGCCATCCGGATAGATGGTCTGGCCGACGATGTAGGAAGCGTCGTCGCTGGCCAGGAAGGATGCGACGCTGGCGATCTCCGAAGGTTCGCCACAGCGGCCGCTCGGCGTGCGCGACAGGATGGTCTGGCGCTGCGCTTCGCTGGCCATGACCGAACTCTTGACCATGTCGGTCAGGATGGTGCCGGGGCCGATGGCGTTGACGCGGATGTTATGCGGGATCAATCCGACGGCCATCACCGCCGTCAATTGCTTGATGCCACCCTTGGACACGGCATAGGCGACGGAATTGGGAATGGCCAGGATGGCGTTGATCGACGACATGTTGATGATCGAGCCGCCGCGTCCCTGCGCGATCATGGCCCTTGCCGCGGCCTGCCCGAGAAGGAAGGGCGCCTTGAGATTGACGCGCTGAACCAGGTCGAAGGCTTCCTCGGGGAAGTCGACGAAATCGTCCAGATGGATGATGCCGGCATTGTTGATGAGGACGTCGACACCGCCGAATCGCTCTGTGGCCTTGGCAACAACATCGGCTGCCATTTCCTGCGTGCATTCGGAGAGATCCGCCGATAGCCAGGCGGCACGCTCACCAAGACGTTCGGCATGCTCGCGCCCGCGATCGGCCTGCACGTCGACAAGCACAACCTTGGCGCCATCGGCATGAAAGCGCTCGGCGCAGGCAAGGCCCAGGCCTTGTGCCGCCCCGGTAACGATCACGACTTTTCCTGCATGCTTCACAGCCAATTCCCTTTTTACAATCATGGCTTTTATGGATATGTTATCCAATCTATCTTGAACTTTGCCGCCATTGCAAGCCCGGACGGGTGGGCCTTTGCGGTCATGTTTGCCCGAGTGGCGGCGTTTATGGGCTGCTTTGGCTTTTTTCTGCCGACCATTGCAAGCCGGTTGACTCCACTGAATTAATTGTGATTGGATACTATATTCATAAAGGTGCCGACGACGGGGAGTGCAGACGATGGCGGATGGATCACAGGAAAGCGAACTGATCGACGCGTTCCGCGCTCTGGCGACGCCGTTGATCAGCGACAATCTCGCCCGTGTCCCCGGGGCTGTCGGGTTGCGGCCATTTCACCGGGTGGGCGGCGTCATGGCGGGGAGGGCGCTGACGGTCAGGACCCGCCCCGGCGACAACCAGTTCATCCATCGTGCGCTCGATCTGTTGCAGCCCGGAGACGTCATCGTCGTCGATGGCGGCGGGTATGAAGGACGCGCGCTGGTCGGCGAGATCATGACAAGTGTCGCGGCGTCGCGCGGCGCCGCAGGCATTGTCATCGACGGCGCCATTCGCGATGCCGGTGCCATCGGCCGCAATCCGTTTCCATGCTTCGCACGGTCGGCCATCCATCTCGGACCTTACAAGGATGGTCCGGGAGCCATAAATGTTCCCGTCTGCATAGGCGGCATGGTCGTCGGTCCCGGCGACATCGTCGTGGGTGACGAGGATGGCGTCGTGGCATTTCCAATCGAAGATGCCGCGGCTTTGCTGGCCGCCGTCAGGGCGCAAGAAGCGCGTGAGGCCGAGATCATGCAGAGCATCCGGGAGAACCGCTACCAGGGAGCCTATGCCCGGGCTGCCGGCGGCAGTCACTGATCGGCGGATCAGAGCCTGCGGGTGACAAATCGCGTGGCCGGCTAGCGATCTTGCTCAACATAACCGCTCCGCAGCTAACCGAGGGGCGAAACAATGCATTTCGGGCACGCCGCCTGGATGCGCCAACAGGGGAAATGGAGAGAATTAATGGTTGTTTCCTTCAAGAGGCTTGCCAAGAGGCTTGCTTGTGCCACCGCCCTTGCCGGGCTGGCTATGACCACGATGGCCGCGGCTGCCGACATCAAGATCGGCATTGTGGCCCCCATGACTGGCCAACTGGCCAGTGAGGGGCAGGATATGGAGAACGCCGTGAAGATGGCGATCGATGCCGTCAACGCCAAAGGCGGCGTCAACGGCGACAAGATCATCACCACTACCGCCGACGACGCCTGCGATCCGCAGCAGGCGGTGACCGCAGGCAGCAAGCTTGTCTCGGAAGGCGTGACCGCCATCGTCGGCGGCTACTGCTCGGGCGCCGTCTTGCCGACATTGAAGATCTATGGTGACGCCGGCATTCCATTCGTCATCATCGGAGCGAACTCGACCAAGCTGGTCGCCGCCAATCAGGGCAATGCCTTCCTAGCCAATTCAACCGGTGACATGCAGGCGACGACAGCCGTCGAGCTCTTCAAGAAGAACGGCTACAAGAAGATCGCGGTCGTGGACGAAGGCGATGCCTATTCGTCCGACTTGGCCAAGCTGACCGCCGAAGCCTTCAAGAGCGCAGGCGGCGAAATTGCCGCCAAGGAGACCACCACGGCCGGCGAGCAGGACTATTCGGCGGTCGTCACCAAGATCAAATCGAGCGGCGCCGACGCTGTCTTCTGGACCGCATATCATGCCGGTGGCGCCCTGCTCACCAAGCAGCTCCGGCAGGCCGGGTTCCAGGGCGGCATTGTGCTGGGCGACGGCAACAATTCACCGGAATATCTGGAGATCGCCGGGTCGGCCGGTGAGGGCGTGTACCTGTTGTCTCCCCCGACTGTCGACCTCTTGTCCGGCGCCGCCGACTTCAAGGCCAAGTACAAGGAAACCTATGGCCGCGACGCCGGCGCCTATGCGGCGCTCTCCCACGATGTGGGCGACCTGATCGTCGATGCGATCACGCGGGCCAAGTCGGCGGATCAGAAAGCGATCATCGAGGCGCTCAAGGCGAGCGACTTCAAGGGCCTTGCTGGTGAAATCAAGTTCACCGACAAGAACACGCTCCAGACCTCGAATTTCCGCCCGGTGATCGCCAAGGGCGGCAAGTGGGTAGCCGAATAAAGGCCAACCGGATTGACGCCGAGGCAGGCCTTGTGGCGGCCTCGGCGTCACCGCCGATTGTCTGGTGTGCCGACGCTGCGCTCAGACAAGACTTTTTCAATTCTGCCCTGGAGCATCAATGACGCTCGACCTGCTTATTCAGCAACTGGTGAACGGTCTTATCGTCGGCTCGTTCTATGCCCTGATCGCGCTTGGCTACAGCATGGTCTTCGGCGTCATCAAGCTCCTGAATTTCGCCCATGGCGACATCTACATGAACGGCGCCTTCGTCGGCCTCATCGTGTTCTCCTTCGTCGGCATATGGGTCGGCAATGGCTGGCTGGGCGTGGTCTGCGCCCTGCTTGTGTCGATGCTGGCTGTCGGCTTGCTCGGCGTCATCATCGAACGCTTCGCCTACAGGCCGATGCGCAATGCGCCGCGCCTCTCCATCCTCATCACGGCGCTCGGCGCGTCGATGGTGCTGAACGGCACGGCACTCGCCCTGACAGGCGGGCGGCATTACGCCTTCAACACGGACCTCGGTTTTGCCGGCGTGGATATTTCCACCGTTCACATCACCTACACGCAGATGGTGCTGGTGGCCGCCTCCATCGCTCTTATGGCCGGCATGCAGGCCTTTGTCTCACGCACCATGTACGGCAAGGCGATGCGCGCCGTGTCCATCGACATGGGGGCGAGCCGCCTGATGGGCATCGATGTCGACCGGGTGATCGCCTTGACCTTCTTCATGGGCTCGGCGCTCGCTGCCGGCGGCGGGGTCATGGCCGGCGCCTATTATGGCAGTGTCCATTTCTTCATGGGCTTCATCATGGGGCTCAAGGCCTTCACCGCCGCGGTCATAGGTGGGATCGGCAGCGTGCCGGGCGCCATGCTCGGCGGATTGCTGCTCGGCCTGCTCGAAGCTTTCGGTTCGTCCTTGCCCTTCGTCGGCTCGGAGTGGCGTGACGTCTTCGTGTTCGGGACCCTGATCCTGTTCCTTGTGTTCAAGCCGACCGGCCTTCTTGGACGCTCTGTCGTGGAGCGGGTGTGATGACCGACGAAGTGAGAACCATGCCGACCGCCGGGCAACCGCAATTGATGCGCTGGTCCGTCGTGCTGCCCGGCCTGGCGGCGCTCACCTGCGCGCTGGTGTTGCCGCAATTCGCCAACGCCTATGTGACGGAGGTGGCAACCACGGCGCTGCTCTATGTCGTTCTGTGCCTCGGCCTCAACGTTGTCGTCGGCTATGCAGGCCTGCTCGATCTCGGCTACGCCGCCTTCTTCGCGGTCGGCGCCTACACATCAGGCATCCTGACCGCGGAATTCGGGTTCAATTTCTGGCTTACCATCCCGGTCGCCATGGTCGCCGCCTGCGTGGCCGGCATCATCATCGGGGCTCCGACATTGAGATTGCGCAGCGACTATCTGGCGATCGTGACGCTGGGCTTCGGCGAAATCGTGCGCATCATCGCCCGCAACCTCGACATCACCGGTGGCGCGAGCGGACTCATCGGCATCGAGCGCCCGGAGATATTCGGCTTCAGGCTGATGCAGGTGCAGCACTTCTACTATGCGTTCCTGGTGCTTGCGCTTCTCACCGCCTTCGTCTGTCTGAGCGTCGAGCGATCGCGAATGGGACGAGCCTGGTTCTACGTTCGCTACGATGAGGACGCCGCCGCTGGCATCGGCATCAACCGTGTCACGGCCAAGCTGCAAGCCTATGATGGGCGCTGTGATCGCTTCCGTGGCCGGATGCCTCTACGCAGCCAAGATGACGGCCATCTCGCCGGAGAGTTTCACCTTCAACCAATCGCTGCTCATCCTTCTCGGCGTCGTCCTGGGCGGCATGGGCCGCATTCCCGGCGTCGTCCTTGGTGCTGTTCTCGTGGCCCTGCTTCCGGAGGTGCTGCGCGGCGCGGGAACCTATCGTCCCCTGGTGACCGCGGTTGCGCTGCTGGCAATCATGCTCTTCAGGCCGAACGGGCTGTGGCCGGACAAGCGAGTTTGACCATGGCGCTGCTGGAAGTCCGCGACCTGCGTCTCAGTTTCGGAGGACTGAAAGTCCTTCACGACATTTCGTTCTCGGTTGAGAAAGGCGCCATCAACAGTCTTATCGGGCCGAACGGGGCCGGCAAGACATCACTCTTCAATTGCCTGACCGGCTTCTACAAGCCGAAGGGCGGCTCGATCAGTCTGGGCGGCCGGCCAATCACCGGCTTGCCGCCGCATCGCATCACCGCGCTCGGCCTCGCCCGCACGTTCCAGAACATCCGGCTGTTCAAGGAAATGACCGTTCTGGAAAACGCCATGTCCGGCCAGCATTGCCGCAGCCGCCACGGCATCATGTCGGCGATCCTGCACTTGCCGGCACAGCGGCGCGAGGAGGAGACGATCCGCGCGGCTGGCATGCGCTGGCTCGATTTTGTCGGCATCGAGCAGCATGCGCATCGCCGTGCCGGTGGTCTTTCCTATGGCGATCAACGGCGGCTCGAACTCGCAAGAGCCCTGGCGTCGGCGCCCGAGCTCATCCTGCTGGACGAGCCCGCCGCCGGCCTGAACGAGCGCGAGAAGCTGGACCTTGCTCACCTGATCCGCCGCATCCGTGACGAAACCGGTGTCACCGTCCTGCTGATCGAGCACGATATGGGCCTGGTCATGCAGGTGTCGGAGAAGATCGTGGTGTTCGACTATGGGCAGAAGATCGCCGACGGACCGCCGGAGGCCGTGCGAAAAGACCCCAGGGTCATCGAAGCCTATCTCGGTACGGAGGACTGATGGACGCCGAAATCGTTCTTTCCGCGGACCGCATCGTCGCACGCTATGACGGCATCGAAGCCCTTCATGGTGTCAGCCTTTCGGTCAAGCGCGGCCAGATCGTCGCCCTGCTTGGCGCGAATGGTGCGGGCAAGAGCACCACCCTGCGCACGCTGTCCGGCCTTGTTGCCGCATCCTCCGGATGTGTCCGCTTCCTGGGCGAGGACATAACCAAAGTCCCTGCCCATCGCCTGCCGCATCGCGGGCTCGTCCACGTCCCGGAGGGAAGGCGTATTTTCGGCGACATGACGATCAGGGAGAACCTCGACCTGGGCTCGTTCACGCTTGCCGACGACGTCGAGCGCCGGCGGCGGCTGGATCATGTTTTTGAGCTCTTCCCCATCCTGGCGCGCAGACAGAATGGCGATGCAAGGAACCTCTCGGGAGGCGAGCAGCAGATGCTGGCGATCGGCAGAGCCCTCATGGCCGCGCCCAAGGTGCTGTTGCTCGATGAGCCTTCCATGGGTCTGGCGCCGCAACTGATCAAGGAAGTCATGAACATCGTGCAGCGCCTCAATCGTGAAGGCGTGACCATTCTGCTTGTGGAGCAGAATAGCAAAGTCGCCTTGAAATTCGCCGACTACGGCTACGTTCTCAAGGCCGGACGCGTTGTTCTTGAGGGACCAGGCAGCGATCTCGCGAGCAATGAAGCGGTTATCAGCGCCTATTTAGGTGGCGTCGCTGCTTAGCTGGCAAAGCTGCCAACGCCCGGATTTTACAGAATGAGGCCGCCGCTCCAGTCCATGATTTGCCCGCCTTGCAGGAGTGGGATCAGCCACAACGAGTTGATTCTGTAGAAACGTTGACCTTCCGGGCCTACCATCCAGTCTGTGTTCCGACCCCGGGGACATAGCTGACAAAACCTCGAGGGACGCACGGAAACCAGCGGATTGCCGCAACCGCGACGGCGATCCCATAATGGCTCAGGAGTGATTGTTCATCCGCTCGAACAAAGCTTCGCCCATCCGGCGCGTATGGGCCAAAATACCGACAAGCACCTCGTCCTTGTCCGCTTCGAATGCGCAGCGCCTCGGTGGCGAATTCGTCCGGACTGACCATCATACGGTTGGCTGTTCCTCCGCTGCGGGTGCTGCCAACGAGACCGGTATCGACAATTGGCGGAGCCATCTCCACCACCCGAATTCCGCTCGACCTCAATTGATGACGCAGACTGAGCGTAAAGGAATGGATCGCGGCCTGTGAGAGCAAGACAAGCGCCTTGCTGTCGAGTTCCAGGAACATCCGTCGTTGATTTGCGTTTGCTCTCCGAGGTTAGACGTTTTCAAACCGAAGGAGAACGGTGTCATGGACTGGAACCGCGTGGAAGGAAACTGGAAACAGGTGAAAGGCAAGGTCAAGGAGCAGTGGGGTAAACTCACGGATGATGACCTTGACCGCATCGCCGGCAAGCGCGATCAACTCGAAGGCAAGATCCAGGAGCGTTACGGCCTCGAAAAGGACCGTGTGCGGCGCGATATCGATGACTGGTACGGTCGGCAGGGCTGGTAGGCGTGTGAGCCCCGGCTGCGGCCAACTCCAAGACGCGGCCCGGGTGCCAATTCGGCAGGTCCGGGCCATGCAGGCGCCGAGCCTTATCGTCAGTTGAATTTTGCAGCAAGGATTTCGTACTGTGTCAGAAGATATCTCTCGCAAGCAAGAGCAACGGGGGACAAGAAGGATTGTCATGTGGGCGGTCGCAGTTATCGCTGTGATTTTCCTTGTTCTGCTTGCTACATTCGTGTTCGGCCCGTTGGTGTGATTTTCGTTGCGATGATTGAGCTGTTTCCTGCACGATCCAGGGATGATCGGGCGTTTGAGGGCGCTTGCAGCGGCCACCAGTGAGCGACGATGTGTTTGGCGAGGATATGCGGCTGGCGCTGCTTCCGCGGCCGGACGGCGCAACAAGCGGCGCTTATACAGACTGCCGTCGCGCGGCTAACAGTCTGCGTTAGCCTGAAACCGTTTCACAGGAATTTCGCTGAACACGATTTCGCCGGGAACTATCAGCAAAGGATTGGTTTGGTGGCGGTACACAACTAGGAGATCCACCATGATTGTCAAACTTCTCTCCACCGCTGTGCTCGCGCTCACATTGGCCACATCGGCAATGGCGCAGTCGAACGGTTCAAGCTCCAACAGCGGTTCGGGCACGACGCCCGGAACCACGAATGATGCCAATGGTACCGCCGGTTCCGGTTCCGGTACTTCGACAACCCCCGTTGACCCGAACGCAACAAATTCGACAACCACCCCGAACGGCATGAGCGACCGCTGCAAGGACGCCGCGGGCAATGATACCGACACAAACACCGCCTCCGGCACGACAACGTCGAATGTGCAGAACTGCAACAAATAGATTGGTGCCTCGGAGCGCTGCCGGACATTGCTCCTTTCCCTGGGGCTGCGATCGGGCCGCGTTTTGCGACTGCGATGGCATGCGCGGATGAGCCGACAACCCGTCAGGCTGATGCCATCCGCGCTGCCCTGGGTGGCAGGCGTATCCGCGGCAATCGTCATTATTCCGGTAGTTTGCGCCGTCAACTTGGTCCGCGGCGACAATCTCCGGGAAACCACCATTGCACAGGCCATCGGTGGCGACCCTGACCGGGCCGTCCCGGCAATGATCCGCCACGGCTGTGGCGGATGTCACGAAATCCCGGGGGTACCCGGCGCCCATGGCACCGTCGGTCCGTCCCTGCAAGGCGTCGTCGAAAGAGGATATATCGGGGCGTCGCGAGCCACCCCGGATGCGATGATGCGCTGGATCAGCAGGGCGCGGGATGTAGACCCGAAGGCGGCCATGCCCAATACAAATCTGTCGCTTCAAGAGGCGCGCGACATTACCGCCTATCTCTATGCGCGAACATGAGGCGCGCTGAAGTCGCCCCACGGCGCAGGCGTCTTGCCAGCAAAAGCAGCAGGCCAAGCATCAACACGGCGGCGCCCGCTACAAGTGATTGAGCCGCCAGAATCATGATTGTCTGGCTGGTTGTCGTTCCTGCTCGCATCTGGCGTACATCGGCCGCGGTGACGCTGAGGTCGGGATTTCCGAACCGCGCGGTGACGTAATTTGCAAGAGCTGCCACCTGGCCATCGTCCAGCCAGCCGCCGAAGGCCGCCATCGATTGACGCCCGGCCACGTCACCAGCTTTGACGCCTTCAAGGATGGTCATGACGACATCCTCGGGCGTGGCCGCGCCGGGGGTGCTGTTGCGGGTCAAGGACGGATAGTATCCGTCGGGCGATCCGCCTCCGTTCGCCCCATGGCACGTCGAACAGAGCGATCGATAGAGATCATCGCCGGTTGCGGTCCCGCTGCCTTGCGTCATCCCCTCGGTTCCAGCATCGCCGTCGGCCGCGGCGGCGGCCGCGTTACCCCATGAGAAACGCGGCTGCTTCTCGTCTCCCGGTTGGGTGGGCACGTCCCTGAGATAGGCGACAATAGCCTGGATGTCGTCGTCGGAAAGATGCTGCAGGCTGTTCATGACCGTTTCCGCCATCGGCCCGCCCGCGTAGGCCTTCCCGGGCACGGCGCCGGTTTTGAGAAATCGAGACAGCTCTTCGTTGCTCCAGCCGCCGACGCCTGCGATCTTGTCGCTGGTGATGTTGAAGGCGTGCCAGATGCCGGCGGTGCCGCCGGCAAGCTTGTGGTCTTCATCCATGCCGAACGTCGCATTCCTTGGCGTGTGGCAGGCACCGCAGTGGCCGAGCACCTCGACAAGGTAGGCTCCCCTGTTCCATGCTGCGGTCCGGCTCCGATCAGGCGTGAAACTGCCGGTTTGGAGATTCGCGAGCTTCCACAGCGCAACCGTCCAGCGCTGGTTGAATGGAAAAGGCAGAATGTTTCGCGGCCGCGGCTGGGAAATCGGCGGCTGCGCAAGGATATAGGCCCGAATTGCAAGCACGTCCTCGCGGCTCATTGCGGCGAAGCTGTCATAGGGCATGGCGGGGTAGAGATCGGCTCCGTCGCGCCTGATACCTTTCTTGACGGCTCGCACGAACTCGTCCGCGGAATAGCGTCCGATGCCCGTTTCGAGATCTGGTGTGATGTTGGTCGAGTATACATCGCCGAACGGTGTCGGCACGCGATAGCCTCCAGCGAAGGGGCGGCTCGGATTGGACGTGTGGCAGCCGATGCAGTCGGCCGCTCGCGTGAGATATTCACCCCTCTGGATTTCGCTCGCCCGCAGCTCGGTGCAAAGCGCCAACGACGACAAGACGAGTACGACCGCCCGAGAAATGACGGGTGGGAATGGAATGCCCGTGGCAGGCCAAAGCGCGTACCGGCGGTGGATGGCCAATCTCCGCGTCTTTGGCGTCGTCACAGTTCGCACCCGCTGAAGATCAGCCCTGCCACCACTTGCGCCAGCAAGATGAGCGTGAACAGCGCCCCGACGCCCACCGAAGTCCTGGCAAGGAACGCACGCGTGCGCGCCCTCCGGGGCGGGATCGTACCATGTCCGCGGTCATGAACGGCGTGCCACGACAGCAGCGTGCCTGCCAGGGCGACAGCGGCGCCTATCAATGAGAACAAGGCAGTGGGACGAAAGCCGGCATGGCACTGCCAGGATGCAATGGAGTAATCGAGCTGCAGGGCTATTGCCCACGCAACTGGCCCGCTGACCAGGCCTGCCCAGGAAACGCCGGTACGGATCGCCTGCATCTCACATCCTCGGAGCCCAATAAATAACAAGATAGAGCACGACCCATGAGACGACGACGAAGTCCCAGTAGAACGCATTGTCCGAGACGTCGCTGAAGCGGCGGCCCGCCTTGCCTTTTTGCGTGAACATGAGAACCGCCAGGACGATCGTGTCGCCGACATCGGTAAGAAGATGCGTCGTATGCAGTCCAAGCAGGAACCACACGATCGATCCGTAAGCGTTCTGATCCCAGGAAATCCGCAGAGCCGGAAATTCCCAGATGCGAACGATCAGCGGAAGAATCCCGACGATCGACATGACGACCATGCCAAGGCGAACTTTCGCGAGGTCCTGGCGACGCGCCCAAAACTCGATCAGGTGGTTGGGCACGACGCTCGCAACCAGAATAATCAACGCTGCCGTGCCCGGCAGCAAATCTGGCGCCGGGGCTCCGATGGGCCAATGCCGGGCCAGCACAGCCAGATAGAAGTAGGTGCCTATCGCCAAGGCAAAACCTGTTGCCTCGAGAGCAATGAAGGCAAGGGTTCCCCACCACATCGGGCTCGCCGACCCGAAATCATATGTGGGCAGGTGGCTGACGTCGGCGACGGGACGGTGCCTCATTCCTCGTCCTCCGGCTCGCCTTTCGGCCAGAACCAACAGATGAAGCCGATCGAAACCGGGATCGCTCCCCAGACCACCGCCCATGGCGTGTATATCGAACCGAGAAATGCGCCGCCCACCGCAATGGCCGACAGCAGCGGCCAGATCGAGTTGTCAGCCGATGGCACCCTTAGTTGCGGCACCGCATCGGCGACCGTGCCGGCGAGCACCTCGCGTGCGTCGACACGCAGACCCTCGACCACGGGAAGCGTATCGGGCTCGGCCCAAAGCGGTTCGCGGTGAGTTACCACGGGCAGCCGCGAAAAATCGTAGGAGGGCGGCGGCGACGTCGTCGCCCATTCGAGCGTGCTCGCGCCCCAGGGATTGTCTCCGGCAATGCGGCCGTTGCGAAGGCTGAGCAGGAGGTTCAGGAAGAAAAGCGCAAAGCCGGCGAACACCACCAGTGAAGAGAGGCTGATGAGGAGGTTCATCTCGCCCCAGCCGCTCGCCGGCGGATACGTATAAACGCGGCGCGGCATGCCTTGCAGACCGAGAATATGCATGGGGAAGAAGGTGAGATTGAACCCGAGGAAGACGAGCCAGAAATTCCAGCGGCCGAGCCTCTCCGACAGCATGCGTCCGGTGATCTTGGGAAACCAGTAATAAACGGCGCCGAGCAGGGGGAAGACGGCGCCCCCGACCAGCACATAGTGGAAATGGGCAACCACGAAATAGGTGTCGTGCACCTGCAGGTCGAGCGGCACCGAGGCGACCATGACCCCGGTCAGGCCGCCGATCACAAAGGTGAAGATGAAGCCGAGCACGAAAAGCATGGGCGTGGCGAAGATCGGCCGGCCGCCCCAGATCGTCGCAATCCAGCAGAAGATCTGAATGCCGCTCGGAATGGCGATCATCATCGAGGAAGCGGTAAAGAAGCTTTCGCCGAGCTGCGGCAGGCCGGTAGCGAACATGTGGTGCACCCACAGGCCGAAGGAAAGAAAACCGATCGAGATCAACGACAGGACGATGCCGAGATAGCCGAAGATCGGGCGGCGAACGAAGGTCGGCAGGATCGCGGAGACGAAGCCGGTCGCCGGAATGAAGATTATGTAGACCTCGGGATGGCCGAAGAACC
The DNA here is from genome assembly GCF_040319805.1 of Mesorhizobium sp. M0848. Lineage (NCBI taxonomy): Bacteria > Pseudomonadati > Pseudomonadota > Alphaproteobacteria > Hyphomicrobiales > Phyllobacteriaceae > Mesorhizobium > Mesorhizobium sp. M0848. The sequence goes on along the minus strand of NZ_JAMYOM010000012.1, from coordinate 175,596 downwards.
AGAACAGATGCTGCCACAGCAGTGCATCGCCGCCTGCTGCGGGATCGAAAAATTTCGTGCCGACCAGGCGGTCCAGGATCAGCATTGTACTCGAGACCATCACGGCCGGCATGGCGAACAGGATGACGAAAGCCGTAACGAGGACGGACCAGACATAGAGCGGGATGCGGTCGAGCGACATGCCGGGAGCACGTTGTTTGAACACTGTCGCGATGATCTCGACCGCTACCGCGAGCGCGGACACTTCAGTGTAGGTCACCATCTGCGCCCAAAAATCGGGGCGCTTGCCGATGCCATATTCGGGTCCGGCGAGCGGTACGTAGGAAAACCAGCCGGCATCCGCACCGGTTTCGAAGGCAAAGGCGATCCAGATCATCAGCCCGCCGGAAAGATAGACCCAGTAGCTGAATGCATTGAGCCGCGGAAAGGCGACATTGCGAGTGCCGATCATCAGCGGCACCAGGTAAATGGCGAAAGCTTCCATCACCGGCACGGCGAACAGAAACATCATCGTCGTGCCATGCATGGTGAACAGCTGGTTGTGGAGATCGGGGCCGATGTGGCCGGCCTCAGGCTGGGCAAGCTGGAAACGCATGGCGAGCGCTGATAGACCCGCAAGGATGAGAAACAGGAAAGCCGTCACGATATAGCGCCGTCCGATCAGCTTGTGATCGACCGTGACCAGCCAGCCGTAGAAGCCTTTCGGCGTTCGCCAGGCATGCGCCAGAAAAGCGCGCAGTCTCACCTCTTCGAGGCCGGTGTCACGGATGCCTTTCAAGCCCTGCTCGGTATGCTCGGCCGGCTTTCCCGCAATGCCGCTCATTCGAGGCTTCCGAGATAGGTGACGACCGCGTTGAGATCGTCGGCGCTAAGGGCAATGCGCGGCATCTTGGCGCCAGGCTTTATCGACTGTGGATCGGCAATCCAGGCGGCGAGTGCGCCAGGGGTCATGGCCAGCGTATCCGCGGCCAGTGCACGTCGGCTGGCGAGATGGGTAAGATCAGGTCCGACCGTTCCGCTGGCAGGCGTGCCTCTTATCGTATGGCAGAGCGCACAGCCGGTGGAAAGAAATGCCTGTTGGCCGCGGCGTTCTTCCTCGCCGCCAGGCGCCGATGCGACGGCGTTTTGCCTGGATTGCCATGCTTCGAACGCTTCGCGGCTTTCCGCGATGACGGTGATGGCCATATGGGCGTGCTGATAGCCGCAGAATTCGGCACACTGGCCACGATAGATGCCGGGCTTATCGGCGATGAGGGTAAGCTGGCTTAGCCGGCCCGGAATGAGATCGCGCTTACCGGCAAGGTTCGGCACCCAGAAGCTATGAATGACATCGAGCGAATCGAGTTCGACCTTGACCGGTTCGCCAACCGGGACATGGATTTCATTTGCCGTGACGATCGATTGCGAGGGATCATTACCGGCATACCGGACCTCCCACCACCATTGGTGCCCCGTGATCCGCACGGCAAGCGTTTCCGTTCCGCTCAGCGAAGCAATGGATTTGCCGGCGAAAAAACTCGCTATCGTCATCATGACGAGCACCAGAACGGTCAACGCAATGGCGCTGCCGACAGCGCGGGTAAATCGGCGCTCCTGATGTGAATCGATCTCGAGCGGCGAGCGCGTTGTCTCGGACAGGCGGCGATGCAAAAGCGCTGCCGCCAAGACCAGCATGACAAGCAGCCACGTGGCCACCGCGACTGCGCTGAAAGACCAGATCAGATCAAGGATTCTCCGGGCGTTCGCACCGTGTGCATGGAGGGCCGACTGCCGATCGCCGCATCCTGCCAATACCAACATCGGCGCTGCGCTGACCCACCTCAAACGCTGTTGCGCGGCCTTTCCCGGAACAATGTCAGTCAGGATTTGCGTTGGACATGTAAAGGCAAGCGACATTCGCGGTCGTGTCCGCCTGCGAGAGCCGGCCAACGGACTCATGCACCTCGCCATGAAGGATCCACCATCGTTGCCAAGGCCATAACGCAGCTGACTGAAAAAGGATGCTTGGCAACACCGCCCCGGCGAAAACCGACGTGAAGCGGTGCGGGTTAGACGATGCGCAACTCCTGGGGAGCCTGATGCCGCCGACTGCTCGTTTGAATCCAGAAAGCGACCAAGAGCAGTGCGGCTCCGCCATAGATCAGGCCAGCGGGAATCCACATGATCAAGCCTGCAAGTTGCTGGTCCTCGAGCGGGCTGAGCCCCCACAGATCCGAGCCGACGGCGTTGGCCGGATACCACAGCTTTGGCGAGACAACGAGCAAAGCCCCGAGCAGCCCGGTGTGGAGCGAGGTGAAGAAGAGATGCATCACCGCATTGCCGCGAGCGTGCTCGCGGCCAGGGCGAGGCAGCAGCACCCACCAGAACAAAAGCCCGGTGCCGAGGAAGCTCGCGTGCTGGGCATAGTGCAGGAAACCCTGCTGGAGGGCAGCCTCGAACAGCGCCGGGAGATGCCAAATCCATATCGCGGCTCCGTGCAGGACGGTCGCGACCACAGGGCGGCTGATGAACGCCCAGATCGCCCGAAGCGTATTTGCATGTCCGGCCGCTCCGAATATCTGGCGCAGTTGTACCGGCAGTGCCCACATCATCGCCGCTGTCGGGCGGGAGGTAACCAGCAGAGGCGCTGCGACCACCATCAGCAATTCATGCTCGATCATGTGCGCCGCAAACACATGTTCGCCCAACGCATGGATCGGGCTTACAAGGGCGAACGCCAGGACGGCCCAGCCGGCAGCAAACTGGAAGGCCTGCCGTGATCGCAAGCGACGTCCGCGTCCGCTCCGTCGCCACAGTCGGTTGGCGCCGGCAACATACAGCAAAAGGATTGCCGCCAGTGGCAATGTGATGGGGAGCGCCAGAGTCCAACCGGCCTGCGGAGCGCCGTTACCGTAGCAGATGGAGGTCGAAAAAAGCGCGTCGAAGCTCATGATCCGCATCCGTCACCCGGAAGAGCACCGGTTCATCTGGAAAGATCCAGAATGAAGCCAAGGAGGCGCGCTGTTCCCACCTCCTTGCGCCGCCTCTAGGCGTCCATCATCGATTTCGCCGGCTCCCGGGCGATATTTTCTTCTATGCGTTCGTGTCCCGGTGTTCGCGGCAGGGCCTGGCGGAAGTTCTTGGCATAGTCTGCCGGCATTTTGGGCGGCATCAGCGGCTCATAGGCATCGACCAGCGCTTCGATCACGACAGGGCCTTCCGTGGCGAAAGCCTGGTCGAGAACCGTCTCGATCTGATCGGTCCGCTCGATGCGAAAACCCTTGGCGCCCATTGCTTCCGCCGCCATGGCAAAATCGATCGGCTGCAATTCGCAGCCGAATTGCGGATTCCCCAGAAACATCATCTGCTCCCAGGCGATCTGATTGAGCATGTTGTTCTTGATCACCAGAACCTTCAGCGGGATCTTGTAGCGCACCGCCGTCGAGAATTCGCCGAGCTGCATGGCAAAGCCGCCATCGCCGACGATGGCGGCAATCGGGCGACCGGGGAATGCTATGCCGGCAGCGATGGCGTAGGCGAGACCGCAAGCCATCGACGCCAGCGATCCGGACACCCCAAATGCCTGGCCGCTGCGAAGATCGACATGGCGGGCGGCCAGTTCCGTGTTCTGACCGGAATCCGTGGCCAGCACCGTGTCGTCGGCCAACCGTTGTCCGAACGCCCGGGCAATCGCCTGTGGCTTCAAGGGTTGCGCCTGCATGTCTTCCGACTGCCGCATCATCTCGCGCCATTTTCTCATGGTCTCTTGGGAACGGTGCAGGAACTCATCGGAGGGCTTCTGCGTCAGACGTTGGTTGAGCGCGCGCAATGTCTCGGCCGCGTCGCCGACAAGGCCGGCTTCGACTGGAAAGCGCAAGCCGATCCGCTGCGCATCGCAGTCGATCTGGACGCCACGGGCCTGCCCGGGCTGCGGGTAGTATTCGATATAGGGAAAGGTCGAACCGACAATCAGCACCGCGTCACAGCTCTCCATCGCCTCTTGCGAAGCCAGGGTTCCAAGAATGCCGATCCCGCCGGTGGTGTAGGGATGGTCGTCCGGCAGCACCGCCTTGCCCAGCAAGGCCTTCGCGACAGGCGCCTGCAGCAGGCGCGCCGTGTGTTCGAGTTCGGCGGCCGCGCCGATGGCGCCGCGTCCGGCCAGGATCGCAACCCGCGAAGCGTCATTGAGAATGTCGGCGGCTTTGTCGAGCTCAACGTCCAGCGGTACGCTGTGAGCGGCGAACATATCCTGCGGCGTGTGCGCCGGGCGATTGCGCTTGGAGCGCTTCGACGGATCGCGCTCCTGCTCCTGGATGTCGCTGGCAATCGAAAGATGTGCGACGCCCTTGCGCGCCAGCGCGGTTCGGCAGGCAAGGCTGGCGACGTTTTCCATATGCGCGGCATCGGCAACATGGGCGTTATAAACGGAGACATCATTGAACACGCGCGTCAGATCGACATCCTGTTGCGTGAACGTCTCGATCAGATCGTGGAACTGCATGCCCGTAATCGCCAGCACCGGAGCCTGGTCGAGCTTGGCGTCATAGAGGCCGGTCAGAAGATGTGTTCCGCCGGGACCGGACGTCGCAAGGCACACGCCCAGCTTACCTGTCCACTTGGCATACGCACATGCCATGAAGGCAGCCGATTCTTCATGCCGGACCTGAACGAAGGCAATCTTGTCGCGCCGCGTCCGCAACGCTTCCATGACGCCGTTTATGCCGTCTCCCGGCAAGCCGAACACCACCTCCACGTCCCAGGCGACGAGCGTATCGATGAGAATTTCTGCTGCATTTGGCATGTCAGGGTAGCTCCGGCGGATGGTGTCCGAACCGGTGAATCCCGAGTTGGTTCCTTCGTCACAATAAATCGTGACAGGTTTCTGGAAGCGATCTCCCCGGAGCGGTCTATTCGATCTGCTCGAACGTGCATTGCCGTGGCGCCTTGTCGGGGCGCCAGCGCAGCAGTTTGGTGCCGTGGCGAAACCGATTGCCGGTAACGTGGTCGAAGCGGACCTCCACCACCAGTTCAGGTTCCAAGGGTTCCCATTGTCCGCTGCGCTCCGTGCTCCAGCGGCTCGGGCCGCCGGGCGCCTTGCCGGTGAATCCGGGCTCTGACCGCAGCCCTTCCAGCCGGCGCGTGAGCGCTCCTCTGTCGGTCCTGGCGATGGTCGACGTGAAGCCGACGTGATCGAGCTTGCCGTCGTCATTGTAGAGGCCGAGGAGCAGCGAGCCGACCTCACGACTGTCCGCGAGATAGCGGAAACCGCCGACAACGCAATCGGCGGTGCGCCTCGGCTTTACCTTCACCATCGCACGTTCGCCGCACAGATAATGCTCATCGAGCACTTTGGCCACGATGCCGTCGGTCGATGCATGGCCGGAGCCGTTTAGCCATCGAGCCGCCGTGGCTGCATCATAAGCGCACTTCGACAGGCGAAGATCTGGACTGTTCGAGGAGGTCGCGAAGTCCTCGATCGCTCGCCGCCTTTCGACAAGTGGCTTGCCCGTGATGACCTCGCCGCCCGGCCTGGCAAGCATGTCGAAGAGGATCAGACTGGCAGGCGTCTGCGAACTCAGTTTGCGGATTCTGCTTTGTGCTGGGTGAAGGCGCATCTGCAGCGCTTCGAAGGAAAGCTCACCGTCAACCTCAATGACAATCTCGCCGTCGATGACGAAGTGCCCGCGCTTGAGGTCACGCAAAATCTCCGTGATTTCTGGAAAATAGCGGCCGAGCGGCTTGCCGGATTTGGCGCGCAGGTCAACGGCGTTGTCGCTCTTGAAAGCCAGGCAGCGAAATCCGTCCCATTTGGGCTCGTACTGCCAGCGGTTCCCGTCCCTGGGGATTTCATCGGCAAGCCTGGCCTCCATCGGAGGAGTGTCCAGCGGGAGCGGGAAGGCGTTTATCGGTTCATGCACGGGTCAGGCCTCCAAAACCGGTTCAGGAACGGCTCCGGCTTTTCAACTTCCAGGACTGGCACCGCGTTCCATCTGACGGTTCTGCCTGGTTCTTCGCGATGGGACATTTTCATTTGCCGCGGAACCCGGATGACGGCTGGTCGCTTTGATGTCATCGGCAACGCGAGCGGAGATGTCCCATCGATCCCTCATTGTGGATAGCTTTTGTCGGAACCGTCATTCTGATGCAGATGCCGCCAGGCCCCGACAGCATGCTGGTGATGGCACGCGGCATCGGGCAGGGGCGCGACGTGGCGCTGTTCACGGTGCTCGGCATGACGCTGGGCGCCGGACTTGTGCAGCTTCCGCTGATTGCATTCGGCCTGTCCTCGCTTGTCCACGCCTCGCCCCTGGCGTTCAATCTGCTTCGATGGGCCGGGGCGGCCTACATCGTCTGGCTGGGTATCCGGCTGCTGCTTTCATCCTCGGCAACCATTCCCACGGGTGACCTCAAGGCCCTGCGGCCGCTCGCCGCCGCCCGGGAAGGAATGATCGCCAATCTGAGCAATCCCTGGCCTTTGATGTTCATGGTTGCGTTCCTGCCGCAATTTGTCGATCCGCATAGGGGCTCCGTCACGTTGCAGCTGGTGCTGCTTGGCGCAACACAGAAGATAACCGGTGTGCTGGTGCTGGGAGCCTACGCCTTGGCATCGGGCGCGGCCGGCGCATGGGTCATGCGGCACCCTCGCGCAAGGCTTTGGCAGCAGCGGCTCGCCGGCTGTCTCATCATCGGCCTCGGCGTGCGGATGGTGATCGGCGGCGGTACGAGCCGCTGACGAAGCGGATGAACAGCCGGGCCCCACACTCGACTTTGGCGCCGCTGGACATTCCTTCAAAGAATAATTTTGTGCCACGTCGCCTGAATGACAGGCTTCGACACAAGCATTCTCTTCTTCAGGGGAACGGAGCATTCGCTTCGATGTTCGGCTCCGCCGAAAGAACCCGCATGGGATGAATCGCCGTCGCGGACCGGGACTGTGTCCAGGAACAAAAAGCCTGACCAGAGGTTCGAACTCGATCTCAATGCAGCTTGAAACGGCTGCTTCATCGGCATCCGATTGGAATGTTCGTCATGATTTCTTGCGTGGCCCCGGTAAAGACGCGCCTTCAATGAACAAGCCACCTGAAGAGGGCCAAAGGGCAAGAGAGCCAAAAAAAGGCGGCGTCGTTCGGGCTCTCGGGCTTGGTCTGATCACCGGCGCGGCCGATGACGACTGCTCGGCTATCGGTACCTACGCGAGCGCCGGAGCGCGGTTCGGGCCCGACCTGCTGTGGACGGCACCTGTCACGCTGCCGATGATGTATCTCGTCGTCTATCTTTCATCCAAACTTGGCCAGGTTTCGGGTCGCGGGCTTTTCAAGGTCATATCGGACTTCTATCCGCGTTGGCTGCTATGGTCTGTGCTGGTGGGCGTACTGATTGGCAACACGATCGAGGCAGCCGCCGACCTTGGCGCCATGTCGGCGGCCATTGTGCTGTTTGTTCCGCTGCCTGCTCCGTTGGTCGTCATTGTCGTCGCGATCGTCATTTTTGCCCTGCAGGTGTTCGGATCGTATAAATTGATCCGAAATGTGTTCCGGTGGCTGGCTCTGGCTCTGCTTGCCTATGTGGTCTCCGCGGTGCTTGCCAAACCGGATGCCGCCTCCGTTCTGCGTGGCACGCTGTTGCCAAAAATCGAGTTCAGCCGCGAATACCTGTCCATCCTCGTCGCCATCGTCGGGACCACGCTCTCCGCATACCTTTACACGTGGCAGTCCAATCAGGAGGTGGAGGAGGAGATCGCCAAGGGTCGAACGAGCCTCGAAGAGCGCAAAGGAGCCACCGAGGGCGAGCTGCGCCGATCCCGCCGCGATATCCTGATCGGCATGACGTTTTCCAATCTGATCATGTATTTCATCATCCTTTCGACAGGGTCGACGCTCTACAAGGCCGGGCAGACGCAGATCGAGACAGCGGCACAGGCGGCCGAAGCGCTGCGGCCGCTTGCCGGCGACGCTGCCGGCATTCTCTTTGCGGCCGGTGTAATTGGCGTCGGCTTTCTGGCCGTGCCGATCATGACCGCTGGCGCTGCTTTCGATTTCGCTCAGGCGATGGGATGGAAGAATAGCTTGCATGCCAAACCCCGGCAGGCTCCCAAATTCTACATCGTGATCGGGGTCATAACGCTGGTGGCGGTGGGCCTCAATTTCTTCGGCTTCAACCCGATGAAAGCGCTGGTCTGGTCCGGCATCGTGCAAGGATTTTCAACGCCGCCGCTGCTGCTTCTCATTCTCATCATGACCAACAACCGCAAGATCATGGGTGACAAGGTCAACAGCACAAGTACGAACATCCTGGGTGGGGTGACGATCCTGGCGATTCTTGCGGCGTCGGCGGGGCTGGTAGCAAGCTGGTTCCTGTAGCTCGCCGGGCGTGAAGGATGTTCAGGCCTGGTGGAACATCGGCGGTCAAATGTCGTTAAGACGTTTGTGGGAGAAAGAAGGTTGTCCATGTCAAAGTTGCAGGCCGCCACTCCGGATCGTTTAAGGCAACTCAGGCTTGAAGCTTCAGCACATTTCGCTCCGTTGATGCTGAACGAGGCCCTGTTGCGCCTTTCCCATGCCTGCGGAGCCGACAGCCTCGACCGCTTCGAGAAAGCCATGGTTGATCAAATCGAGGCAGCAAAGGACGATCGGGCCGATTTCGAATCGATCAAGGAATTCGCGATCGAGCAGCTTTACGCCCTGGTCCGGAACGCCAACGATTCGCCAAAAAAGAAACAGGCACTTGAGAAGATAGACACGCGCAGAACGCCCGGCCGTTCCGAAGAACCACAGACGCTCGAGGACCAACTGCAGGCGGGGTTGGAGGATTCCTTTCCGGCGAGCGATCCGCCCTCGGTGGTGTCCACGACCATTTCAGGCGGAGCAAAGAAGCTGGTCGGGACCGACGAGGTCCTGGAAAAGCAGCGGCAACAAGCGTCCAGCAAGGAAGGCCGCTCGTAGATCGCGGTGGCGGCTGGTGTGGCGGCAACCAAGGCCTGCGGACACGCCAACGGAACAGCTGGCGCCATCGCATCAAAGCTTGACAGCCGCCTCCCGCGCCCAGAGCCGCAGTTTGCGGCATGACTGCACAAACGCAGTTACCGAAGCTGCCGAATCCAGCCGCGTCAACCCCTCATCGGCATCGGGAGCGACGCCTGCTTTGATCAGGAGCGGCTCGGCCCCTGTGGTGAAGCCGATGAACTTGCAGTGCGCAAACGCATCAGACACGAAATCCTTCGCAGCGGCCTCCTTGACCAGCAACTCGGCGCCCGCCTCGGAGAGGAGCAGCACCACCGCGTCGAACAATACGGATGGACCGCCGTCGATCATGTGCCTTGCCTCGATGTGAGTGCCGTCGGCGGTTTCGACGCCGCCCACCTTGGGCGCAACCACCTCCATCACCGCGCCTTCCGCTTCGATGGCGGAACGAAGTTCCTCGAACAGCGCGACATCGGCTCCATCGCTAAGCATGACACCGACTTTGCGGCCTTCAAAACTATCAGGCCCATTTTGAATGATGCTGAGCGCCGGCGACGGCGGCAAGTCATCACGCGGCGTAACGGCGGCTTCGGCAGGTTCGGGCAGGTCACGGACGCCGAGCTTGTCGGCGACCGTGGTCGCCAGCGTTTCATCGATGTTCAACAAATGCGAAACCATGCGCTCGCGGATCGCCGGTGCCTGGACCTTGCTCAGTTCAAATGTCAGCGCCATCGCGATGTGACGCTGCTCCGGTGGTGTCTGGCTGTTGAAGAATTGCCGGGCCTGGCTGTAGTGATCGGCGAAGCTCTCCGCGCGCAGACGTACTTTCTGCCCTTCTTCGGCATCGGCGAAAGAACGGAAGCCACGCTGCGGATCCTCGCGCGGTCCCAGTCCCCATGAGTTCGGCTCATAATTGGCGCGACCGGCCGGGTTGCGCATGGCCATGTGCCCGTCCTGTTGAAAATGGGCGAACGGGCACTTCGGCGCATTGATCGGCAGATGGGTAAAGTTCGGGCTGCCCAGCCGTTTCAATTGGGTATCGAGATAAGAGAAGTTGCGGCCTTGCAGAAGCGGATCGTTGGAGAAATCGATTCCGGGCGGCACATTCTGCGTCATGAACGCCACCTGCTCGGTCTCGGCGAAGAAATTATCCGGCATCCGGTCGAGCACCAGCCGACCGACCGGAATTGGTTCGAGGACCTCTTCGGGAATGATCTTCGTTGCATCCAGGATATCGAAGTCGAAACTGTCGGCAAACGCCTGATCGAACAGTTGCACCGTCAACTCCCATTCCGGGAAATTGCCGGCCTGTATGGCCTCCCACAGATCGCGGCGATGGAAGTCGGGATCGGCGCCATTGATCTTGACCGCCTCGTTCCAGACCACCGATTGCATGCCGAGCTTGGGTTTCCAGATGAACTTGACGAAGGTGGATTCGTCCTTCGCGTTGACGAGGCGGAACGTGTGCACACCAAAGCCCTGCATGAAGCGGAAGGAACGCGGGATCGCGCGATCCGACATGATCCACATCACCATGTGCATCGATTCCGGCATCAGGCTGATAAAGTCCCAGAAATTGTCGTGCGCCGTCTGTGCCTGCGGAAAGGCACGGTCGGGCTCCTGTTTGGCAGCGTGGATCAGGTCGGGAAACTTGATGGCGTCCTGGATGAAGAAGACCGGGATGTTGTTGCCGACCAGGTCCCAATTGCCTTCCTTGGTGTAGAGCTTGACCGCGAAGCCGCGCACGTCGCGGGCGAGATCGAACGAGCCCTTGTTGCCGGCAACCGTCGAGAAACGAACGAATGCCGGCGTCTTCTCACCAACTCGCTGGAAAATGTCGGCACGTGTGTATTTGGCAAGTGACTCGTAGGTCTCGAAAAAACCATGCGCACCGTAGCCGCGGGCATGAACGACCCTTTCCGGGATGCGTTCGTGGTCGAAGTGGAAAATCTTCTCGCGAAAGTGAAAGTCCTCGATCAGCGATGGTCCGCGCTCACCGATCCGCAATGTGTTTTGGTCGTCGGAGACAGGCGTTCCGAGCGCCGTCGTAAGGGCAGGCGTTTCGTCCCCCGCGATCTGGTGCAACTCGCCGCCATTTCCGCGCGCGCTATTCTGATCCAGTCCACTTGCCGATTGGCGAGCGGAGGGGCGAGCGGATTTGGCCATGACAGGTCCTCGATCGATACCGGAAGGTTGAAGTGGTCAAGCCATCAAACTGCCGGTGAGCGGCTTTGTTCCCGTAAAAAATGGACGCTGGAGACACCGCTGTCGGAGGAGCCGTGACTGCTGCGGCGATGGTGCGCGCCGATCGGATGACAGATATCTCCGCCTGCGCAGAATTTATGAAGAGTTGTCTCCAGCACGAGGAACGAACCAAACTTCCATGCATTTAGCTGGGGCTGCGTTCACACACTCTTTCTTCTGGGAGCTGGACCATTGTCATCCGGAGGCTGCCTTTTGGCCGACCAGGAAACCAGTGAAGTTTCCATCGTTGACCTGATACCTGCCCTGCGGGCATTCGCGCGCACCTTCTGCCGCGTCCCCGACGACGCCGACGATCTCGTGCAGGAGACACTGACCAAGGGTCTCGCCAACATCGACAAGTTCGAACCCGGTACGCGCATGAAGTCGTGGCTCTTCACCATCATGCGCAACACTTATTACACCCGGGTCAAGATCGCTGCCCGGGAGGCGCCCGGCCTGCTCGATTGCGCGTCTTCGAGGCCAATTTCGGAAGCTACCCAGGAATGGACGGTTCAGAGCAGGGAAGTTCACGGCGCTATTCAAAGGCTGCCTGAACACCAACGCGAGGTCCTGATGCTGATCGGCGTTTTGGGAGTGAGCTACGAGGAAACCGCCGACATATGCGGTTGCGCGGTCGGGACGGTCAAAAGCCGCCTGAACCGTGCGCGCGCCAACATCCTTGAATTCCTGGGGGAGAGTTCGCTGCAGACATTGATGGAAAGACGAAACCAGCTGTCGGATGGTCAGCTCGATGTCGAGGTCGACGGCCGCAGATAGTCAGTTCTTCACGTCGCGTCGACGTTTCTCGACGAGCGCGTTTTGCAATTCGATCGCCAGCTCGGTCAGGCGATCTGGAATTTTTTCCTGCTCTATGGCGGCCAGCAGGGAAGCAATCTCCTGATCCACAGCCATCTCGACATGCGGATCCGCGGTATCGTCGCTCGAACGAGACATCACATTCTCTTGATAGCGGTCCCTTGATCCTAGTGTGGTGGTAAGCGCCTTGCATTACAAGGCGGTGTCCACCGCCAAGAAGCTCACCAGCGGCCCCTTGCACAGGTTTATTTCCTTGCTGCTCCTTCGTCGCCGCGGGCCATGGACGCGCTGCGGTAGCGTTCAGTCCTTAGGCAATCGGTCAGCGGCGTGACCCGGATATTGATCGGACTTGATCCGATTGCCGTCCTGCCCGCGCTCCTGGCCATGCTGCTTCTTGTCGCGATTCGACAAGACCGCGTTTTCTTCGATCTCGTCCTTCTCCGGTGAGGTCACCGCGCCGGCGTCGGCACTCTTGCCTGGCTGCTGCGGCCGAAATGTTTTTTACCGCCGGATGCCATGATATCCTCCTTCGAATCGGGGACACTCGTCGGTGCCCGTTGTTCGACGTCCGAACTGGCATCGCGCTGTAATGTTCCGCTTCACCCAGCGAGCAGAAAGGCGTCGCCATCCCACGACCGAAACGGCTTCTCGCCGTCGATGAGGACCCGCAATTGATGAGCTTGCGCCAGACGGCCGATGTCATCGCGGTCTGAGAGAAGTGATCCGCGATAGGAATAGTTCAGCAAGGCGAGCCAGCCCGGCCGTTTCAGAACGCGCGCAATTTCGTCGAAATGCCGATCAGCCATGCCGGCCAGAACCAGATAGGGAAAGCTGTCCACCGCCAGCACGCAATCGAAACTGGCATCGGCGAATTCGGACAGATCGAGACCGCAGGTTTGTCGCAACTCGACATTGCCGAGCGCGGCGCATTGCTCGGAGGCGATGGAGATCATCCGCGGCGATATGTCGATGCCGACCATCCGCTTGAAGGATTTGCACAGCGCACGCTCGAAACGGCCGATGCCGCAACCGATGTCGAGGATGCTCCGTTCCCTTCCGGTGAATTCTCGCGATTCCAGCCAAGCAACGATTTCGTTGGTCGTGGCTGTGAGCCTTGCCTCATCGCCGAGGGATGCCAGTTGGACACTCGCGGCTCCCGAAATCGCTGCCGCGGCATCGAAGCTGGAGGCCAGCCGCCTGACGACAGCGACATTCGTCTCATCCTCATCGCGCTCATGCCGAACGGCGCCACCCGTTGCCTGCAACATGGCGAAGACGTCTGGCTTGCAGCGCAGCAGTCCGGCGACCTTTCGCAGCCTTGCTGCGTCGCCGGCATCCGCCGGCTGGACCTTCAGCACGACCTCCGCCAATTCCGCCGCTCCAATTGTGGGCGGCAGGTGGAGCGCCAGTCTGACGAGAACGCCTTCGGCGCAAATGCCATCGGCCACGCAGTCTTCAACCGCCAGCCCGACCGATGTCAGGCGCCGGGCGGCTTTCGGTGCGGTTACACTCATGCATCAACTCCGCGTCCAGACCCTGCGCATCGTCCACCTGTCGACGGCGCCCCAGCCATATTTATAGGCCTCCTGGCCGCGCAGGAAATCGAACTCGCGCGCATCTTCGCGGATCGCTTCCGCGATTGCGTGGCCAATCAGGATCGCGCCTGGGCTCTCCTCGGCATAAGCAGGGTCGAAGCCACCGAGGTAAGCATAGGCACGGCCGCAGTGGTGAAATCCGTAATAGGCGCCGACGGTCCCGCCATCGATCGCGAACAGCCAGCATCGCACCAGACCGTGAGCATCGAGCACGGGAAGTGAGAGCCGATGGAATTGCTCGACGGCGGCGTTGGCCAACACACCGCCTCCTTGTTCGGCCCAGCGCATATTGTGCAGGCGGATCAACTGATCGAGGAAGGTTTGCGGACTGCCGCTCGCCGACGACATCGCGATCCGGCCGCATCTTGATGCGGCTTGACGCGCCCGACGCAACTGGCGTCTGCGTCTTGCGGGGACGCAGCCTGCAAGCGTTTCGTCGCCGGCGAGGGCGAGCACGGGGCAGGCGGCATGAGCGGTCGGCCAATCCATCTCGGGATGCGTCATCGCAAGGGCGACGCTGTCCTGCGGCAAGTCCGACAAGATCCATTGCACCCACCCGATCGAGAGGATCGACTCGGCGACAATGGCGACGACCTCGGCTTCGATCCCAGGGACAGCCAGAATGTCCAGGTAGTCGCTGAGCGAAATGCCGACCGGAAGCAGCTTCGAACCGGCGGTCCCATGCTCGAGATAGAGCGGCGCCAGCCCGACCAGATCGCCGCCGCGCCATACCGCGACCGTCGCCAGTTCACCGGGTGCGAATGCGTGCCACCACGGCACCAGCCAGGCGGGAGATTGAAACGGCGTCGCCGAGGGACTCTGCTGCCACAGTTTCCACCAGTGCGGCGTCAAGGCGTCGAATTGTGCGAGGTCACCGATGATTTCGCTGCGCAGCACAGCTTTACTCACGGCACCGCGGCGAAGCGCCGGCGACCACTGCCAAGCTGTGCCAGCGCCTGATAGGCGTCCATGTAAGACGAGATCATCCGTTCCAGCGAAAACCGCCGTCGCGCTTCGGCCCGGCATGTCTCGGCATCCAAGCTGGACGCCGCAAGAATGGCTTGGGCCATCTCATCGACCGTGTCGACGAGAAAGCCCGTCCTGCCGTGCTCTATGACATCGGGAAGCGCACCATTTGGAAAGGCGACCACCGGGGTACCGCAGGCGAGGGCCTCCATGGCCACAAGCGAGCTGGTCTCGGCTGCGAGGCTCGGAATGACCAGACAGCGCGCTGCGTTGAGAATGCGTCGCTTGGCGGTGAAGCCGAGCGGGCCAAGGAAGCGGCGGCGGCCATCGAGGCGAGATTGGACCTCATCGCGAAAGTACCGCGTATGCGTTTCATAGGGATAGACCTTGCCGCCGATGACCAGCGGCACATCTGCCTGTTTGGCTGCGTCGAGCGCCAGGTGGACGCCCTTTTCCGGGCAAACCCGGCTTAGAACAAGGGCAAAGTCGCGCTTCGGCTGCAGCAGGGTCAGTGCTTCGATGTCAACGCCGTTTGGAATCGGCGCCGACAGCCTGGCGCCTGATGGCGCGGTTTTCTGCTGGTTGGGCGAGACCGCATGGAGCCAGAGGTCACCGCGCGTCGGGCGCAATGCCGCGGCCGGATACCAATCCAATGGCAGGTGGAGGGTCACCAACGTCGGACCATCGTCGGGCAGATAAGCGTCGAAATCAATGCCGTGCAGATGAACCACGTCGATGGGCCATCGGGCGCGGGCAGCCGCGATCGCGTCGCGATGGGCCTGTTGCGCGCGGCTCTTCGCCGCCTCGTCGAGTACGCCGTTTTCGGCCGGTATTTCCACAAGCGTGCCGCTCGTTCTGGAGCCTCGGCAGCCAATGACGATAGATCGATGACCGGCCTGAACCAGTGCCCGATCGAGCATCGACAGAACCTGTTCGGCACCGCCGACAGCGTCGGGGCCGACGGGTGCGAGAGGGTAGGCGACATTGAGGACGGTGAGCGTCGCGGCCGGTCGCGTCTCGTTGCCCTGCGCCGCATCTCCACCTGTCAACGGCGTCGCGGAGCCCGGCATCTGATGCATGGGCACCATGACATTTCACGCGGCCGAGGCCCGCTGCGTGGGGAGCGAGGCGGATGTCATGCCAGGCGCATAGCGGCGGATCATGGTTGAACAGAATTCCGCGAACTCCTCCGGCACCAGGGGGGGGCTGGTGTGGTGGGGCATCATTCCGCGGTGCTGAGGTGTGAAGCAGAAGGTGACCGTCACATCGAAATCGGCGAGTGCTTCCATCTGCCGGTCGAACCAGTCCAGCGCATTCGGCCGAAAGCTGTCCGCCCAGGAAAGCCCGGTACGCATATTGGTGACACCCAGCCGCTTCATCCAGGCGACGGCATCGTCCAGCCGCGGGTCTTCGAAATGAAACCACTGCACCAGGCCCATTGCAGGTGCATGGCGCAGGAATTCCTCCAGCGCGGGCTTTGGCGTGCCGTCCTGGCGCAGCAGCCCCATATGGAAATGCCGGTAATAAGACGAGCCCTCGGCTTCGCGGTGCCGCGTCGTTGCTTCCCATTCACGCGGAAGATCATAGAGGCTGTACCACTGGATGCGTGGCGCATTGCCGAGCAGCAATTCAGCTGTGCGCTTGAGCCCCCAGACTTGGATTTCCTCGGCGCCGAAGGTCGATACGCCGACTTCGCTGACCCAGATGGGAAGGTCGGTGACGGTCGCGATCTCGCCGATCTTCTGCGGCCATTCCTGGATCTGCCACAGATTCCAGTCGAGGGGAAAGCCGTGCACAGCGACGGCATCTACATGATCCAGCACGCCGAATTCCTTCATGCGGGTGATGAACCCCGGATCTATCGGCGAGATGCCGCCGAGCACTTTGGTCAAAGCCGGGTTTTCAGATGCGATTGCGTCCGCCGACAGGATCGCCATCCTGGCAAAGCGGCTCCAATCAGGGTCGAGTTCCGGGTCCCAATGCGATTTGTTGTTGGGCTCGTTCCAGATCATCGCGGCTTCAATCATGGCGCTGTCCTTTCGAGGGGTAGACGGGACCGCCACTGGCCGGGTCGCCGGCGGCGCGGCAGAAATAGACCTCCTGCTCCGGATGCAGGACGATTTCAAATCCGGCGCTGCGCAGCATCGCTTCGGTGCAGGCGCGGTTGGGAATCCACCAGTTGGTCGGGTCATCGGCATAGCGGTGCTCGATGAAATGGAGCTTGGGAAATTCCGGCCGGTCGAACAGGTCATGCGTCCAGAAATGATAGTTCTCTTCCATCTCGGGCAGATCTGTGCTGCCGCGCTGCATGGACTGGAAGATCATCAGGTCACCGGCGACATGCTCACGGATAAGGTCGAGCGCGAGCAAGGGGTGGCGCAAGTGATAAAGCACCCCCATGAACAGCACGATATCGAATGTTTCGCGCAGGGCGCCGACGTCGTAGACCGAAAGTTTCTGGAATTCGATTTCGCAATTGGCGATCTCGGCGGCAAAGCGGGCCTGCGCCAGATAGGCCTCATCGAAATCGATGCCGAGGACACGGGCAGCACCTCGCCGTTTCATCTCGATGGAATAGAAACCGGCATTGCAGCCGATATCCAACACCGTCTTGCCTGTCAGATCCGCGGGAATGGCCTCGGCGAATTTGCGCCATTTGATCAGCGGATAATTGCCGAGAAAATGGTTGGGAGCGGTTTCGACACCCGCCAGTTCCATGTTGTGGAACCATGGGCCGAGAGCATCGATACGGCGGCGGATTTCGGCATGGGAATGCAGCATGATCAGGCTCCTTCGCCGGGAACGACAGGCACATGCGAACGGGCACCTGGCATAATCGTGGCGGTTTGGTGATGGACGGGTGCGGCGCCGTCCTCGAGCAGCCGCAGAGCCGTGCGATAGCCATTGAACGTGCCGACATCGACATAGGCGGACCCAGCCTTGACGCCGGAGGCTTGACCTCCGGCCGCAAGGTAGGCGTTGACCAACGTGCCGATATATTCGTCACGGCATTCCCGCTCGCGCCAGAGTGCCGCAAGCTGATGCAGAATCTGGCCCGGCATCTTGAACGCACCCCAAACCCAGTTCGTGCCGGCATCCTGTTGCTTGACCTGGATTTCGATCACGCGCTCGTGGTCATCGACAATGACGGCGTCGAAGAATTCCGGACGATCCACCGGGAAGAGCAGAAATGAAAGCTGATCGTCAGGCAAATGACAGAAGCCATCCTCGGGAAACCAGATCGTGTCGGGAAGGCCGACCAGGACGACCTCATTGGGCGCGACGAGAGGAGCTGCCCGAAAAATCGCATCGCAAAGCCCAACCGGATTGGGCTGCACCACGAAGAGAGCCGCGGCGTCACCATAGCCGGCGGCGTAATATTCGAGAATGTCGGATTTGCCCGATCCAATGATGAAACAGATCTTGTCGACGCCGGCGCGCACCATCCGCCGCACCAGATACTCGCTCACGGCGCAGGGACGCTCGGTCTGCCCATCGATCCGACTGCCGACCGGCAGCAGCTCTTTGGAGAAGCCGAGCGGCTGAATGCGGCTGCCGCGCCCGGCAGCGGGCACAATGCCCAACATCAGACTGCTTCCATCATCGGTTCGCCGGGAGATCTTTGAAAGGCGTCGTTTAGAATGTGGTCCAGCTCCGCCGCGCGCCGGGCAGAGGTGTGTTCGTCGAGAACCCGTTCGCGCGCTCGGGTTTTGATGGCATCGAGTTCTCGTGCGGGTAAGGCGAGCGCCGCGACGACGTCATCGGTGTCGTGGGCCAGCAGGATCTCGCTGCCGGGTTCGAAGAAGCTGCTTAGGCCGGGCCAGGTGTCGGTTATGATCGGCACTCCACATGCCGCTGCTTCAAACAACCGGCCCGAAGGGCACCAGCCTTTTTGCGCCATCGCCTCGCGGGTGACATTCAGCGTCAGACGAGAGGATGAGAAAAACGCCGGGTGATCGGCCGGCGGAAGGTGCCTGACGAAGAAGATGTTGTCGCTCCACGGGAACTCCTGCGGGTATTGTGCGCCGCCGATGACGAAGCGCTGGTCCGGCAAGCGCGCAGCTGGGCGAACCAGCAGATTTTCGACTGCTGCCTGGCGATCTGGCGCATAGGTTCCGAGATAGGACAAATCGGCCCTGAAATCGGCTCGCGGCGCTGCCGGCCGGTGTTGGTCGGGATCGACATGCCCATAGAGCGGCACCACGTAGCGCGCACCCAGCACCGTCTTTAGCGCGTCGATCGCCGGGCCGCCTGTGTAACTCAGGACGAGATCGAAATCCGCAAGACCCTCGGGGCCGAAATAGGGTGGACGCTCACCTTGTTCGATGCGGGCAAGCGTGACTGGAGTGTCCAGATCGTAGAAGACCCGCACTCCGCGCCCTGCCTGCTGCGCCAGCCGCGAGGCGTCCACGGCGTCGGGACAATAAGAGGTGACGATCACGACATCCGATCGTTTGATCGTTTGCTCCGCGACCCGGCGGATGTCCTCCCAGTCCGGGTAGAGCACGACGTTGCCGCCGTCCAGATGATCGAGATCGCGCGTTCCGGCATAGTAGGGTGTGTCGCGTTCGAAGAAGGTAATGGACCAGCCGCGCCGGGCGAGGGCTCTGATCAGTCCCCTCCATAAAGTGGCATGGCCGTTACCCCATGAAGACGTGACGGTAAGACCGAAAATGACCATCTGCATCCGGCAAATCCTCGTCAGGCAACTTCGTTCAATCGGATCAGCTTCGCCCCCCAGTCCCCCGACACGATCGTCGTGATCGAGGCGGGATCGATGTCGAAGCGAAAGCAGTCACCGGCCGGCAAGCCAAGGACGGTGCAGACGGCGACCTTGATCACATCGGCATGGCTGACCAGGGCGACGCATTGGTTCTGATGCCGCTCGCGGACCGTGGCCATCAGCGACACAATGCGTTGCTGGACATCCTGCATGGTCTCGCCACTCGGTGTCCTTGCCTCCTGCCGCTGGTCATTCCACGCTCGCCAACTGGCGTCGCCATTCAGCTCATCGAAAGTCTTTCCCGACCAGTCGCCGAAGTCGATCTCGTCGAGTTCGGCGCAGATCGCGATGTCCCCGACACCGCAGGCTAGCGCGATTGGCAGCGCCGTCTCTCGCGTACGCTCACGCGGGCTGCACAGGATCGCGACGATAGGCTCCCGGGCCATGCGGCCGCCAAGCTGCGCTGCCTGTGCCTTGCCGGCATCGCCGAGGCAAACGCCGTCCATCCGGCCTGCAAGATAAGAGCCGACATTGTCGTGTGCCGCATGGCGGATCAGAAAGAAGGTCGTCGTCATTCTGCGGCATCGAGCAAAGGCTCGTCCTTGCCAGCGATGAACGCAAGCGTGCGCTGCCGCGCTTCGGCGTCGGTGAACTGTTCGGGAGGCGACTTCATGAAATAACTGCAGGGACCGGTCAGGGCACCGGCTATGCCGCGATCGAGCGCCAGCTTGGCGCAGCGTAACGCATCGATCACCACGCCGGCTGAATTTGGAGAATCCCAGACTTCCAGCTTGAGTTCGGCATTGAGCGGCACGCCGCCGAAAGTCGTGCCTTCCACCCTTATATAGGCCCATTTGCGATCGGTGAGCCAAGGCACA
This sequence comes from Mesorhizobium sp. M0848, assembly GCF_040319805.1. NCBI lineage: Bacteria > Pseudomonadati > Pseudomonadota > Alphaproteobacteria > Hyphomicrobiales > Phyllobacteriaceae > Mesorhizobium > Mesorhizobium sp. M0848. The sequence continues at coordinate 155,435 of NZ_JAMYOM010000012.1, read as the reverse complement.
TGGTCGCTCGGACCGACATGGATATTGCCCGGCTCCAGGGGAACATCGAACTGGCTGGCCACGGACTGTGTCTTCGAGATTTTCTTCGATTCCAGCCGCTCGCGTTCCAGCATGTTGAGAAAATCGGTGTTGCCGCCGAAATTCAGCTGATAGGTGCGGTCGATGCGCACGCCGCGTTCGCGAAAGAGATTGGCCAGCAACCGGTGCACGATGGTCGCGCCGACCTGGCTCTTGATATCGTCGCCGACCAGCGGCAGTCCTCGCTGCTCAAAGCGCCGGCGCCATTCCGGACGTGAGGCGATGAAAACGGGTATGCAATTGACGAAGGCGCAGCCGGCCTCGAGTGCGCATTCGGCATAGAAGCAGGTCGCCTCCTCGGAACCCACCGGCAGGTAGGAAACCAGCACGTCAGCGTTGCTGTCGCGCAGGATCTCGCTGACATTGGCAACCGGCTCCGGAGCTTCTTCAATCTCGTCACGCAAATATTTGCCGATCCCGTCCAGCGTCGGTCCGCGCTCGACGCGAACGCCGGTTGTCAACGCGTCGGCAAAGCGGAACGTGTTGTTGGGGGCGGCGTAGATCGCTTCCGCGACGTCGAGGCCAACTTTGCTCCTGGCGACATCGAATGCGCAGACAATCTCGATGTCGTCGACATGGTAGCCGCCGAGGTCGGCATGCATCAGCCCAGGGATTGGTTCGTTGCTTTTCGCGTGACGGTAAAAGGAGAGGCCCTGCACGAGGGAGGATGCGCAGTTGCCGACACCAACGATACCAACACGAACCTTTTTCGATCCCACGAACCGCCACCCTATGTTGTTCAAAGGTAAGTTCCTGGCGCCGAACCATCAGCGTGCCGGAATGTTCCTCCGCCCATCGAAAAATTGCGCGAGACAGCATGGATCGAAGCTGCATTCGATGCGTTGCCGCACGGCAAGCATTGGAAAACCGATCGATGATCGTCTACGGCGACCACAAGCAGACGCAGAACGCACAACAGCTTCGCGAAGCAGCAAGCGAAATGGCCGAAAGCCTGGATCGGATGTCTCATGGCATCCAACGCCATGCTGCATTGGTCGGACTGTTCATCAGCGTGTCGGAGCTGGTTCAGGCGCTTGCCGATGTCGATTTCGAAACTAGCGGCATCGACATCTTTTCGCCACGACAACAGCAAGGCGCCAGGTTGCTGGTCGGACTTGCGGCAGAGGTGGCGAAGTCGTGGCGAAGCGGTTTTGACGCCGGCGGTGGCATCGACCCGGGACTTTTCAAACTGCTGGCCGGGCTCGACTGCCAGGCCGAGGTTCTGACCGGCTCTGCCGAGGGTTATGCGCATTATGCGCTTTATCCCGAAAGCTATTTGGACGCGGCGCAGAAGTCGGGTCTCGATGCGAACACATGCGTGATCGGCGTCCGCAGCATTGGCCTCGGGCTGGCAGCTATGGTGGCGGCCTCGATTGGTGCGCCGGCACCATTCAGCGTTCGCCCGATCGGCCATCCCTTCCGCAGGCATATCAACGCCGATCCGCGGTCGATCGCCACTTGGATGAACAATCCATCGGCGCGTTTCGCGGTTGTCGACGAGGGTCCTGGCCTGTCCGGCAGTTCGATGCATGCCGTTGTCGTGTGGCTGCGTGAACTGGGTATCGATACGGACCGCATTCACCTGTTTCCCAGCCATTCAGGCGGCCCGGGCATCGAAGCGTCGCGGGAGGCTCGGGAGACATGGTCGCGCTGTCCGAAGCATGTGGCGACGGCGTTTGAATGCACCTTCTCCGAAAGCTCGAAAATTCCCACGTTGCGCGACTGGGTGGCCGAGGCGGTCGGCAGGCCGGAATTAAGCCTGACCGAGCTATCTGGCGGCGAGTGGCGGGCCGCCCACTACGCCGATGAAGGGCGCTGGCCGCCGAGCCCACGCGGTAACGAGCGGCGCAAATTCCTGGCGTCCGCCGGGCGTGACCGCTGGCTCGTCAAATTTGCCGGCCTCGGCGAAACCGGACTGCGCAAGAAACGAGCCGCGGGGATGTTGTATGAAGCCGGGTTCGGATCGCAAGTTGTCGCGCTTTGCCATGGCTTTCTGGTTGAACGGTGGATTGACGGCACCACGATGGATCAGGCGCCGCTGCCCAGGGAAAGACGGATCGCGGAGTTCACAAATTACCTGGCCTGGCGTGCGGTCAATCTTCGAACTTGCGAACCGGGTGCATCATTGCTTGCACTCGCGGAGATGGCTGTTTCCAATGCGTCGGAAGCCGTGGGCGAAAAACGCGCGGCGACGTTGCGCGGTTGGCTCTCGAAAAAAACTCCCGCGCATGTGCTTCAGCGGGTTGAAATCGACGGCAAGCTCCAACCGTGGGAATTTCTCGTTCGTGCCGACGGCAGGGTGCTCAAGACAGATGCTGTCGACCATTGCCGGGCACACAATTTGATCGGCTGCCAGCCGATTGAGTGGGACATTGCCGGCGCCCGTGTCGAGTACGGGCTATCCGACAGCGATGTGAGGACCCTGGTCCAAGGAATGAAGCTTGCCATCGACAACGGCCACATCGGCTTTTTCGAACCGTGCTATTTGGCATTCCAGCTCGGGCTCTGGAGCACGGCTGCGCAATCCGAAAATGGCCGGGAAAAAGCAAGGCTGGCCGCGACGGCAGACCGATATAGGATGCGACTGATACGGTTCCTGGACGAATGCCGGCCATGATCGTTCCGATCAGTCCAGCTTTCGCAACATGTCCGCTTCCTGCTCGAGAATAGTGGCCACTTCCTCCCGCTGGAGATGCGTCATCATCAGGCTGACGCAGCACTCGAGATAGGTGATCGAGGCGCGCCGCAGATAGGCAGCCGTCTCACGTTCGGCCATCTGGTCGATCTCTCTCGCGGGTCGCTTGGGTCGCATGAGGATGATCCTCCGTATCGGGTCCTCCCGCCAAACCACAAGCTTGGGCGGATGTTCCGCACGATCTCGGGAAAGATTCGACCGCCGGCTCGCATCATGCCGGAAGGTTCTGCAGCCCGCCGGATGCGGGTCTCGCCCTTTTGGCAAAGCCTGTCATCTGATCGCCGATGCGACTGCCTTCGAGCGCCGCGAAATAATCGATCGTCAGCTTGAGCCCTTCGTTGAGGGGCACCTTCGGTGTCCAGCCGAGCAGCGCTTTTGCACGCGAAATATCGGGCTGCCTGCGCCGAGGATCGTCTTGCGGCAGCGGCAGAAATCTCAGATCCGATTTGGTGCCGGTCATCGCCTTTACCAACGCCGCCAGTCGCACGATGCTGAATTCTCCGGGATTGCCCAGGTTGACCGGCTTGCCCGGATTGGGATCGATATCCATCAGTCGCCTCAATCCATCAATCTGATCGGAGACGTAGCAGAAGGATCGCGTCTGCAAGCCGTCGCCGAAGATCGTCAGAGGACGTTTCTCGAGCGCCTGCATGATCAGGTTCGAGACGATGCGGCCGTCCGCCGGATCCATTCTCGGACCGTAGGTGTTGAAGATGCGCGCGACGCGCACGTCGGCTTTGCCGGCTCTAAGATAGTCGAAGCAAAGCGTTTCGGCGGTGCGCTTGCCCTCGTCGTAGCAGGCGCGTGGGCCGGTGCAGTTCACATGGCCAACATAGTCCTCCTTCTGAGGATGTTGCTCCGGATCGCCATACACTTCGCTCGTCGAGGCCTGTAGCAGCCGCGCGTTATTGTGGGCAGCGAGTTCAAGCAGGTTGAGCGTGCCGATCACACAGGTTCGCGTGGTGTGGATCGGGTCGGCCTGGTAACGCGGCGGCGAGGCAGCGCATGCCAGATTGAAGATACGCTCCACGGGCTCGCCGAGATCCAATGGCCGGCAGATGTCCTGCTCGATCAATCGGAAACCCGGCTGGTCCATGATCGAGATGATGTTCTCCATGCGCCCAGTCAGGAAATTGTCGGCGCAGATCACGCGCCAGCCGTCGCGGAGCAATGCTTCGCAAAGATGCGAACCGAGGAATCCCGCACCGCCGGCAACAAGCACTGCCTTTGCCCTTTGCGCGTTTCTTTTTTGTCGCATCGTCGTTTTCTCCTGTATGCCGGTCATGCTGCGCTTCCGATGTCGAAATCGAGGGCCGCCGCCCTTGGCTGTGTCAACGCCGCCACGAATTCGCGGGCCCTGGCCGCACCGGTGTGGAATGCGAGGACGCGTTCGCGGGCCCGGCGGGCCATGGCCCGGCGTGTGCGCTCGGACTCGCCGAAGAGGATCTCGACGACAGCGTCCGTTTCTCCGGCGGTGTGGATCGCCGATGCGGGAAAGAAGCTGTCGAGCCCTGGCCAGCGATCGCTGATGATAGGCGTGCCGCAAGCAGCCGCTTCGAACAGGCGCACACTGGGCGACCATCCGGCAGCGATCATGGAACTGCGTGTGACGTTCAGCGTGTAGCGCTGACGGCTGTAGAACGCGGCATGATCGGCGGGCGGCAAATGTTCGATGCGTTCGACATTGTCCGGCCAGGTGATGTCGGATGGGTATTGCGAGCCCGCTACGACGAAACGGCGGTCCGGCATATGCCGTGCGGGTTCGAGCAGCAGCGCGTTCAGCGTTGCCTGCCGATCCGCGCTGTAGGTGCCGAGATAGCCGAGATCCCAGTGGATCGGATCGCCGGTCCGGTGATGCCGTTCCGGGTCGGCCGAGCAGTAGAGCGGTTCGGCTCGGCGCGCGCCGAACTCCTCCACCAGATGGCCAAGCATCGGCCCGCCGGTGAACGAGAAGTAGACATCGAAATACGGAATCTGCCGCCAGCTCAGATAATCGCAATCATCGGCCGAAAGCTGCGCCACGGTCACCGGTGTGTCGATGTCGTAGAAGCAGAAGCGCCCCTTGCAAAATGAAGCGACGATGTCGATGACCACGCGCCCTTCCGGCACGAAGGAGCCGATGACGACGATGTCGGCCTGCTCCAGGCACCGGGCGTAGTCGCGTTGCAACTCCGCAGTGGTTTCGTAGTAGCGCAAGGCGCAGAAATCCGGATCTCGCAGATCGCGGTGGTTGGCGTACCACGGCACGTCGCGCTCCAGAAAGGTCACGCGGTGGCCGAGTTCGTGCAGACCTTTCAGCAGGCCTCGAAACGTCGTGGCGTGGCCGTTTCCCCAGGACGAGGACAGCGACAGGCCGAGAAAGACGATGTTCAATTGCTTGGTCATTCCGCTGCCTCCACGGTCCCCTGCTCGAAATGACGTTTGAAGACGGCATCGGCCACGTCCGCCCGCAGCGCGTAGGTATGGTCGGCCAGCACGCGGCAAAGTGCGGCCTGGCCGATTGCTTTTGCACGACTGGAGGTCAGCGAGCGCATGATCTCGGCGACATCGCCGCCGTCGCGTGCCACCAGGATCTCCTCGCCTGGTTTCAGGAACAGTTCCACGCCCAGCCATGCGTCGGTGATGAGGCAGGCACCGGCGCCAGCCGCCTCGAAGACACGCGTGGCCGGTGAAAAACCGTTTACGGCCATGCTGTCGCGGCTGATGTTCAGCACTGCCTTGGGTGTGACGTTGAAGGCATTATGATCGCGGGTGCCAACGTGACCAAGCCAGCCGACGTTGGCGGGAAGCGGCTTGTCCCCCCAGCCAGATCCGCCGAGCAGAAAACGCTGTTTCGGAAGCTGGCTTGCGGGATCGAGGAAGAACGCTTCGACGCGTGCCTCACGATCCGGCAGCCGGTTGCCCAGGAACGCCAGATCGCAAGCGAAACGCGCATTGCTGGCGACCGGGTGATGCGTTTGGGGATCGAGCGCATTGTAGATCGGCACGCATTCGTTCGCCCCCATGGCACGGTAGGCCCAGACGACGGGGTCGCCGCCGCCATAGGTCAGCACAAGGTCGATTTCTTGCAGGGCGCCATGGAGCGGATGGTCCGGTTCGTCGCGCAGCTGGGCAAGGGTTGCTGGAGCGTCCACGTCCCAGAATACCACCAGCGCGTCGCTGCGGGCGTGGTCGAGGACGGCGCGCAGCAGCGCCTCGTCCTCGAAACCGACGCCACTCGCCTTGACGACGATGTCGGCGCTGGCGGCGCGTGCCGCGACCTGCATCAGTGCGTGCTGGGTCGCTTCATATACGACCACAGTGCACCAGTCAGGCGCCTCGATGTCGCGGTTCTTCTGCCGGTCGTAGACGTCGGGCTCATAGAAGGTGATTTCGTAGCCCAATTGGGAAAGCGCCTTCAGCAACCCGCGATAGTAAGTCGCGGCACCGTTCCAGTAGGACGACAAGAGGCTCGATCCGTAGAATGCCATCTTCATGCGGCGGCTTCCTTTGCGGTGGTCTTGTTGATGGTGTGTTCGGCTGTGCATTCCGTGAGCACGCCGAACAACTCGTCGACGCGGTGCGAGCAGGTGTGCCGCGAGCGGATAGTCTCGAGACCCGAAGTCACCAGGGAAGCCGCGAAATCCGCATCGGCCAATACCGCCCGCAGGTGTTGCCGCATTTGCGAGCCATTGTGGGCAAACAGAAAGTCGACGCCGGGCCTGAACAGCTGCTCGACATCGGACCATGGTGCTGAAATCAGCGGAATGCCGCAGGCGAGCGCCTCGAACATGCGGATCGTCGGAATTCCGGGCAAACCCTCACGATAGGGGCGCCGTGGGATGTGGACGGTGACACGATGCGCGGCGAACGCCTTCGGCACGTCGGCATTGGCGATCCATCCGTCATAGCGCAGTCCGGCGGCGGCTAGGTCCGTGAGCGCCGGCTTGGGATAGCGGACGCCGTGCACCGTGGCCTCGAGGCCGAGATCGCGGACCGGCTTGATCAGAAACTCCCTGAGTTCGACGGTTCGTTCATCGTCGCCCCAGTTTCCAATCCAGACCAGATCGGACGTGACGTGGATCTCCGGGTGCGGCTTGAACAGGCGATCGTCCGCGGCTTCATGCCAGGTGAAGACGCGCTTGCCCCAGCCGGCGCGCAGATAGCTCTCGCGCAAGGCCTCGCCAAAGGCGAGAACGCCGTCATAGTGCTCCAACCGCAGCGCCGAGATTGCCTCGGTCGCCGATACGGCCCGGTGGTGGGTGTCATGAAACAGAAGGATGAAGTTGCCGCCAGCGGCCCGGGCACGGCCGATGCGTGCGACAAGCTCCGGATCCGTCCACTCATGAACGATCACGACGTCGGCCTCAGCGATCCAGGCTTCGTGATCGAACCCGGCATCATAGGTCACCGGCATCAGTTCTGGGAAATCCTTGCGGAAGCGTTCGATGGCGAAGGGTCCCTTCTCGGCCACCAGGTTCGAACGGCTCCAACCGTCCGCCGGCTCCAGCGCCACCGCCTGGTGCCGGCGCGCGATCAGTTCCCGCATGATACCGCGCAGGAAATGGGCATTGCCGTGGTTCCAGTCGGAAACGACCGAGTGGGTGTAGAACAGAAAGCGCATGGTCAGCGCCCCGCCATGGCCAGGGCCGCCTTGTCGTAGACGCCTCGCATGGCCGCCGCTTGCCTGACCAGTGTAAACCGGCGGCTCCGTCGCATGGCTGCCTGGCCAAGCTCCCGCCTGAATTCGGCGTCGCTGGAGAGACGATTGAGGCAGGCAGCGAGGTCGTGCGGATTGCACGCATCAAAGAACATCGCGGCCCCGTCCCATAGTTCGCGATAGGTTGCGATGTCGGAAAGCACCAGTGGCGTTGCCGACATGGCAGCTTCCAGCGCGGCCAGACCGAATGGCTCATAGATCGATGGCGACACGAAAATACCGGCGCGCGCCATCAAGGAGCGCACCTCGTGAGACGGCAGTGCTCCCAGAGGAACAGCATAGCTGAAGCTGGTATGCCCGCCGTTCGGACCGTGCATCGAACCGGCGGCAAAGACGGGCCATTGCGTCAGCGACGCGGCCTGGTCGACCACCGCCGCATTCTTGCCCTCGTCCCACCAGCGGGCCGCGGCGAAGACGACTGGTTGACGTTTTTCGGCATTCGGGACGGGACGAGCGCCATTTGCAACAACATGCAGGCGCGCGATCGGGCCGTAGCAGGTCTCAAGCATGTCGGCGTGGCTGCGGCTCGGCGCAATGACTGCGTCGGCCCGATCCAAGCCGCGCCTGTTGCGCTCCTTCTGCCAGGCCCATGCGCCGTCCACTGTCTGTTTCCTGACGGCGTGGAACCATGTCGTCACGCAGGAATGGGAGACCACCACGGCTGGGCATGGCGCATCGAATCCCGATGCCTGCGTCGGCGCGTTGAAATGGACAAGGTCGATGGCGTGGTCGCGCATGGGCGCATGCAATTCCCGCGGCAGCGCGTCGAGGTCGCCGCCGTCGCGGGTCATCCAATCCGGCGGCGTGTTCAACCAGATCAGCGTCGTGAAAGCCTCCGCCTCCTCGGCCTGCTGCCTCGACGGTTGCGGACCGAGGCCGGCAAGCACCACGCTGTCGCCGCCGTTCACAAGTTCCCGTGCCAGATCAAGCGCATAGCGCCATACGCCGCCCACGGCATCGACGGTCATCAGGATGCGCCGCGAGCGCGGCGTCAGTGTCCGCAACATGTCGCCTCCAGTTCCGCCAGCGGCCGCGGCCGCCTCTCCTGGATGTCACTGAATTTCTGGAAGGATGCGAGGTAGTGGTCATGGGCCCGTTCCCAGGCAAGGTCGTCGGGTTCGCCCCAAAGCTCGCGGTAGCTGGGCGAACTCGGATACGGGTAAAGCGGCACAGGTTCGTTGGCCCATACGCCGTGGTCGATCAGGTGGGTTCGCCAGTGCTCGACTAGGGCGGGATCATCCTCGACCACGCCGATCAGATTGGCCTGGACGAATGGAACGTGACGTCTGGCATCGACGAGCAGCGCGGCGAGTTCCTCGGTCCCCAGCCGGCAGCGCTTGGCCAGCATTGCCCGGCCTTCGACGGTCAGGCTTTCGAGACCGGCCTCGATGGAGACGCAGCCCGCGGCGCCCAGCAATTCCAGCAGCTCGGGCTTCCACAGATCGATGCGGGTCTGTACGCCGAATTTCACGTCGCGATCGACCAAGGCTTCCAGCAACGCTTTTTGCGGCAGGAAGATCTCGTCGATGAAGTAGATGTAGCCGACACCTTGGGCAATCAGCCGATCGATCTCCGCTACCACCGCTTCATGGTTTCGACGGCGATAGGCATCACGGAAATCGATCTTGGCGCAGAAGCTGCAATTGTAGGGACAGCCGCGCGATGCCTCGACTTCCGCGCCGAACCCGACCTGACTGTCGTCAAACCGGTGATGGTGATGCGAATGGGCTGCGATCCAGTCCGCTGGCCATTCGAGCGGCGGATGATCGACAAACGAGCTGGCGTGGACGCCGCCGTTCGAAACAACCCTGGCATCCCGCAGATAAGCGGTTGAGGGCACGGCGCTCCAATCGTCGCGCCGGGCAAGTTGCTCGACGACTTCTTCGCATTCGCCGCGCACGACGATGTCGACGCCGAGCTTGCGCAAGGTTGGCGCCGGCGTCGCCGAGCCGTGCGGCCCGACCGCGACCGTGCGTCCACCGCGCCCGGCGAGACGGTTGAGGAAATCGGCCGGCACACGCAATTCCGGCGGTGCGCAGCGCCAGAACAGATAGGTCGGGGCGGTACTGACGATGGTCATAGCCGGGGCGAAATCAGCCACCTGCTCGCAGAGACCGGAATTGTCGAGCTTCTGCAGCTGCCCATCCAGCATCAGCACCTCATGTCCGGCGGCTTCGAGCAGGGCCTTCGAATAACCGAGTTCCAGCGGCAGATGCGGTTGGCGGCAGCCGAAATAAATGCTGTCGTCATACGTCCAGGACGGGTTTACCAGGGCGATTTTCATGCAACGTACCTCACGGCTTCAGGGCGAGGCTCGAGCCGATGGCGCTGCAGCCAGTCGGCGAGGTCGCGGATGCCTTCGCGCCATGAAACATGGGCCATCCAGCCAAGCGCGGTTTTGATCTTGCGGGTGTCGGCGACGAAGAAGGGCTGGTCGCCGGTGCGTTCCCCATCATGGCGGATTGAAAGATCATGGCCGGTCAGGCTACGGATTTCGCTCAACAACCTGCGCAGGCTGACCGCATTTTCCGGGCCGCCGCCAAGATTGAATGCCTGGCCTTTGGTGGTCTCGATGCGATCGAGCACGGCCCTGTAGGCGGCGACGGCATCGGAGACATGCAGGATATCGCGCACTTGCCTGCCGTCGCCGTAAATGGTGATTGGGCGTCCCGTCAGCGCGCTGAGCAGGAAGTGTGCGACCCAGCCCTGGTCCTCGGTTCCGAACTGTCGCGGTCCATAGATGCAGCTCATCCGCAGAACCGCCGTCGGCATGCCGTAAGATTTGGCATAGTCGAGCACATACTGATCCGCCGCGCCTTTGGAGCAACCGTAGGGCGTGCAGAAGTCCAGGCCCCGAGCCTCATCGATGCCGTTCGCCTGGATGACGCTGTCGCAAGGCACATAGCAATCGCCGTCCTCGCGGACCGCGACGTCGGGCAGGCTGCCATAGACCTTGTTGGTGCTGGCGAAGATCACAGGGATGCGCTCACCGCTCAGTCGCGCCGCCTCCAGAACGTTGAACGTTCCGCGAAGGTTGATGTCGAAATCCTCGCCCGGCTCGACCAAGCTTGTGGTGACGGCGGTTTGCGCGGCCAGATGGAAAATTGCCCTGGAAACCATCAAGACAGGCGCCAGTGCGTTGGCGTCTCGCACGTCGATCGTCTCCACCGTGAGGCGACCACCGTGTTTTTGCGCCAGCCATTCAAGGTTCTGCTGGACGCCCGGACGGCTGAGATTGTCGATCACCAGTACCGGCTCGCCATCCGACAACAGGCTGTCGGCGAGGTTCGATCCTATGAAGCCGCTGCCGCCGATGATGGCGATCGGCGCGTCGCGTCGATTGCGTGTGTTCATGAGACCAACCCACGTTCTTCTAGCTCGCGCTTCATGTCGGCGCCGCGGTCGACGGCGGACGTGTTACGCACCCAGGAAACGAACTCGCCGAGCGAATTCTCCAGTTGCCGCACCGGCTCGAAACCGAGCAGCTCACGGGCCTTGGAGATATCGGCGAAGCAGTTCCGGATATCGCCGGAGCGGGCTTTGCCGAGCAGTTCCGGCGAGCGGTTCGGTGTCCCCATGGCCTCGGCCAGCAATCGCGCGACTTCGCTGATCTCATAGGCGCGGCCGCTGCCGATGTTGATGACATGACCCCTTGCCTGGCGTTGCTGCAGCGCAAGGCGAAAGGCGCGGGCGACGTCATGCACATGGACGAAATCGCGCTTCTGTTCTCCATCCTCGAAGATCATTGGCCGTTGGCCGTTGGCGAGACGCGAAGCGAAGTTGGCAAGCACGCCGGTATAGGGATTGGATAACGCCTGGCCGGCGCCGAAGACATTGAACAGGCGCAGCGCGACCGCATCGACGCCATAGGCTTCGCCGAAGATCAGCACGGCGCGTTCCTGTGCGTATTTTGTCAGCGCATAGATGGAGGCGAGATCGACCGGCTTTTCTTCGTCCGTCGGCAGCGGCGAGAGGGCGTCTCCCTCTGGCGACAGCGGGTTCCATTGCCCGCTCCTGATGTCGCTCGCCTTGCGCCGAGCATTGTCGACACGCCGGCCGTCTGGCGTTGCATAGAGCCCTTCGCCATAGACGCTCATCGACGAGGCGACGACGATCCGTTCGACCGGGTGCTTGATCAGCGCCTCGAGCAGCGTTGCGGTGCCGAGATCGTTGGCGCCGACATAGCGCGCGATCTCGTACATCGATTGTCCGACGCCGACTTCCGCCGCCAGATGAATGACCGCGTCGACACCTTCCAGCGCACTGGCGACCGCCTCTCGGTCCCGGACATCGCCCTTGATCAGCTCGGTTCCAGCGGGAAGCGCGACGGCTTCGCCCGCATGCACCTGCTCCAGCAGCGCATCGAGGATGCGAACCGAATAATCCTGCTCGACGAGTTCCTGTGCGACATGCCGGCCGATGAAGCCGCAGCCTCCTGTAACCAATATGCGTTTCACGACGACTCCTCAGACCAGTAACCTCGGCGCCCCGAACTTTTCGGCAAAAGGTTTGTTCCCTTGCTTCAACAAAGTTCCTTTGGTCGGTCCCATTGGGAGCCGGCGCATCGCGATCACCGCGCGGTTCTGGAACATTGACGTGCTTGTGCTGTTAGGACGCCCGACAGCCCGCGTGTCCCATGTGGCAACGCCGATGATCAAAGGAGATTTCAATGTCTCAGTCGCAAACGACCACCAACCACGACGAAATTCGCAAATGGGCCGAGGAGCGGGACGGCCGGCCGGCAGTGGTGCGCACCAAAGGCGAGGGCGGCATCCTGCGGATCGACTTCGGCGAGCCCGAGGAAGCATTCGAGCCCGTCGAATGGGACGAGTTCTTCCGGATATTCGACGAGAATGATCTGGCCTTTCTGTATCAGGCCAAGACCGGTGAGGGGAAAGCCAGCCGTTTCAACAAGTTCGTCGAGCGCAATCAGAAGGGCTGATGACGCCGGTCAAGTGGCCTATCTGTACGGCCAAGTTTTCTTGGAAGGCAAACTAATGCATCAGTTTTGCGCCGCGGGTTTTCGCCATCTCTTGCATGATGCCGTTGAGCCAGTTTTCAGTGGATTGACCAAGCTGTCTGCGGTCGACATCCCGAATCGCTTGCTCGAGCGTCCTCTCGACGAGCCGATCCGAAGCCTCGACGTCTGCCAGCAAAAGGCGCGCCGCAAGTCGCAGTTTGGGCAAAAGCGCGAAGACGTCGTCGGAGGGGTCCGGCACGGGGGCCGCTCGCTCAGATGCCTGCGGGGGAAAGAGCGCGTTGAACACCGCCTGGCTGCCCGAGGATTTCCGCAAATTGCTGGCGTAGCGGAGATGATCGGGAATGGCGATGTCGTCATCGCCACTGAAGAACACGAAGGGGACACCCCGGCGCATCAGCTCATCGGCGATTGGAAACACGCGTCGGCCATTGAGATTGACGTCGAGGATTGCGGCTTCAGCCGTCCCGGTGTGTTTGGATGCCTGTTCGACGGTTGCAGCGGGACCGAGGATGATGGCACCCATATTGCTGAAAAACCGCGCAAGATCTCCCGCCATCGCCCATTCGTCTTCGACTATCAGAATATGCAGCCCCCGCAGGTCGCGCACGTCGTCATCCTTTCTTGGAACGGAGGTTAGAATGCAGCGGATTTGCCTTCCGAATTCTGTCGTCCAAGGCCGCCTGCAACCGTCTCGTAAGCGCCAGCATGCGATCAGGGACGGCCCCAGCATGGGAACTTCCAAGCGATCCAGGCTCCCCTGATACCACCGGCGTCGGGAGTATTATGTCAGCAGATCGTTTTGCCATTGAACCACCATTGATATCGGGTTCAACGTCATCCCTGACGTCTTGTTCCATCCGTCTTGCGCGCTATATGGTTGTGTCCTGTCCGCCGGCCTTGAGGGGATTTCAGGTCGGGTCGGCGAAAGGGGGACATGACGTGACAGCCCAACCGAAAAGGTTTCCCATCGTGGGCATAGGCGCGTCCGCGGGCGGCATTCCCGCGATGGAAGGTCTGTTCAAAGGCGTGACCGGTCAGCCTGGTATGGCTTTCGTCATCATCACGCATCTCAGCCCCAAGCGCGAAAGCCTGTTGCACGAGGTCATCAGCCGCTACACCGACATGCCTGTCATTGTGATCGAGGACGGCATGGTGGTTGAGCCTGACCACGTCTATGTGATGCCGCAAAACGTGACATTGGCCATTGAATCGGGGGTGCTGCACCTGCGACGGCCGAATGGGCTTACCCAGGAGCGCAAGCCCATCGATATCTTCTTCGCTGCATTGGGCGAAGACCAGGGCGAATATGCCGTTGGCGTCATCCTGTCGGGCGGTGATTCCGATGGAACCCTGGGTGCCAAGGCCATCAAGGAGCGGGGCGGGTTTACCGTCGCGCAAGCGCCGGACGGCTACGGGCCGCGCAATCCCGACATGCCGCAGAGCGCTATTGCCAGCGGACTCGTCGATGTCGCTGTGCCCGCCGAGGAGATCGGGGCGAAGCTGGAGGCTTTCGCCCGCGGCTTCGATCCGTTGGAGGGGCTGACGGAAGAAGATGGCGACCATACGGCCGACATCGATAAGGTGCGAGAACAGATATACGCCATTCTGCGCAGCCACTCCGGCCACGACTTCTCGGGCTACAAGACCAAGACATTCCTGCGCCGCGTGAAGCGGCGCATGCAGATCGCCCAGGTCCATTCCATCAGCGCTTATATAGACTGGCTGAAGAAGGATGCTCGCGAGGTGATGAGCCTTTTTCGCGATCTGCTGATCAATGTCACCAACTTCTTTCGCGACCCCGATGCCTTCGAGTTGCTCGAGCGAAAGATCATACCGCAGCTGTTCGAAGGCAAGACCGCCAGCGACACCGTCAGGGTCTGGGTTCCCGGGTGCGCCACGGGCGAGGAGGTGTTCTCCATCGGCATCCTGCTGCGCGAACACATGGAGAAGCTTACGGTCGTTCCGCGCGTCCAGATATTCGCCACCGACATCGACGAGCCGGCGCTGGCGGTGGCGCGGGCGGCACGCTATCCGGAAGCCTTGCTGCAAGGTCTTTCTCCCGAACGCAAACAGCGGTTTTTCAACGGCGATGGCGAAAGCTATGTCATCAGCAATGCGATACGCGAACTGTGCATCTTCTCGCCGCACAGCGTCATTCGCGATCCACCCTTCTCGCGCATGGACTTGGTCTCCTGCCGCAATCTGCTGATCTATTTCGGCCCGATCATCCAAAACCGCGTCATCCCTGTCTTCCATTATGCGCTGAAGCCCGGCGGTTACCTTTTCCTTGGCACCTCCGAAAGCGTCGGGCAGCACGACGATCTGTTCGCCACCGTCGACAAGAAACATCGCATCTTCCATGCGCGGGAGCATGCCTCACCGCACATCAGACTGCCGGCCTTGATCGGGGAAAGTCATTCCAGCGTCTTCCCATCCGAAAGCGCCGGCTCGAAGAAGGGACTTGTCGGCTATCCCTTGCGGCAGGCAGTGGAGGCGCAGGTGCTGGAACGGTTCGCGCCGCCGCATGTCCTGGTCAACGCCGAGGGCGATGTCGTCTATTATTCGGCCAGGACCGGCAGATATCTCGAAGCGCCACAAGGGATTCCCAGCCGGCAGTTGCTGACGATGGCAAGGCGTGGGCTGCGGCTGGATCTCCGCGCCGCACTGCGCGAAGCGACGACCACGCGCCGCACAGTGGTGCGGGAAAACCTCACCGTGGAGGAAGACGACGAACGGGTCCAGCCGATCAGGCTGACGATCGAGCCGCTCGCGGAACGCGGCAACGGCGAGCCGCTTTACCTTGTCCTTTTCGAGCCGTCGGGCCCGACGCAGGCCCGCTCAGAGGAAGACGGCGGCAGCCGTGACAGTGACAGCACCGCCGATCTCGAGCGGGAACTGCGCGATACCAGAGAGCGCCTGCAATCGATGATCGAGGAATACGAGACCGCGCTGGAGGAGGTGAAATCGTCCAACGAGGAACTCGTCTCCGTCAATGAGGAGGCGCAATCCACCAATGAGGAACTCGAAGCCTCGAAGGAGGAGATGCAGTCGCTCAACGAGGAACTCAACACGATCAACGCCGAGTTGACGGCCAAGATAGAAGAGCTCAATCACGCTAACGGCGATCTGCGCAACCTGTTCGAAAGCACCGACATCGCGACCATTTTCCTCGACCGCAGCCTTGTGGTCCGCACCTTCACGCCGGCGGCGTCATCCTTCTTCAGCCTGCGCCCCTCCGATGTTGGCCGGCCGCTGACGGATTTGTCGAGCCAACTCGACTACCCAGAGTTGAAGCAGCACATCGACAAGGTGTTCGAGACAGGCGAGATCCTGAATCACCATCTGGCGCGCGATGCCAGGGGCTTGTTCCACATGGTCCGCATCAATCCCTATCGGGACAAGGGCAACAGGATCCAGGGCGTGGTGGTGACACTTGTCGACGTTACCACGCTGGCACAGGCAGAAGAGCATCAGCAGGTGCTCATCTCGGAACTCAACCACCGGGTCAAGAACATGCTTGCGGTGATCGCCAGCATTGCAAGCCGCACGCGGGAAAGTTCTGATACGAAGGAGGAGTTCGCGGATGCGCTGATCGGCCGCCTGCATGCCATGTCGCGGGCCTACGGCCTGCTGACCCGGGAGAGATGGAAGGAAGCCTCGGTCAGGGAATTGCTCCAGCAGGAGCTCGAACCCTTCGGCATCGAGCGGGTTGAACTCGATGGCGCAGACGTGAAATTAGGCCCGCAACAGGGGCTTTCCCTCAGCATGGCCATTCATGAACTGGCCACCAACGCGGCCAAGTATGGCGCTTTGTCAAAAACCGACGGCAAGGTCAGTGTGCAATGGTCGATCGAGGATGAAAGTTTCACATTTGGCTGGCGAGAGAAGGACGGTCCTCTTGTCGAGGCGCCCTTGGACAACGGCTTTGGCCTGACCTTGTTGCAAGGAGAAATCGGTTACAGGCTCGGCGGCCATGTCGAGACCGCGTTCCACAAGGACGGCCTCAGCGTCCAGATCGCGTTTCCGGCAAATCACAAGGAGGCGCCGTGAGCGACGACAGGCCGCGCGTTCTGGTGGTCGAGGACGAATGGCTGATCGCCGAAGACGTCGCGTCTCGCCTGCGTGCGGCGGGTTATCCGGTGATCGGCCCGGTCTCGTCGGTCGCCGCGGCTCGTCAGCTTATCGATGCAGGCAAAGCCGACGTGGCGCTGCTGGACATTCAATTGAACGGTGAAACAAGTCTGCCCGTGGCCGAAACATTGCTGGCTCGCGGCATCCCCTTCGCATTCATGACCGGATTTGGGCCGCGCGACGTTCCCACACCCTTCCGAAACTGCAAATTCGTGCCGAAACCGGCAGGCGACGCTGCACTTCTCAACACCCTGGCCGACCTGGCATCGCTTCGTCCCGACAAACACTCGCTGTGATTTCAAGAGGCCGGTTTCGATCAGTCCAGGGGCTTGTCGGTCGGCCTAGGCGTGGTGTTCGCCTGACGCGGCCGCCCGGCGTTTCGATTGGCAACCGGATTGTCCAGCGGCGGGGCCGATGGCCGGGATGTGCCGGCGGTTTTCGGCGTCAGCGGCTTGGCACCGGCATCCGTATCACTGGCGTCCCGTCTCGGGTGCGGCAGAGCATCGGCGTTTGGCGACCGGACGCTGGGTTTCGATGTGGGATTCCTCATGGCGATAACCTCCTTCGCAGCGGGCGGGCACGACAGTCTCGTCGCCCTGAGTTTATTCTGCGGGTCAACCGCCGCCACGGTCGAAAGTTCCAGGTTCCTCGGCAGCGTCGGTGCTATCCTTGGTGGGGAATCCGCGCAAGGCGGACCCCACGCAAGATGCCGACATCTCAGCCATGCGGTCGCATCACCACCTTGATGCAGCCATCCTGCTTGTCACGGAACGTCTTGTAGAGGTCCGGTCCCGCTTCGAGGTCTGCCCGGTGCGTGATCACGAAGGAGGGATCGATGTCGCCCTTCTGTACCATGGCCAGGAGCGGTTCGAGATAGCGTTGCGTGTGCGTCTGACCCATCCGGAAGGTCAGTCCCTTGTTCATGGCGGCGCCGAACGGAATATGATCGACGAGGCCGATATAGACGCCGGGCACCGAGATGGTGCCGCCTTTGCGGCAGGAGTAAATTGCTTCGCGCAATACATGCGGCCTATCGGTGCCGAGATAGACGGCAGCCTTGACCTTGTCGAGCATGGAGTCGGCACTGGCGCCGGGATCCGATTCCGTACCGACACAGTCGATGCAGCGATCCGGACCGCGGCCATCGGTCATCGCCATCAAGGCGTCGTAGATATCGGAGTTGCTGAAGTCGAGCGTCTCGGCCTTGCCGTGCTCGCGAGCCATCGCCAGCCGCTCCGGCACCTTGTCTATGGCAATGACGCGGCCGGCGCCGAGCATCCATGCGCTCTGAATGGCGAACTGACCAACCGGACCGCAACCCCAGATGGCGACGGTTTCGCCTGGCTCGATGCCGGCGTTTTCAGCCGCCATATAGCCGGTTGGAAAGATGTCGGAGAGGAACAGCACCTGTTCGTCGTCCATTCCCTCGGGCACCTTTATCGGACCGACATCAGCGAAAGGAACGCGCAGATATTCGGCTTGCCCTCCCCAATAGCCGCCGACCAGATGCGAATAGCCGAACAGGCCAGCCGGGGATTGTCCCATCACTTCGGCAGCCTGTTTGGCATTGGGATTGGACCTGTCGCAAAGCGAGAACAGCCCCTTCTGGCAAAACCAGCATTCGCCGCATGAGATGTTGAAAGGCACCACGATGCGGTCGCCCTTTCTGAATTTCGAATGGCCGCTGCCGACTTCCACGACCTCGCCCATCGTCTCGTGTCCGAGCACATCGCCCGACTCCATCGTCGGCATATATCCGTTCATCAGATGCAAGTCCGAGCCGCATATGGCGCAACAGGTGACTTTGATGATGACGTCACGATCATCCTCGATGGCGGGATCAGCCACCTGGTCGCATCGAATGTCGCCTTTGCCGTGCCACGTGAGCGCTTTCATGATGGTGCTCCTGCCTTGGAAGAAGGTCGGCAGAAGAGTCTGCCCGACATTTTGGTTTGGCGTGAAGGCCGAAATTCAGCCTTTGGAGGCAGAACCCGGCTCGGCCATCTTGCGGTGCTGTTCGGCCAGCGTGCCTGCCGGCGTCACATGCGCCGCGGCGACCTGCAGCTTGTTCTTCCAGCCGCTGATGACTTGTTCCTCACCGTCCATCATCGCCTCGTAGCCGGCCTCGGCCACATCGGCGGGATTGTCCTTCTCATCGGTGCCGACCTTGGTATCCATCATTTCGGCGCGTTCGAAGAACCGCGTCTGCGTTGCCCCGGGCATCAGCACGGTGACTGTGACTCCTGTGTCCTGCAATTCATGACGCAGTGCGATCGAGAAGGAATCGATGAAAGCCTTGGTGCCGTTGTAGACCGCCTGGAAAGTGCCCGGCATGAAACCAGCGATCGATCCTGTGAAGAGGATGCGGCCTCGGCCGCGGCGTGCCATCCTGGCTCCGAGTTGATGCGCGAGATAGACGGTACCGGTGATGTTGGTGTCGATGATGCGGCGGACTTTTTTCCAATCCTGATCGACGAAACCACGGCCGAGCCCACGTCCGGCATTCAGGAACAACAGGTCGACATCGCGATCGCCGATCCCGGCGATCAAACGATCGACACCTTCCTCGGTCGCCAGATCGGCCTCGATGGTTTCGACAGTCACACCATGCGAACCGAGCGCCTCGGCGGCCTGCCGGATCGCAGGTTCGTCGGCGGCTATGATCAGATGGTAGCCGTCCTTTGCGCACAGTTTGGCAAGTTCCTTCCCAATGCCGCTCGAGGCGCCCGTCACCACGGCCAACTTTTCATTCGTCATCACGTCCTCCGAACTTCGCTTCGGCCGAACCACTGTCGGAGCTGATTGTTCCGTGCGGGTTGATGCGCGGCCGTATGCGGGCCGTGACAACGATTTGTTCTTGAGTTCAATGAACACGCGGCGTGGAGAGGTGGAACAACTCAGGTCTGGGCGAGTTCGATATCATGCAGCATCGTTGCTCCCCTTGTTTGATGCTGCACGATCGGGTCCCCTCAGCCTGATCCGCTCGCGCTTTCTATCGGAAAGCGCGAGCATCTAATCACCTCGACAATCATGTTTTTGGAACAACAAACCCGTTCGGCAGTTCGGGGCGCAGGAGGAATAAAATGCAATACGCCGAAGAAATCGCGCTCAGGCGCGTGAAAATGCTGGTCGAACAATATGTTGTCGCCAGGAGCAGGAGATATGATTTCGTCTCGACGGAACTTGCCTGCAAGGCCATTCGCCAAGTCGTACGAAGTCCGATCGAAGACGCCGAACTGGACCATTTGCTGGCTAGAAGCGCGGTCAAACAGGGGCTCTCGGTGCGGTTCGACCGAATAGGTCATTGGCAGGCGGCTTCGCCCGAACTCAGCCAGGAGAAATCAGCATGAGGGCAGTCCTTTTGGTGTCGGCTGCATTCCTCGCCTTGGCGGGGTGCAACGACAATGCCGATCCAGCCAAGTCCAAGACGGACACTACGAACAGCCAGCCGGTGGACAAGAATCCCACGACGGACACCAACCCGACGCCGCAGACCAGCACCGGCGGCGACCAGCAAGGTACGCAGCCAACGCAGCCCGCATCTCCAAAGCCAAGTGGCGACTAGGCCTATGGAGCGACGCAACGCAATAATCTCGCTGGTGATAGCGGCGGTCATCATTGTCGGTTTCATCGTCGGCTTTTTCTACGTTGACATGGGCTGGCAGACCTCCCCGCTGAAACGTGCGCCGGAGCAGAACCAGGGCGGCAATGCCCCGGCGGACACCGCCCCGGCTGCGGGCGTCCAGAAAAATCCCAGGGAAAACACGGAAATGCCGGGGCAACAGTGATCGACGGCCGGCAGCAACAGGAGAGGGCGACCTCGCGGTGACCCTGCCGAACTGAGTTCAATACAGCACCGATCTGGAGTGTGGATGATGGGCATCCTTTCCGACCTCGACAAGAAGCTGACGGACAATATGTACGAGCATGGCAGCGAATTCACCGATGCGGTTTCGGATCTGCCGGAAGCAGTCGTGGAAGCGGTCGAACGGCTGATGTTTTTCATCCAGCCCGACGCGCGCGATACAGTCAGAACTCAGGTTCTCGGCCTCATTCACGAATACAGAATCCAAGACGCGCCGAACGGGGATCGCCCCGCCTGACCTTCAGCTTACGCTGATGCGGCAATTGAAACCGATCGGGACCTGGCTCGCCGCCTCGTGCTCCGGATCGGCGGGCGCGGTCGTTGACGGACCCGACGAGTGCTCTAGATCAGATTTACGCCGGCCACGGTTTTGTTGGGTCGGGGGAGACTATTCGGTGGCGCACCAAACGCCTGATTTGATCGTTAGACGCCGCTATCTCAGGCACGACTGCCTGTGCTTGCTGTTGCTGATGTTGTCGGCATGCTCATCTTCCGATCAGATCGAGCAGCAATCACGAACAGCGGCCTCCGCATCGCAGACCGTGTTGATGGCGCTGGACGCCTGGGCGGCAGGGGCGGCGCCGACCGCATACACGGTGGGTACGCTGCAATCGATCGGCGAGACGCTTACCGACGCCGGGGCGCAAATCCGGTCCGCGCAAACCAGTGAACCCGCCGAGCAAGCTTCACTGACAAAGGCAGTCTACGATTTGTCGGTCGCGGTGGCGCGTGCAGAGGCCGGATTGCAGGCGGGCGACCGGCCGGAAGTCCAAGACGCGCAACAGGATCTACGGCTGGCGTCGCGTTCGCTCGCTACCGCCTACGCCAAGTATTTCGCGCCGAAGCCATGAAGAAGCTCATGGAAATATCCCTCGGCGTCGTCACCAGCGTCGGCGGCTTCCTCGAAGTTGGGTCCATGGCGACGGCGGCGCAGGCAGGCGCGATGTTTGGCTTCCAGTTGATCTGGGCGGTGGTGCTAGGCACCATCTGCATCATCTTCCTTGTCGAAATGTCCGGCCGGTTCGCGGCCGTGAGCCATCACACGATCTCCGACGGCATCCGCGAGAGATTCGGCTTCAACGTCTTTCTATGGCCGTTGCTGGCCGCCCTGCTGGTCAATTTCCTGGTGCTGTCCGCCGAGATCGGCGGCGTCGCCATTGCGCTCGAATTTGCCACCGGCATAGGCTTCCAGTGGTGGGCACTGCCGGTGGCTTTGCTGGCGTGGCTGCTGCTTTGGAAAGGCACCTTCGGCTTCATCGAGAAGGGCGTATCTATTCTCGGTCTGGTGACGCTGTGTTTCGTCGTCGGAGCGGTGATGCTGAGACCCGATTGGACGGCAGTCGCAAGGGGCGCCGTGCCTTCGCTGCCGGTCCACGATGCCGCCAATTACTGGTTCATGGCGGTGAGCATTCTCGGCGCCTCGATATCGCCCTACCTCTTCATGTTCTATTCCTCGGGGGCCATCGAGGACAGGTGGGACAAAAGCTATCTCGGAGCCAATCGGGCCATAGCGGGGTTGGGCATGACTTTCGGGGGGACCATCTCGATCGGCGTGTTGATCGTGGCCGCTCTCGTGCTCGCCACGCATGGCGTCACCCAGGTGGACGACTATCACCAATTGCCGTTGATGCTGATATCCATATTCGGCTTCTGGGGCTTCGTGCTGTTTGTTGCCTCCCTCGCCATTGCCTGCTTCGGCGCCGCACTAGAGGTCGGGTTGCAACAGGCCTATCTTGTGGCCCAGGGTTTCGGCTGGAATTGGGGCGAGGATCGCAAGCCGCGCGACGATCCGGGTTTCAGCGCCACCTACACGATATCATTGCTTTTGGCGGCTATTCCCATCGCGCTTGGTCTCGATCCGCTGAGGCTCACCATCTTCTCCATGGCGCTGACGGCAGCCAGCCTGCCGCTGACGGTCGTTCCTTTCCTGTTTCTGCTGAACGACAAACGTTATGTCGGCGAGCATCGCAATGGCTTTTTGTCGAATGCCGCCGTCATCTTCATCATCGCGCTTGGCTTCGTACTGGCGGTGGTGACCATCCCGCTGCAGATATTCGGAGGCACATGATGAAGTTGCTGCGCGATCTCCTCGACAAGCAGGTGGTCGACCGCGAGCAGATCAAGATCGGCAAGGTCGATGGGCTGGTGGCGGAGTTGCGGCCTGGCAAGCCGCCTCGGATCATTGCCATCGAGCTCGGCTCCATTACCCTGGCACGTCGCCTCGGCGCAGGGCCTGGGCGCTGGATGGCGCGGCTCGCGGTCAAGCTGGGTGGCAAGCAGCATGGCGAACCCCATCGGATCGCCTGGCACAAGGTCAAAGATATCGGCATCGATATCGAGTTCGACATCGATGTGCGAGAAACGTCGATCTTCGCCTGGCAGGACTGGTTGCGCGACCATGTCATCGGGCGCATTCCGGGAGCTTGATGATGACCACGGTCAATCTCGAGCATCTGGCTGGGCGACGCGTACTCTCGCAGCGCGGCAAGAATGTCGGCTATATCGAGGAGATCCACGCCGAACGGGATGGTGACGATTTCGTCGTCACCGAATTCCATGTCGGGGTCTACGCCGCTTTCGAGCGTCTTTCGGCCTCGGCCATAGGCGTGGCGGTGTTGGATCTTTTCCGATTGCGCCGCCGCGACGGTCTATATCGCATCCCTTGGGACAAGCTCGACATTTCCGATCCCGCGCGACCGCGGCTGCTGTGCCCAATGACCGAACTCTCAGGCATGAAGGGCGCACCAGACCTCCAGGAATAGGCCGTGGGGTGCTGCATCGTCGGGATCGTTCTCAGCGCAGCATGCTTGCCGCCAGGAAAACCACGGCTGCTATCAAAACGACAGCTGCAATCACCAAAACCGGCCAGTTGGCGCCAGGCCGCAGTTCCGGCTCGCCTTCGACCGGTCGCATGGCATTGGCAAAGCTGGCATCGTTTTCGAATTCTGGACGATTGCGCGGCGGACTTGTCCCAGCGACCGGATTTTGTGTGTCCGCGGCCTCTGCGTCTGTCTCAAGCGGGGCAATGGCGGGATCGAACCCCGGCGTCTTGTCCTGCGTAACTCCTGCCTGAACTTCGCCTCTGGCCGCGGCAGGGGTCGGACTTGAAACCTTGGCCATGATTTCTCCCTTTCAACCACGCCCTGGCAGACTTGCACTTGTGAGCGCGGCGAGAGCAAAGCTTGCGTGCGCCGGAGCGGCCTACCACTGTCGATTTGCTCGCCATGCGGTCACTCGTAGCGCACGCCAAACTTCTGCCGCCGCCGATTTGTTCCAAGCAGCAACACCCACGGCTGAGTCGGTTCACACGAGGCTGTGTCGCTCAAGAATTTGGCTGTGGAGCATGGCGTCGCAAATTGGCGTTAGATCAGCCTTGGCAGATCCTATGAACAGTCACTGCTCGCTGCGGGAAAATGAACCGACCCGTCGCTGCCTCGCGATTGAGGCCATGACGGCAGGTTCGCGATCAATTTCACAGCAGATCTTTCCGAAGGAAGATGCGGGCATGTCCAGGGATCCCGAATTCGACTTTGCCAAATTTCTCGAAACCATGGCGCATGTAGAATACCGGTGCCTGGAAACTGCTCGTCTCCACGACGGCCTTCTTACAGCCACGCCGGATGGCTTCTTCCTCGACAGTCCTGAGAAGTTGTGAGCCAAAGGATTGGCCACGCAACTGCTCAGGCAGGAAGAACATGTCGAGAAACAGGAGCCCGAGCTCCGTTCTGCCCCAAAGCCCGCCCCAGACTCTTCCTGAGTGGTCGCAAAGCTCCGCTCCGATGACAGCTCGGTCGTCGATCCCGGTCTGTGCGATGTTGTATTGATAGAGCGCTGCGGCGGCCCGCGCTCTATCATCCTCGCTATACGTCAAAGCGGTTGTAAATCTCTCGGATCGGAATGACATGCATTTTCCTCCTGGGTGGGCACAGGCATGAGACCTCGCCGGCAACGTCGGTCACGGCCAAGATGAACTCGTTGCCAACGCCAAGAAATAAATCCGAGCCATCTCAGGCGCCTTCGAACGCCGCGGGCTTTGTGGTCTTCACAAAATGTTACGTGAGGGAACGTTCGCGCCTGACTCTTCTTAGGCAATCGAGGCGGTTGTCGCCTCGTGGATTTTGAAGGAGAAGAAGAATGCCCAATCAAGGTGGTAGTCACGAACAGCATGTGAAGGCAGGCCAGCAGAGCCACAAGAACGCCGACAATAAAAACCGTCAGCAACAGCAGGCCGCTGGTGGTGGTCAACGGGAGCAGGGCGATGGATCCGGCATGCGTGGTGGAACCCACGAACAGCACGTGAAAGCTGGCGAACAAAGCCACAAGAACCGCTGATCGCGGTTGATTTCAGCAGACCCACCCCGAAGTATCGGGGTGGGTCTGATTGCATCTGAAGGGGTACCGACGAAAAGGCCGGGTCGCGAAGTCGCCCCGGCGGCTTTGGCGCCGGGGCACAACCAGTCAGGCAGCTTGCTCCAGGGCGCGCTCGTTGACACCGCCTTCGCCCAGCCCGGAAAGCGCTTCGTCCGTCGCGACCTCCTCTTTCAATGTCTCGTTGAGGAGTTTGACCACGTCGCTCTTGCCAAGCTGTTCAGCCCACGCGACCAATGTGCCATAGCGCGCGATTTCATAATGTTCGACGGCTTGTGCCGCGCCGACCAGCCCTGCATCCAGCGCCGGGTCACCTTTGTATTCGTCGAGGATTTCCGATCCTTCCTCAAGAATGCCGTCGATCGCCGGGCAGGTCTTGCCGCGGGCCGGTTTGTCCATAAGTTCGAACACTTGCTCGAGCCGATCGACCTGGCCTTCGGTTTCCATGCGATGTTTCTCAAAGGCCGCGGCCACCTCCTCGGATTCGGCGCCCTTTGCCATCTTCGGCAAGGCTTTGAGTATCTTCTTTTCAGCGTAGTAAATGTCCTTCAGCCCATCGAGGAACAAAGCCTCCAGTCCCTTTGTCGTCGCTCTTTTTGCAGTCGCCATGATTTGTCTCCCTTGGATTGTCGTGAAAGCTCACCGGCGGTGTAGCCATGGACTAACTTTCCATGGAAGCAGTTGTTCCCTGGGCGCGACTCGGAAGGGCAGCACGCCAAACACCGCTTTTGTCGAAAACCGATCGCTGTCAAAAGGCGATGGATGATGACGTGTGAGAACCGCCGGCAGGGGACGGAGAGCACCGGGGTTCGTCGCGCGATATGGAGCAGATGGTGAAAAGAAACCCTTCCGATGGGTTCATATACGAAATCATATTTACATATAAAACAAATCATGATGATCTTGCAGTCGTGCAACGCGGCTAAGGTGGTTGGTTCCGGCGTACGTCGCTGAGCCTGAATGCCAGCAGATGATAGTGCACAAATGAAATCAACATGATGTGCGGTCGAGCCAGCCGTGCATTGGTCGGATCCGGGGAGTACGGCATGCCGTTTGATGTCATCGTTGTCGGAGCCGGCGCAGCCGGGGCTGTTCTTGCCGCCCGGCTCACCGAAGATGCGGCCACGACCGTGCTTTTGCTGGAAGCGGGGCCGGACTACCGGAGCGGCGAGCAACCTGCCGAGATGGCGAGCCCAAATCCCTTCAACCTGCTGCTTCCCGACCATTTTCAGCAACAATACATGTATCCCGACCTGATGGCTCGCCGCACGAAGCGGCAGGAACACCGGGTCTACTGGCGCGGCAAGGGGCTTGGCGGTTCGACGGCCGTCAATGGCCAGATTGCCATTCGCGGCGTGCTCCATGCATTCGACCGCTGGGAGGAAATCGGATGCAAGGGCTGGTCGGGAGCCGACGTGCTGCCCTTCTTCTGCCGCTTGGAGGATGACCCGATCGCGGCCAATTTTCACGGCAGCGGCGGCCCGATTCCGATCTACCGCGCGCCTGTCGAAAGCTGGGGAAGCGTCGACAAGGCCATGCGCCAAAGCGCGATGGCTCTCGGCCATCCCTGGCATGACGATCTCAATGCTCCGGATGCCGAAGGGGCTTGCACCTATCCCATCAACAGTCGAGCCGGCAAGCGCGTGTCGGTCAATGACGGCTATCTGGAAGCTGCCCGCGACCGGCCGAACCTCACCATCATCGGGCAGGCGACGGTGGATAAGGTGCTTTTCGATGGCAAGAAAGCGATCGGCGTTTTGGCCATCGTGGCCGGTCAGGTTCGCAAATTGGAGACGCCGCTGGTCATCGTCTCGGCCGGCGCCATCCACTCTCCGGTCATCCTGCAGCGCTCGGGCATCGGTCCGGCGGCTCTCTTGAATCGAAAGGACATCGAGGTGCTTGCCGACCTGCCGGTCGGCGAAGGTTTCTTCGACCATCCTTATTGCCGCATCGAACTGAAGCTGAAGCCGGAATTCAAGGCGACCGATGTCGACGCGCGGCATACCAACTGCTGTGTGCGGATGAGTTCGGGCGTGCCGGGCGCCGAGCGCGACGACATTCTCTACGTCGCCATGAACCATGGCGGTATCGGCGTGGAGTCCGACAGCGCCCAGTTCGGCGAGGCCATGGTCAATCTGATCCTGATGGAGGCCAAGAGCCGCGGCACCGTGCAACTGCGTTCCGCCAACCCTTTCGACCAGCCGATCGTGGAAGAGAACATGCTGGACGATCCAATGGATCTCCAGCGCATGCGTATCGCCTATCGCCACCTCGGCGAGATTGCCCGGCAGGCGCCGATCCAGGCGATCGCCGAGCGCGTCCTGCTGGGGGATTCCGATCTGCCTTTGTCATGGCTCGAAACGGCAAGCGACGAGGAGGTCGACAATTTCCTGCTGGCGCAGTCTTCCGATGCGCAGCATGGGATCGGAGGCTGTTGCATGGGGGGGCCCGGCGAGGCCGTGGTCGATCCGG
The DNA here is from genome assembly GCF_040319805.1 of Mesorhizobium sp. M0848. NCBI lineage: Bacteria > Pseudomonadati > Pseudomonadota > Alphaproteobacteria > Hyphomicrobiales > Phyllobacteriaceae > Mesorhizobium > Mesorhizobium sp. M0848. The sequence continues at coordinate 128,146 of NZ_JAMYOM010000012.1, read as the reverse complement.
AATGCCGGGTCTACGGTTTGGAAGGATTGCGGGTTATCGATGCGTCGATCATGCCGCTCGATTGCCAGGCAAACACCAATCTCACCTCGATCATGATTGGCGAGAAAATGGCCGACAGCCTGCGCCGGTCCACCTGACAGCTCTCTGCCGAACTGCATATGGTCGCGAGGGCAGGCCCGCGCAAAAAGGCGCGGGCCTTGAATGTCAGCGAGTGACATCCACGGTAATCGTCTTCAGGTCGCACATTTCCATCAGCGTGTGCCGCCCACCGGTGCGACCGAGGCCGCTCTGCGTCCCGGCGGCGCCGCCGGCAGGAATATGCGGCTCCCAATAGCAGCTCATCTCGTTGATGTTGACGATGCCGACCTTCAGGCTTTCAGCAAAGGCAAAGGCGTTCTTGATGGTGCTGGTGAAGACCGCGGCCGACAGGCCGTAGGGGCTGGACGCCGCAAGTTCCATCGCCTCCCCGTCGGTCTCGAAGGTCAACACGGGTGCGATCGGCCCGAAGGATTCCTCGACATTGAGCAGGCTTTCCCGGGTCAGTCCTGTGACGATCGACGGCTCGAAATAGAGATTGGTGGCAAAGCCCGCTGCCACATTGCCGCCGGTGACGATCTCGGCGCCGCGCGCGCGGGCGTCCGCGATGTGGCTGAGCACCTTGTCGACGGCCACCGCATTGTTGATCGGACCCATCGTCGTCGCGGGATCGAAAGGGTCGCCCATTTTCACCTTCGCGGCCGCTTTCACGAGACCTTCGATGAAACGGTCATGGACGGATTTATGCACCAGCACGCGTTCGGTGGCCGTGCAGATCTGCCCGGCATTGGCAAAGCAGCCGGCCCCGACCTGGGCGGCAGCCATGTCGATATCGGCATCGGCCAGCACGATGGTCGGACCGTTGCCGCCCATTTCGAGCAGAAGCGGCTTGCCCGCGCCACGCCGGGCGATCGTCGCGCCGGTGGCGGAACTGCCGGTGAAGCCGATGGCATGGGTGCCCGGATGAACGACCGCCTCGTCGCCCACCTCCGCACCGTCACCCAGAACGAGATTGATGGCGCCGTCCGGCAGGCCCGCCTCGATGAAGCATTCGACAAGTGCAGTGGCAATCAGCGACGTCGTCGGCGCGGGCACCCAGACGACGGTGTTGCCCGTTGCGACGGCCGGTCCGAGATAGTAGAGGCAGGGCAGGGCGAGCGGGAAATTCCAGGGTGTGATGATGGCAAAGACGCCCTTCGGCTGCAGGAAGCTGAAGGCGCGCTTGTTGGCATCGGCAAGCGGAAACGCCGCCGTCTCCAGCCACTTCATCTGTTCTGCCGCATTGCGGAAGCCGAGAGCCGCCGCCGACGCTTCGGCCTTTGCTTCGCTGTGGAACGGCTTACCCTGTTCCAGGCAGAGCAGGCGCGCAAGCTCCTCGGCGCGCCTGTCGATCGCGTCGGCAATGCGCATGCATAGTTGAGCGCGCGCGAAGGTTCCCATCTTGCGCATGGTCTCGCGTGCGCCTTCGGCGGCTTTCACCGCGCGACCGACATCGGCGCGGGTGGAAAGGGAGAGATAGCCGAGATGCTCGCCCGTCGAAGGACTGTCGATTTTCAGGAATTTGCCCGAGCTGCCGGCAATCCACTCGCCGCCGATGCGGTTGATGCCGATGCGGGCGGCTGCTTCCGGCTCCGAGACGATCGCCATGCCGCGCAGGTTGGGGCCTTCGAGAGAAGATTTGAAATGGACTGTCATCATGCGTTCCTTTGGCCGAATTCGGATTGGATGTTCAAAATGGCGGCACGGCTGCGCTCCACGGCTGCGATGAAAAGTCTGCTGCCGGCCTCTGCGCTCGCCTGCGATGGCGTGCCGATGACGCCGTTGTCGCGGATGGCTTCGAAACGGCGCCAGACGGTGACGGCCGGCGCGGCGTAAAGGTGAGGATCCGGCCAGGATGGCGAAGTGCCGCCTGGCGGGATGAGATCGCGGCGAACGCCGTCGCCAAGCACATGCATCATCAACGAGGTTTCAAGCGCGCAAGCGTGACCGGTGCCCGTGGCGGCATCGGGCAGGGCCTCCGCCGCCACGTCGGCGATGAGATCGAAATACGAGAAACCCGCGGTGACGATGCCACGCTGGCCAAGGGTGGTGATCGCCACCTGGATCGCGGCGCGGTTTCCGCCATGGCCGTTCAGCATGACCGGCAGGAAGCCGTCTTCGGCAAGGCAGGTGCAGAGATCGACGAGCACGGCGATGAAGGCCCGCGGACTGAGGCTCATCGTGCCGGAGAAGGAGCGATGATGCTCGGACGAGCCATAGGCGAAAGGTTCGGCGACCCGCATGGAAGCCTGTCCTTCCGCCGCGGCGAGAGCGACTGCTTCCGCAAGCCAGCAATCGACGCCGAGAGGCAGATGCGGGCCATGTTGCTCGACAGCGCCGAGCGGCAGAATGACGACGGGTTTATGCACGCCGGCTGTCGCGTGTCTTTCCGTATCCGGCGAAGTCATCAGCGCAAAGCTGGACCTGGGCGGGATCGGCAAGGCCGGAACTGGCTCGCTCATCGTGCTGCCTCGACGAGCCGCGCCTTGGCGTAAGTCATGCCGGAATCGGCCAGGAGAGCGACCATGATGATTGCACCCTTGTAGAGTTCGAGGCTGGAAGGATCCGTGCCGAATACCCGAAGCGCAGTTGTCAGCAGACTGACGATCAGGGCGCCGACGACCGCCCCCCACACCGTTCCCCGTCCGCCGAAGATACTGGTGCCTCCAAGCACGGCAGCGGCGATCGCGTCCAGAAGCAGCGAGGTACCGCCGATATTGGGCGTCACGACAGGCACCCGGCTGATCATGATCACGGCCGTCAGGAAGACGAAGATGCTGGAGGCGCAATAGACGAGGGTCGTGTGTTTCGTCACCGGGATGCCGGCAAGTTCCGCGGCTCCGGCATCCGACCCGAGCGCATAGGTACGCAGCCCGAAACGGCTGTGCCGCATCAGGATTGCTGCTACGGCAACGATCAGGAGCGTTGCGAAGATGACATTGGGAATGCCAAAGCTGCGCTCAATGCCGACCGCGCGAAGCGTCGGATCCTTCAGCATCAGGACGCCTTTGGAGGCAACGGCAAGCGTTGCGCCCTGCAGCGCGACCATTGTGGCCAGTGTCGTCACGAAGGGCGGTATTTTCAACAGTGCGATAACGGCGCCGTTCGCGAGGCCGATCACCACCATCACGGCAAAGCCGACAAGCAGGGCAAGCGGCAGGCCGGCGCCGCCGTCGATCAGGCTGGCGATGAAGACGGCGCAGAAGGCGACGCCGACGCCGGCGGACAGGTCGATGCCCGCCGTCAGCAGAACGATCAGAGCCCCAAGCGCCAGGATGGCGATCGGGGTCGCCTGGGCGACGATGTTGATCAGGCTGGCGGTTGAAACGATGCGGGCGTCGATGAGCGCGAAGATCGCCAGCAGGATGACCAGCAGGATCAACGGCGAGAGGTCGAGAAAGCGCCTGCACCAGATGTTCTGTTGGCGGTTCATGAGGATCCTCTCATCGAATGTGCCAATCTTCGACCGGTTCGCGCAGGCCTGATTTGACGCTGCGCAGGATGGCATCATTGACGGCGACGGCGCGCAGGGCGTCGCCGACCGGCATCACGAAAGGGGTGTCGTCGCGAACCGCCGAAATGAAATGGTGGACCTCCTCGAAGAGATCCCCGGTGATACGGCCATTGACGGTCGGCCAGTGCAGGGCGTCGGGTTGCGACCACTGTCCACGCGACAGGATGCGTAGACCGTGGTCGCGCACGTCGAGGTCGATCATGCCTTCCGTGCCGATGATTTCCGTGCGTGCCCAGATGCCGGTCGGAACGGTCGGTGGCAGCGTCCAGCCGAAGTAGAGCTGTCCGCTCATTCCGTTCGACAGTTCGACGGTGGAGAAGATCGCGTCTTCGGATCGAACTCCGAGCGAAGGCATGAGCTTGGCGACCGGGCGGGAGTAGACGGCGATGATGTCCGAACCTGAGATCCATTGCAGCGCATCCACGTCGTGCACGCCGAGGTAGAAGCAGACGCTCGAATTTCCGTTCATGCGAAGACCGACTTCGCGACTGGTGAAACGGCCGCTGCTGCCGTGGATCGGCTCGCCGATCCGCCCGGATCTTACCGCTGCCGCGGCCTCGCAATAGCGAGGGTCGAACCGCAGGATGTGGCCGACCAACAGGCGTGCGCCGCTTCTCTCCGCTGCTTTCGCGATCGCCTTGGCAGGGGACAGATCATGAGCCATCGGCTTTTCGAGCAGCACCGGCTTGCCGGCATCGAGCAGAATGCGGCAGACGTCTTCATGCAGCGTGTCGGGTGCCGCCACGATATAGGCGTCGGCGGCATTGGCGGTCAGCGCGGTGGTGGCATCGCGGAAATACCGGGCACCGAAATCCGACGCGGCCTTGCTCCCCGTGGCAGCATTCGGATCAACGAATGCCGACAGTTCGGCGACAGGACTCGCGGCAACCACCTGCGCATGCAGGAGACCCATGTAGCCGGCACCGACGATGGCGATTTTCAGCTTGCTCAAAGGGTTTCTCCTTACAGGCATGGTGCAAGGTTGGATGCTGGCCGGGGTGCGCAAGCTTGTGGTGTGATCGTGCGATCACCGAAGGCCAGCGTCATCACGTCTTCTTCCGTCGCCCCACGAGCCAGCGTGCCGACAGAGTGGCCTTCGCGCATGACGACGATGCGGTCGGCAACGCCGAGAACCTCGGGCAACTCGCTCGACACCATGAGGATCGCCGCGCCCTCGGCCTTCAATCTTGCGATTAGGTGATGGAGTTCGGATTTTGCGCCGACGTCGACGCCGCGTGTCGGCTCGTCGAGCAGGATGATCTTCGGCTTAGTGGCAAGCCATTTGCCGATGACGACCTTCTGCTGATTGCCGCCCGAAAGCTCGATGGTCATCTTGTCGGGCTGGGCCGGCCGCACGCCGAGTGAGCCGATGAGATCGCGGGCGAGTGCCAGGATGCGGCGAGGTCTCAGCAGGCCGAAGTGACTGTTATCGCGAATCCAGGCGAGGGACAGATTGTCCCTGATCGACATCGTGCCGACGAAGCCTTCCAGATGCCGGTCTTCGGGTATGTAGACGATGCCGGCGCGATTGGCGGCCTTGGTGTCGCCGCCGGTCTGCTGCCCGCCGAAAATTCTGAGCGTGCCGCCATGCATGGTCTCGAGGCCGGCAATCAGCCTGAGCACCTCGGAGCGGCCGCTTCCCATCAGGCCGGCGAGCGCGACGATTTCGCCCCTGCACACGCTGAGCGTGGCCGACTTCAAGAGCTTGCCATCGGAGATGTTGCTGATCTCGATCGCGGTTTCGCCGACTTGCGCTTCGAGATAGGGGAAGATGTCGCCGACATCGCGCCCGACCATCATGGAGACGATCTCGGCCTCGTTGGTCTGGCGGGTCTGGCGCTCGCCGATGAACCGTCCGTCACGCAGAACGACGACGCGGTCGCACTGGCTGAAGATCTCTTCCATCTTGTGCGAGATGTAGAGGATGCCGGCGCCGCGAGCTCTCAGCCTGTCGATCAGGTCGTAGAGCTGGTCGCGCTCGCGGTTGGAGAGCGCGCTGGTCGGCTCGTCCATGATGAAGAACCAGGCATCGGACAGAACGGCACGGGCAATTTCCACCATCTGCCGGTGCCCGACGGAAAGCGTTCGCAGCTCCGCGCCAATGTCGATATCGAGCGACAGCTCGTCCATGATGGATTTCGCATCGCGCCGCATCCGGGCCCGGTCGAGAAATCCCAGGCGGGTATGCGGTTCGCGGCCGATGAAGAGATTCTCCGCCACCGTCAGGTCCGGCGAAAGGCTGAAATGCTGATGGATGACGCTGATGCCCTTGGCGTCGCTGGGGGAGTGGAACTGGACGGCGTTGCCGTCGATGACGATCTCACCCTCGTCCGGACGATGCAGACCGGAAATGCACTTCACCAGCGTCGATTTTCCGGCCCCGTTCTCGCCGGCAAGTCCTACCACCTCGCCGGCCGAGACGGCAAAGCTGACACCGTCGAGTGCCTTGACGCCCGGAAAAGACTTGCCAAGCCCGCGCAAGGCGATGCTGTGTTTGCCGACCGGTGTTGCGGCGGTGTTGCGGGGCGACGGGGTGGACTTGCGGCCACTGGTTTTGAACAGGGCGGCGACACTCTCCGGCTGGCTGGTGAGAACGGCCACCAGAATGAGGCTCGCGGTCACGAAGTAGATCAGGATCTGTGGTACCTGCAGGAAGGACAGGCCGGTGTTGATGACGCCCAGCAGCAGCGCCCCGATCGCCGTTCCCCAGATGGAGCCCTGGCCGCCGGACAGTTTCGTGCCGCCGATGATGGCGGCTGTGATGGCTGTAAATTCAAGCCCGGTGCCGGCAAGCGGCTGTGCCGAACCAAGGCGGCCGATGGTGAGGATCGAGCCGAGCCCGGCCGTTGCGCCGGCAATCAGGTAGACGGAGATGCGCACGAGGTCGACGGGAACCAGTGAGGCCCGCGCTGCTCCCGCATTGCCGCCGACCGCATAGATCCAGCGCCCGTACACCGTGCGATTGAGCACGAACCACCAGAGGCCCAGGCAGATGGCGGCGATGATGACGGAGACCGGCAGGAGGCCGATCGTCTCGCGTCCCGCGAAAAGCAGGACCGGATCGGCGACCGCGATGCTCGATGCGCCGGAGAGACTGAGCGCCAGGCCGCGCGCAAACGCCATGGTGGCGAGCGTTGCGATGAATGGGGAGATGCCGGCAAAGCCGATCAGCGCTCCATTGAGCAGACCGATTGCGGCACCGCCACCGATCGCGGCGAGAAGGCTCAAGCTCGCCGAGCCGGTTGCCGTGTAGGCAAGGCCCGCGGCGATGCCGGAACAGGCAAGATTGCTGCCGACGGAAATATCAATGCCGCGCGCTATGATCACGGCCGTCATGGCAAAAGAGATGAGGGCGATGACCGCACTCTGCTGCGCGATACTGACAAGATTGCCGGTCGACAGAAAACGCGGATCGATCCAGCCGAAGACGGCGATGGCGACCAGCAGCACCGCGATGAGAACCGGTTCGTTGCGCCGCAGTAACGGAGAGGTCCAGGACTGGAACATGGGTCGGTCCTCTTATCGAGCATCATGCGCGGTCACCACGGAAGCGGCGACGGCGATCGTCAGGAAAAGGGGACGCCGGATGATATGTCATCCGGCGCTTGAGCCGCTTTAGGCTGTTACTTTGCCAGGGTCATGGCGGTCGCCGGAACCTTGGGACCGAGTTGCTCGGTATAGTTCTTGGCTTCCACCGCCTCCTTGTCGGTGTTGATGTATTCGAAGGTGAGGCCATCCGCCTTGAGCTTTGCCGCCGTCGCATCCGAGGTCACGAAATAGGTCGGCATGTAGAGATCCTGCGGCAGCTTTTCGCCGTTGGCCAGGCGAGCGGCAACGGCGATGTTCCAGTAGCCGACACGATAGGCGCCGGTCAGCACGTCCATCACCATCTTGCCGTCGTCGATCAGCGGCTTCATCTCGGCGTCGCCGTCATAGCCGCCGTAGAGCAGCTGGGTTCCCATCGAGCTGGCAACGGAATCGGCGGCCAGGCAAAGGCTGTCGGAGATGCAGCCGATGGCCTTCAGATCCGGATAGGTGGTGAGCCAGGTCTGGGCGGCATTGGTTGCCTTGGCTGCGTCCCAGCCGGTCGGCTCGATGCCGACAACCTTGATATCCGGAAACTCCTTTTTCAGGGTTTCGACAAAGCCTTTTTCGCGCGTGTCGGACACGAAGTTACCACGCGAACCGACGAGCAGGGCGACTTCGCCCTTGCCGCCAAGCGACTTGCCGAGCGCGCGGGCAACCATCGACATGTTGTCGTAGTCCGGATAGAGCGTCGAGTAGTTCGAGCCGGCCTCGACCTTGTTGCCCATGGTGATCACCGGAATGCCGGCGGCGGTGGCTTTCTGGATGACCGGAATGACCGCGTTCTTGTCGATCGGATCGATCAGGATCGCGCTGACGCCCTGATTGATGAAATTCTCGATGATGCTGACCTGTTTTTCCAGACTGCCCTCGGCGCTCTGCCAGGTGGATTTCACCCCATAGTCGGCGGCAGCCACGTCGCCCGCTTCCTTCATGCGGACAAAGAAGGAATTCTGCAGGTCGATTGCCGCAAGCCCAAGAACCTTTTCCGCGGCAAGCGAGGGCGTCGCGGTGGCGAGTGCGAGCAGAGCAATGGATGCTTTCAAGGAAAGGCGCATGTTTCAGTTCTCCTCTTGTTGCGACAGGGCGATTCTTCGCCTCTTTTTCATGTCCCGCACGACGACCGTCCCAGCGACAGGCATTCCGGCGGTATTCCGCGGCACTCGTGCCGTATCCATGTCAGGGCCGCGCCCTGCGTGGACCGGCCTTGCTCGACCTCAGCCATTCAGGCCCTCGACACCGGCGCCGCAGACAAGTCCGGCGATGCGGGCGCCGCGCGGTGGCTTGAAAGCTCCGCTCGTCAACGCGGCCAGCGATGCCGCGCCGCTGAGGTCGGCGGCGATGCCGAATTCGAACCAGAGCAATTCAGCGGCCTTCTGCATGTCCGCATCCTCGACAAGGACGATATCGTCGACGTGCTTGGCGACGATCGCGTAGATGCTTTCATCCGTGCGGCCGCAGGCCATGGTCGCCACCTTCGTCGTTATCTCGGGCAAGCGAACGACACGGCCGGCAGCCAGGGAGGCGTGAAGGGTCGGTGAACCGGTCGGCTCGACACCGATGATCCTGGCTTCAGGTTTGACGTGCTTCAGGACTTCGGACATGCCACTGATAAGGCCGCCACCGCCGATCGCGACGATATAGATGTCGGCATCGGGAATCTGTTCGACCATCTCCAGCGCCACGGTTCCCTGACCGGACACGATCTGTGCATCGGCGAATGGATGCATGTAGAAGGCGCCGCGCGCCTTTGCCTCGGCCGATGCCGCCTCATGCGCTTCATCCCAGACATTGCCTGCGAAGCGAACGTCAGCGCCCCATTTGCGCAGCTTTTCCGCCTTCAGCGGGCTTGCATTGTTCGGCAGGTAAATGGTGGCGGGAACGCCGGCCTGGGCAGCCACATAGGCGGTGGCCAGGCCGTGATTGCCACCGGATGCGGCGATCAGTCCGTTTTCGATCCGGCTTGGCTCGAGCGTTTTAACCCGGTTCGTGGCGCCCCGAATCTTGAAGGAGCCGCTTACCTGGAGGCATTCCAGTTTCAGATAGACATCATTTTGAAGGTTTGCGCCCGTGGCATGGTCGAGCTTGACGACCGGGGTGCGCCGTATGAAGGGGGCAATGCGCCGGGCAGCCGCAATGATGTCCTCATGGCTCATCGGTCAGTGCCTCCGGATATTCGTTGGCAAGCACGAAGCAGCAATTCCCCGGACGCACGCGGCCGGGCTGACGCTTGGCGAAAACGATGCCGTCGATGGGGTGAAGGAGATCGATGGGCGCGCGTGACGGCGTGTGGAGGAAGTGAATGCGTCCGGCAAGGTCGCCTTTGCTGACGGCACTGCCGAGCGGGCTCAAGGGCTCGAAGACACCGTCCTCCTCGGAAAGCAGATAGCCTTCGCTTCCGGGCACCTTGAGCACGCGCGCGTTGGCGCCAGGGGCGATGTCAGGCGCGCCTTTCAGGACGCCTGCATGTTTCAGCACATTGCGGATGCCCCTGCGGCAGATGGCCAGCGCATCCGGACTGACAAGGCCGCCGCCGGCCATCTCACTGCCGATAACGATCAGCCCTTGGTGGTTGGCGGACGCGGTCGAAGTCCGGGTTTCACCGAGATTGTCGACCATGACAACGGTCGGCGCCCCGAAGGCGAGCGTCGCCCTGATGTTCTTGCGATGCCCTTGCGCGGTCGGGGATGGCTCAATGATTGCGCTCGGCAAGATCATCAGGGACGAACCGCCGGAATGGAGATCCAGGAAGTAGTCGGCCTTCGGAAACAGGATGTCATGCACATAGGCCGCGATCTGGCTTGTCAGCGTGCCGTTGAAATCGCCCGGGAAACTGCGGTTGAAATTCAACCCGTCGACCGGGGAGGTGCGGGTGCCGGCCTCGACAGCCCGAATGTTGATGGCCGGAATCGCAATGATGCGACCGGCAATATCCCGTGAATCGATCTCGCGCAGAAGCTCGCCGAGCGCGATCGGCCCCTCATATTCATCGCCGTGGTTGCCGCCCTCGATCAGGACCGTCGGACCGTCTCCGTTCTTGATGACGGCGAGCGGAACGCGGACCGTGCCCCAGGCATCGTCGTGCGGCGATTGGGGCACATGGAAGAAGCCGATCTGCTTGCCCTCGCGATCGAAATCGACCGACGTGTAAACACTGTTGTTCCGGGGAGCGATGGTTGCGCGCACAGTGTTTGCAGGTCTCGGTACGGTCATCGGGTCGGCCTCGAATTCATTGTCCGGCCATCATGTCAGTTTTATATATGGTGTCAAGTTTGGATATAAAACCAATGGCAATTCCGATTTCTTATCTCTATCGTGCGCGGACCACCGGGGATTCTTCGAATGTCAGATGACGCAAAAGAGAGTGGCAAACCGACCTATTCGGCCCCGGCGCTGAGCAAGGGCCTGGATGTTCTGGAACTGCTGGCGGAAGCGCGGGCACCCTTGACGATGAAGGAGATCGCGGAAGGCCTCGGCCGTTCGAAGAATGAGATATTCCGAATGCTGATCGCGCTGCAGGAACGTCAATACATCGAGCGCAACGCCGAGACCGACGCCTATTCGTTGACCGACAAGCTTTTCAAGCTGGGGCTGCACACGCCGAGCGCTCAGGATCTCATGTCCGCCGCCATGCCCGAACTGACGCGGATTGCGGGGGACTCAAATCAGTCGCCGCACCTGGTCGTCTTCAATCACGGCTTGACCGTCGTAACCGCGGCCGTTCCCGGGGGCGAGGACATGGCGTTCACGCTACGTCTTGGATACGGCCGCCTGGCCACCGACGCGACCTCCGGCCATGTGATACTTGCCTTCCAGCCGTCAAAGGTCGCGGCGCGGATGATCGATGAAAGTGAGGCGCACTCCCCGGCGCCGCTGGATCGTGACGCGCTGGAAAAGCAGCTTCGGATCATCCGCGCGGACGGCTACTGGATGCGCGAAAGCCGCGACTTCGTCGGCATCACCGATATCTGCTGTCCGGTCATCGGACCGGACGGCAGCGCCGTCGCCTCCATTATCGTCGCCTATATCAATCGCCATACGCGTGAAAGCCGCCATGCCTTTACTCTGGAGGTCCTGCGCGCGGCCTGCGATCGCATCTCCATGAAGTTGTCACCGCGGGTTCGCTGAGGGATCGTGGTGGGCCGGGGGCGCGGACGAAGCACCGTCCGCTGGCCGTTTGCACCGGATTGGTAATACCAGTATAGGTCCAGTCAGGAATGTTCCGATCCAGGGTGCTTCTCGCGCGGAGGAAAGGCAATGACAACCGTGAACCTGATCGGGCTTGTCAGTCGGGAAATGGAAGCGACAGCGTCCGATGTGCCGCTTTACAGGCGGTTGAAATCGGCGATCGAGGCAGCGATCCGCTCCAATGCATTGAAGGCCGGCGCGGTTCTGCCAGGCGAGCGGGTTCTGGCGGAAGCCCTGTCGATCTCGCGAGTCACTGTGAGAAAGGCTCTGGCGCTGCTCGAAGAGGAAGGGCAGCTCAATCGCCGGCACGGTTCCAAAACCGAGATCGGGTCGCGGGTCGAGAAATCGCTTTCGACGCTGACGAGCTTTTCGGAGGACATTCTGGCGCGCGGCCTGAAGCCTGGATGTCTATGGCTTTCCAAGCAGATAAGCCGCCCATCCCCAGCCGAAATGATGGCCTTGGGTATTGCAGGCAATACCAATGTAGTTCGCATGCGTCGTGTGAGGACGGCCGATGGCGCGCCGATCGCCGTCGAGGTCTCGGCCGTGCCGGTTCGCTTCCTTCCTTCGCCCGAGATGGTTCAGGATTCCCTTTATGAAGCGCTTGATGCACGCGGCTTCCTGCCTCAGAGGGCAGTCCAGCGCATGCGCTCGCGCGGCGCGTCGCTGGAGGATGCGAAACATCTTCATTGCGAGCCGGGCGCACCGCTGCTGATGACCGAGCGCCGCTGCTTTCTCGCCGACGGACAAATCGTCGAATACTGCGAGACACGATACAAGGGCGACGTCTACGATTTCGTCTTCGAGCTGCAAAGATAATACCAGTTACAACTGGTTGTAATCTGGTATTTTCCATTTATCGTGATGGCGACAGGGAGTGCCGACGTGCAGCGGGAAGACATCACCAACAGTCTCATCGTGTCCTGCCAGCCGGTTCCCGGCGGCCCGATGGATAGTGCGCAATTCGTGACAGGCTTTGCCAGGGCCGCTGTTGAAGCCGGAGCCAAGGCCCTGCGCATCGAATCCGTGTTCTATGTCGCGGCCGCACGCCTGGCCGTCCGCGTGCCGATCATCGGTATCGTCAAGCGGGATCTCACCGACAGCCCGGTGCGCATCACACCCTATCTGGCCGATATCGAGGCCTTGGCAGAGGCGGGCGCCGATATCATCGCTTTCGATGCGACGGACCGTGTCCGTCCCGTTCCTGTCGAAGCGCTTGTGAAAGCCGTCAAGGCCAGGAACAAGCTGACCATGGCCGATTGCTCTTGCCTTGACGATGCGCGCCGGGCCCTTGCCGCGGGTGTCGATTTCGTCGGCACGACGCTTTCCGGCTATGTCGGTGGGCCGGAGCCGGAGGATCCGGACATCGCCCTCATTGCTCAAATGCGAACCCTGACCCCCTACGTCATTGCTGAAGGGCGTATCCGGTCGCCTGAGCAGGCGGCTGCCGCCGCGCGCGCCGGCGCCTGTGCCGTGGTTGTCGGCTCGGCGATCACCCGTACCGAGCACGTCACCTCATGGTTCCATCAGGCGCTTTCCGACGCCTATGTGGCGAGGGGCGCGCAAACCGCCCTTGGCACAAGTGTCCTGGGCCCAACCGTTCTGGGCATCGACATCGGGGGAACCAAGACCATGGCCGCGCTGGTCAGCGGCGGCAAGGTGATCGAGGACATGATCGTGCCGACCGCGCGAGAGGCTGGACCCGACGCCTGGCTTGCATCCTTGGCGCAAAGCACGTCGGCCTGGTCGAGCCGCTTCAGTCGTATCGGCATTGCGGTGACCGGATTGGTAGAGGATGGACGCTGGTCGGCGTTGAATCCGGCAACCCTCGGCATTCCCGACGGCTACCCGCTGGTCGAAAGGGCGTCCTCTGTTTTCGGCAAGCCGGTCTGTGCGGTCAACGATGCCCAGGCAGCTGCCTGGGGCGAATACAAATTCGGCGCCGGGCAAGGTCGCGACATCGTCTTTCTAACCATCTCGACCGGAATTGGCGGCGGCATCGTTTGCAACGGCCGATTGCTGTCCGGTCTTGCCGGTCACTTCGGTCTGATCCGTAGTCTGTCTGAAGACCGGGCTCCGCTCGAGGACGGCACCTCCGGCCGCTGGATCGCTTCGCAAGCCCTCAAGGCCGGCTTCAAGGCCGATGCCGTCGATGTGTTCAGGCGTGCGCTGAAGGGCGAGGCCTGGGCCGGCGCCATCGTCTCGCAGAGCGCCTCGCGGGTCGCGACGCTGTGCCGGGACATTCAGATGATGTTCGATCCCAAATTGATCGTCATCGGCGGCAGCATCGGTCTTGCAGAAGGCTATCTCGACCGGGTGCGCGCACATCTGAGCGAGGTCCCGCCGCGCCTTTCCCCCGATCTCGTAGCGGCGAAGCTCGGAGGCCACGCCGGCGTCATCGGTGTTGCCGATCTTGCCGAATGGGCAAGGTAACGGCGCGCCCGATCATGTCATGCAAAAATCATCAAAAAAGAAGGGAACGATCATGAAATTGAGCAGGACGTCTTTTGCGCTTATGGCCACCCTCCTTGCGGGGACGGCTTTGCCGACCTCTGCCAACGCAACCGTGACCGTGCTCGGCTGGCCTGGCGGCTCCGAGGAAACCGCACTGCGGGCAACCGTGGAAACCTACAACACGCAGGCCAGTGATGCCGACAAGGTGGAGTTGCTGTTCTTCAACCGCGAAGGCTTTTACGACAAGCTGCAGGCCGACATGGCGGCCGGATCCAGTGCCTTCGACGTGAACCTCGTCGCCACCTACTCGCTCGGTCGCTACGCGCCCTATATGGAGCCGATCGATCTTGGCGCGGACGCGGCCAAGGTTTTCGGCGAATCCGTTCTCAAGACGATGCAGTTCGACGGCAAGCAATACGGCGTGCCGACAGACCTTTCGTTGCACTTCATGTACTACCGCAAGGATCTCATCGACGCCTTGATCAGGGATGACGCCGCCAGGAAGACCTATGGTGAAATCGCCCAGAAGTATCTCGGCAAGCCGCTGCAGCCGAAAGACCCGGACAGCTGGACCTGGGACGACTGGGGGGCCACCGCCCTCTATTTCACCAAGCGGGTGAACCCCGACAGCCCGGTGCGCTACGGCACGGTCCTGCAGATGAAGAACCTGCTGTTCAACATGATGGTCTTCCAGTCGCTGCCGCGCTCCTACGGCGGCGACTGGATGGACAAGGACGGCAATGTCACGGTGGATTCCGATGCCTACAGGACAGGCCTCGAGCTCTACAAGAAGCTCTATGATGCCGGGTCGTCGCCCAAGGATTCGCTGAGCTACGAATATGCGGAAACCAACGCGGCCTTCGCATCCGGCCAGGCCGCGACAGCGCTCCAGTGGAACGCCGCGGCGGCGGATCTGACCAGCACCGAAAAATCCCCGGCCGTCGCCGAGGTGACCGGGATCATCGCGCCGCCGGCAGGTCCCGACGGACGCGCCGATCATATCCACGGCCTTGGTTTGGGCCTCAACAAGAACGCCAAGAACAAGGAAGGCGCCGTCAAGTTCCTGAAGTGGCTCGCCACCGAGGATGCGGCCTTGCTCTATGCGCGCAGCGGCGGTTCGCCGGCATTGTCTCCCGATGTCGTCGGCAAGGTTGCGAAGGAACGTCCCGACCTCGTCAAGCTCGGCGAATTCGCCAGCAAGTACGGCTATGTCATGACCGGAGCGACGTCCGCGAGTGCGCTCCCGGTTTATGAGCTGCAGGCAAAGGAGTTCACCGGCTACTGGTCCGGCCAGCAGAGCCTCGAGGATGCGCTCGCCCACACCAAGGCGGGCATGCAGGACCTTCTGAAGAAATAAATTATTGGCCGGACGCCGGGCCGAGGCCCGGTATCCGGCGCGTTTGGCGGATCGACATGGCCCTTGTGACACGTGCCGAAGGCAGGAAGTATCTGACGCCGCTGGTCGGCTTCCTGCTTCTGTTTCTCGGCTTTCCGGCGATCGTCAATCTGATCTATTCCGTTTCGACCGTCACATTCGAGACGTTGCGCAGTCCGGTGTTGAGCGGTTTCGGTAACTATGTCGCGGTGTTGAACGACCGCGAATTCTGGAGCTCGGCCTGGTTCTCTCTGCGCTTCGGTATTCTTACCGCATCGGCGGAATGTCTGATCGGCCTTTTCCTTGCCATCTTCCTGGCGCCGCTTCTGAGCAAGCGTCCAGTCCTGATGGCGCCGTTGATGCTGCCGCTGATGGTCGCGCCGGCCATGGTCGGTCTCATGTACCGGCTGGTGCTGCATGAATTCGCGGGCCCCGTCCCCTACTATCTCTTCGAATGGTTCGGCGACAGCCCGGCCTTCCTCGACATCGACAATGCCTTCCGCACCCTTGTCGTCGTGGAGACGCTGCAATGGACGCCTTTCGCCTTCCTGCTCTTCTACATGGCCTATTCGGCCATACCGCTCGACGTGCGCGAAGCCTCCTCGCTCGATGGCGCATCACCGTTTGAGATCGTCCGCTGGATCGACCTGCCGTTGATGAAGCCGACGCTGGTCATCGCGTTTTTCATCCGTTTCATCGACGGTTTCAGGGTGTTCGACAATGTCTACGCACTGACCGGCAGTGGCGCTGGCGGTTCAACGACGTCCTTGTCGATCTACATCTATCAGGCTTTCTTCAAGGAAGGGGCTATCGGCAAGGCGGTCGCCGCCTCGGTTGTGCTGTTCCTGGCTTCGTTCATCGTTCTCCACGGCCTTAACCGGCTTGCCGGCCGCAGGAAGCTTTGACGATGGTCAGGGCACTGCGCTGGATCGTTTTTGCCATCGCCGTGCTGGCGATGAATTTCCCCATTATCGTGACGCTGATCACATCGCTCAAAAGCCAGCGCGAGCTTTCGACGAACCCCGGTTTGTGGATCAGCCAGCCGACGCTCGACAACTATCTGGAGGTCCTGACGCAGACCAGCCGCTTCAACATCTATGCCTATCTGCTGAACAGCACCGTGGCGGCGCTGATTGGAACCGGCCTTGCGATCGCGCTCGCGTTCCCGGCTGCCTATGCGATCGCGCGTAGCGAGGCGGGAAAGCGCTTGGTCCTGCCGATCGTCATCAACCTTCGCGCCGTGCCGCTGATCATCTTCGCGATCCCGCTTTACATGATGTACCAGTGGCTGGGCCTGCTCGATACGCGGATCGGGCTCGGGCTCATCCTGACCATCGTCAACGCGCCGCTTGCGCTCGTCATCCTGGTGAACGCGATTTCAGATGTACCGGTCGAACTCGACGAGGCGGCGAAAGTCGATGGCGCAAGTTCCTTGCAGGTGATGATGATGATCGTCCGGCCCGTCATCCGACCGGCGCTCGTCACAACCTTCATTTTCGGCTTCATCACTGCCTGGAACGAGTTCCTCTTCGGCCTCATGCTGACAACCAGCCGTGCCGTCCCGATGACGGTCGGCGCATCGTTTTTTTTCGCCGCAAGCGGCGGCGGCGTAAAATGGGGAACCGCTTCCGCGGTCATGATGCTGGGCGCCTTGCCGCCGGCCTTGCTGGGTCTTGTGATGTATCGGCAGATATCAGGATCCATGACCGCTGGAGCGGTCAAAGGCTAAGGCAAGACGAGTTCGTCGTTCTGACTAGTTGGACAACCCTATCCGACAGGGCGAGCGCACTTGTCAGGCCAGGTGACTCGATTCCGAAAAGACTGATCAGCCGTCCGGACGAATCTGCCAGAATGTCGAAATCGCCGAACTGCAACCCGTTCGTTTTAGGCCGCAGCCCGCAATAGCTCGGCTCCAGTTCCCCGTCCCTCAGCCCCGGCCAATAGCGTCGGATGGCCGCGTAAAATGGCGTGGCCCGAGTTGGGTCGACCGCGTAGCCGACCTCATCGACGGGCTCGACGTCCGGCCCGAAACGAACCGATCCGCCCATATCCAGCGTCAGGTGAACTCCGAGGCCGCCTGGTTCCGGAACCGGATAAACAAGATGGTTGAAGGACGGGCGGCGTCCAAGCGCAAAATAATTGCCTTTGACGTAGGTGACATCTGGGATTTTGCCGCCATGCCCGCCCGCGAGGCTTCGGGCAACGAGATGGGCTGACAATCCGGCCGCATTGATGACCAGATTTGCGGCGATCCTATAGCCTTCCATATCGCCGCCAAACTGGAGCTCGCAGCCCGTTTCGTCGACGCTCCCGCCGAGAACCGGCGCGCGAAACGCAAAGGTGGCACCGGCATTCTCGGCATCGCCCTGTAGCCCCAGCATCAGCGCGCGGCTGTCGACGATCCCCGTGCTTGGGGACAAAAGCGCGCCGGCAACGTCCAGTTCAGGCTCAAGGCGTTCCACATCCGAGCGGCTGAGCATCTCCAGGTCCGCAACACCATTGTCCGCAGCCTTGGTCCGGATCCCCTCCAGAATCGGCAATTCCGCGTCGCTGGCGGCGACGATCAGCTTGCCGATGCGTTTGTGCGGAATCCCGCGCGCTTCGCAATAGCGGTAAAGCGCGTTCTTTCCTTCGACGCATAGCTGCGCTTTCAGGCTGCCCTTCGGATAGTAGATGCCGGCATGGATGACCTCGCTGTTGCGGCTCGACGTGCCCAGCCCGGGGCTGTCCTCGGCCTCCACGACAAGAACTTCGCGTCCATCGAGCGCCAGCTGCCGCGCAATCGCCAGGCCGACGACGCCGGCGCCGATGACGATGCAATCGACTTTCTCGTCGGGGACCTCCATCGTCAGTCGCCAGACCCTAGGGAACAATGCAGGACGTGCAAGCAGGCCTCACCAGAATTGCGGACCCACCGAAGGCGCCGCCAGCATGAGATGTCACCACAAGCATGACATGTCACTCCACCGCCGAGCAAATAGAACGAGATGTCCAGACCGATGCCGTTCATCGGCTGCTGGGTTCAATTCAAACTTGCGTTGTGTGGCGCACGCAGCGCAATTTGTTTGCGTCCCGTTGCATTGATGCCAACCGCGATCTCGGCGGCCCTGCCAAGGTCGTGCTTCAGAACCCAGACGCGCGGCGAAAGTTCATCGTCTTTCTGCAAGGGCAACTCGGCATCTCCGCGCAGGAGGCGGATACGATGCTGGAGCACTGCGCCAACTCCTTCGTCGGCATCTTCACGACCTTCGACCGTCGGTTTCGCCAGCGGTTCGCGAAGGCCGACATCGAAAGGCTGCTGCGCGAGATCAACGGCGAGGCGGATGAGCGGGACGATCAAGCCGCTTGAATTCGATGGCGCGTGCCCGCCGCAGCCCAGCTGCAAAAGGTAGCGGTTCAATGTTTGATTCACTGAACCGCTCCAACTTATTGTTTTTGCGCGGCTACTGAAGGAAGGCCGCTGTACGCCTTTCCTGGAGTTGCGCTACAGAAATTATCCCCGGCCCAGGATCATCTCCGCTGCCCGCTGCCCGATCATCATGCTGGGGGCATTGGTGTTGCCGCCGATCAGCTTCGGCATCACGGACGCATCCGCGACCCGCAAGCCACCGATGCCGCGCACCTTGAGCGTTGCCGGGTCGACGACGGCCATCGCGTCGGTCCCCATCTTGCACGTCCCCACCGGATGATAGACGGTGAGCGCTTCGGCACGCAAATAGGCGAGGATCTCGTCATCGCTGCGAACATCCTTGCCCGGCAGCATCTCCGTCCCCCTGATCGGGTCGAACTCGGATGCGGCAAAGATTTGACGCGCGATCTTGATGCCTTCGACCAACACCCTGGCATCCTCGTCGTTCGAGAAGAAGCGATGATCGATCAGCACATCCCGCTTCGATGCCTGGCCTGACAGTTTGAGTTCGCCGACGCTTTTGGGCCTGAGCACGCAGGTGTGGATTGCGTAGCCATGGCCGTACTCCACCAGCTTGCCGCGATGGCTGCGATAGCCGGGCACGAAGTGGAACTGGATGTCGGGAATGCCGTTCGCATATTTCGTCCGGGCAAAGCCGCCGGCTTCGACATAGTTGGTGGTGAGCATGCCCTTGCGGCCGGCAAAGTACCGGAAAGGCGCAGCCAGCACGCGGGGCAAGTTGGGCAGCGACAGGCCGAGCGTCTTCGTGCTCGAGGAGCGGACCGTGATCATGCCGTCGATATGGTCCTGAAGGTTCTTGCCCACGCCCGGCAGATCGACAACCGGCTTTATGCCGATCGCCTGCAACTCGGCGGCTGCGCCGATGCCAGACGCCAGCAGGATCTTCGGTGAATTGATGGCCCCGGCCGAAAGCACGATTTCGCGGCGGGCCGACAGCGTCTTCTGCTCGCCCTTGTGCCGCACCCGTACCCCTGTCGCGCGCCCCTGGGCTATATCGAGGTCGATCACTTCGCATTCGCTGAGGATTGTGAGATTCTTGCGATCGAGCACCGGGCGCATGAAGGCGGTGAAACTGCTGAAGCGCTGGCCGCGATCCTGGGTGACATTGTAGATGCCGAGGCCGAACTGGCTTTCGGCATTGAAGTCGCTGTTGGCCGGAAGACCGGCATTGTTGCCGGCCTTGACGAACATCGACGACAGCACATTCGGATCGCGCGGCTTGTCGACCAGCAGTTCCCCGCCTGTACCGTGGTAGTGCGGGTCTTGGCCAAGCAGGTTGCGCTCGAGCTTCTTGAAGACGGGAAGCACGTCGCTGAATGCCCAGCCTGTGCAGCCGAGTCGCGACCACTCGTCATAGTCCTGCGCGGCGCCCCTGATGTAGACCATCGAGTTGATCGAACTGGAGCCGCCCAATGCCTTGCCGCGATTGACCGGAATCCTGCGGCCCTTGAGGTTGGGCTGAGGCACGCCGACATAGCAGTAGTCATAGTTCGGATTGCCGTAGAGCGAGAGGATGCCGGCAGGCACCTTGACCCGCAGGCCGCTGTCGCTGCCGCCGGCTTCGATCAGGCACACTTTGTGGGACGGGTTGGCGCTCAGGCGATTGGCAAGGACGCAACCGGCCGAGCCTGCGCCGATGACGATGTAGTCGTAGTCAAGATTTTCGGTCTGCATGGCCAGCCCCTTTGAGAATGGAGATGCCGGGGCGGCGCGCGCCCCGGCTGAGCGGCTCATTGCAGAAGCTGCGTCCAGACCTTGGTGACGAGTTCCTGCGCCGCCGGCGAGCAGGCCTGGCCCATCTTGACGGGAACGGTCGGGAACAGCTCCGGAGCGTTCTCCTTGTTGTAGAGCGCCTTGCTCTCGTCGATCTTCACCGGCGAAGAGTGGCCGTAATAATTGTACTGCGCCGTCGCGTTGTCGATCTGGGTCATGAAATCGATGAACTTCTTGGCGTTCTCGATATTGGCCGCGCCCTTCGGCACGACATAGGAATCCAGCCAGCCGACCAGACCTTCTTTCGGCATCGCGTATTCGACATTGGCCTTGTCGTTGCGGCGAAGCCTCATGGTGTTGCCGTCCCACCAGAAATGGGCGGCAACCTCGCCGCTGCCGATGCGGTTTTCGATGTTGTCGCTGGAATAGGCCGCCACGAATGGCTTCTGCGCCAGCAAGAGGTCGAGCACGCGCTTCATCTGCTGCGGGTCTTCGCTGCAATATTTGATGCCGAGATAGTTTTCCGCTGCCGGAATGACTTCGTCGGGCTGCGCCAGGCTGGCGATCTTGCCGCGCAGCTCCGCCGGTGGCTCGAAATAGGTCTTCCAGCTGTCGACCGGGCCTTTGTAGAGGTCGCGGTTGACGGTGTAGCCGGCATTGCCGAAGGCGAGCGGGATCGAATGATTGCCTGTCGCATCCCACCACGGTTTCTGCCAGTCCGGCAGGACTTGGCTGTAGGCCGCCATCGAGCTGGCGCCGAAATCCTCGAGCAGCCCACTATCGATCATGATCTTCACGAAGTGCTGCGAAGGCGTGACGATGTCGTAGCCCGACGAGCCGGCCTGCAGCTTGGTCAGCAGGTCCTCGTTGGATGAGAAGGCGTCGACCGTGACCTTTATGCCGGTTTCCTTCTCGAATTTCGTGACCATCTCGGGCGAGATGGAATCCGCCCATGCGTAGATGGCCAGGCTGCCCTCGGCGAGAGCGGGCACGCTAAAGGCGAGGCTCATGGCACCGGCCATGGCGAGCGCTGCAATTTTAGTCGTCATGTCATTCCCCTGTTTGTTGTTCTCCCAAGGGCGACGATAACAAACCGTCGGGTTCGATAAATTCGATTTGCCCGACGCCTTGATTAGGAAAAACTACGCCGCTGCTACTGCCGTCGCTGAAGCAGGAAGGCCACGGTCGCCAGCACCACCGAAACAATCATGATCAAGGTCGAGATTGCGTTGAGCTGCGGCGACACGCCCTGCTTGATCAGCGAGAAAATGTAGACCGGCAGCGTGGTGGCGCCGCCGGAATTCAACAGGTTGCTGGTGATGAAATCATCCATCGAGATGACGAAGGCGAGCATGGCGCCGGCGAACACACCGGGCAGGATGAGCGGCAGCGTGACGCGACGAAAGGCGACCCAGCCGGTGGCATAGAGATCGCGGGCCGCTTCCTCCAGATCGAGGTCCATCCCTTGTAGGCGGGCGCGTATCGGCAGGAAGGCGAACGGGATGCAGAAAGTGGTGTGGGCGATCATCAGCTTCACCATTCCGTTGGCGAGCCCGATCTCGGAGAAGAGGATCAGGACGGCGACAGCAACGACGATTTCGGGCAGGAGCAGCGGCAGGTTCACCACCGCTTCGGAGATCCGGCGGAACCGGACAGCGCGACCGCGCACCAGTACCAATGCCGCCATCAACGCGACAAGCGTCGAGGCGACTGTAGCGACCGCGGCAACGAGCAGGGAGGTCTTCACCGCCGTCATCAGGTTCGCGTTGGACAAAGCGGTGGCGTACCAGTGCAATGAGAAGCCGCCCCAATTGGAGACGATCCGGTTCGCATTGAAAGAGTAGAACACCACGACGGCGATGGGCAAATAGAGATAGGCGAAGAAGATCGCGCTGAAGAGACCGAAGCCCGGATAGCGCCTGACATCATCGTCCGCGTTCATGCCGCACGCTCCAGGCCTTCGGTGCGCATCGAGCGCAGACCCTGGAAAATCAGGAAGACCATGACCGCGGCCATCAGCACGATGGCGATGGCGGCGCCGAGCGGCCAGTTGCGGGCGCCACCGAACTGCAGCTGGATAAGATTGCCCATCATCATGGTCTTGCCGCCGCCGAGCAGGGTCGGCTCCAGGACCGCGCCGAGGCTTGGAACGAACACCAGGATCGCGCCGGCGATCATGCCGGGCCGGGTGAGGGGTAGGATAACGCGGCGCAATGTGGTGAGGCGGTTGCCATAGAGATCATGCGACGCCTCGATGAGCGCAGGGTCGAGCTTTTCGATCGAGGCGAAGATCGGCAGGATCATCAGCGGAATGTAGCTGTAGACGAGACCGAGCAGCATGGCGGTGTTGCCGAACAGCAGCGAGTCCATGTTGTCGACGAGGCCGAGACCGCGAAGGGTCTTTTCGACGACACCATCCTTGCCAAGGATGATGATCCAGGAATAGACGCGCACGATCATTGAAACCCAGAATGGCAGCGTGACGAGATAGATCAGCAGCACTTTGATCGCCGGCCGCTGCAGCGCGATGAAATAGGCGACCGGGAAGCTCAGAAGCAGGCAGATCGATGTTGTCACGGCCGACAGGACCAGCGTCCTGGCAACGACGATGAGATATTGCGGATTGAACTCCAGCTCGCCGGTCCAGCCTTCGTTGAACAGCAGCTGCTTGTAGGGCGCGGTGGTGAACACATATTCGAACCCGCCGTAAGGTCCGCGCGTCGAGAACGACACCACGATGATGATACCGATCGGGATGATCAGCGTCAGCAGCATGATGAGATGGGCCGGCAGCAGGCCGAGGACATTCCAGTCAGGAGTTTTTGTGGGTGCCTTCATGCGCCGAGGATCCGCACGGATTCGGCGGCAAAGCCAACTTTTACCGATTGCCCGATTTCGAACATCTGGCCGCGGCTGACGCTGTTGCGCTTGGAGATGCGCAGCTTGGTGCCGCCCGCTTCAATCAGATAGTATGTGTAGCCGCCGAGATAGTTGGTGCTCATGATCGTGCCGTCGATAGCGATCGGGTTGTCCTGAGCGGGCAGGCTGATTTTCTCCGGACGTATCGAGATGAAGGCCTTCTGCCCGGCGACCGCTTTCTTGTGAGAGGCCGTCAAGGTCATGCCGAGCTGCGTTTTCACGGTTGCCTGCTCGCCGTCCACGGCAATCACGTCAGCATCGAGGAAGTTGGTCTCGCCGATGAAATCGGCGACGAAGCGGTTCGACGGCTCCTCGTAGATCGCCGCGGGTGTGCCAAGCTGCTGGATCTCGCCATCGCCGAGAACGCAGATGCGATCCGACATGTCGAGCGCTTCTTCCTGGTCGTGGGTGACGAAGACGAAGGTGATGCCGGTCTTGCGCTGCAGGATGCGCAGTTCGTCGCGCATGGCCTGGCGCAGCTTCAGGTCGAGTGCCGAGAGCGGTTCGTCGAGCAGCAGCACTTCCGGTTCCGGCGCCAGAGCGCGGGCGAGCGCGACGCGCTGGCGCTGGCCGCCCGACAATTGCTGCGGCTTGCGCCCGGCAAAGGCCTCCATATGGACGAGACGAAGCATATCGGCGACGCGCGTATCGCGGCGGTCCTTTGACCAGCCGAGGTTTTCGAGCCCGAAGCCGATGTTCTGTTCGACGCTCATATGCGGAAACAGGGCGTAGCTCTGGAAGACGGTGTTGACCCGCCGCTTATGAGGGGGAAGTCCCTGTATGTCCGAGCCGTGCAGGAAAATCTGCCCCGCCGTCGGCCGCTCGAAACCGGCGATCATGCGCAGCAGGGTGGTCTTGCCGCAGCCGCTCGGGCCGAGCAGCGTGAAGAACTCGTTGTCGTAGATGTCGAAGGAAACAGGCTTCAGCGCCTGATAGGTGCCAAACACCTTGGAGACGCCCTTGATCTCGACGGCCTTTCGAGGTGCGCCGTGGCCGGCCTCGTCATTCATGGTCAGGCGCTCCGGTCAGGACTTTTTGCGAGCTCGGCGATGAAGGTGATCGACGCCGCGCCACTGAGAACGGGCGCGGCGTCGATCAGATAGTTACATCTTCTCCCATTTGCCGCTGCGGACGACGAACATGTCGATGTCGATGGCCATGTTGGTCTGTCCGTTGGCATCGAACGAGACGTCTCCCAGAATGCCGTCTTGGTGGATGTCACGAATGGCCTTGCTCAGCGCCTCCTTGTCGTCGAAGCCTTTTTCCTTGATGACCTGAAGCAGGATCTGCGTCGCCTCGTAGGCATATTTCGCATAGGAGCCGGCAGGATCGGGATAAGCCTTGGTTTCATAGGCCTTGTTGAATTCCTCGAGCTTGGGGTTCGACTGGACGGCCGGAGTTCCGGCGATAGTGCCCTCGGCGGCAGCTCCCGCGATCTCGATGAATTTAGGGTCGTAGATGCCTGAAATTCCGTACATCGGCAGATTGCCCATGCCGAGGTCGGCCATCTGGCTGCGCACCAGCGCTGCTTCGGTGACGACGCCGCCGAAATAGACCGCGTCGGGCGACGCTGCCTTCGCGGTAGTCAGCATGGCGCGGAAATCGGTCGTGCCGACAGCCGCGGCATCCGAAGAAACGACCTCGCCGCCGGCCGCTTTGAAGAAATCGCCGAACCATTTGGTGTTGGCCGCACCGTAGTCGGTGGTGTCGGAGATGATGGCGATCTTCTTGATCTTGCCTTGCTTGGCGATGGCTTCGGCCAGCGGCTTGTTCTCGTTGACCAGCGTCGGCGTCACGCGGGTCACGTTCGGGAAGTTCTGTTCGGTGATCTTCGGGCTGACCGCGCCCCAGACGATGAACGGCATCTGCGAGCGGTTGAAGACCGGGATCGTCGCCAGCGCGACCGAGCTGTTCCAATGCCCCGTTGCCGCGACCACTGCGGGATCGTTGACCAGCTTCTGCGCCGCCGAAACGCCGACGGCCGGATCGGAGGCGTCATCGAGCACGACGCCTTCCACCTGGTGCGGGTAGCCGCTGGCATTGGCCTGCTCGATGGCGAGCAGGAAGCCGTTGCGGGCGCCGAGGCCCTGCTGGGCGTTGCCGCCGGAGAGCGGCCCGATGAAGCCGAGCTTGATCTGGTCGGCCTGCGCCTGGGCGGCGCCCAGGGCGATGGCAAACAGAGAGCCGGCCAGAATTGACGATACGCGGATAAGCGCACTGCGCCTGTTTTGCATGGTTCCACCTCAAACAGAATTATCTGCCGCCGTCGTAGCGACCCGGCCGATCGTGATCGTCGGCTGATCATCAGTGTACGGGCGCGTATTCAGTGACGAAATTCGGAAATTGTGACTCGTGAGTTCGGAGATTCGTTCTGTCCGCCCGGGATGGCGGTTGATACCTGTCGGCTTCAATCGAGAGACGGACCGCATGGCGGAACTGCTTGTCCAGCAACTGGTGAACTGGATAACCCTTGGCTGCATCTATGCCTTGCTGGCGATCGGATTCAGCCTGATCTTCGGTGTCTTGAACGTCATTCATTTCTCGCATGGCGATGTCGCGATGACGGCGCCGTTCATCACGCTGGCGCTTGCCCAGGCGCTGGCGACCGCTCTTGGCGCCTCGGGGCCCGCCTGGCTGGTGCTTGCGGTTCCGGTCGCCGTGCTCGCCGTCGGTTTAATCGGCGTCCTGCTCGACAAGGTGGTCATCAGGCGCTTCCGCGATGCGCCCGCCATGATGGCGCTGGTGGCGACGGTGGCGCTCGGCATCGTCATCCGCGAGCTGATCCGCCATCTCTATCCGCAGGGATCGAACCCGCATGCCTTCCCGCGCCTGGTGTCGGGCATGGCTTTCGAAATCTCCGGCGTTGCCATCAGTTGGTTCGCGCTGCTGGTGGTGGTGCTGACCGTCGCGCTGGTTGCCATGCTGTTTGTCTTCCTGCGCATGACCCCGCTCGGACTGCGCATCCGGGCGGCCTCGGAGGACCGGGTCGTAGCGCGCATGATGGGCATCCGCGATGCACGCGTCTTCCGTGCGACATTCTTCATTGCCTCGGCTATCGGCGCCATCGCCGGACTTCTGTTCGCAAGCTATGCCGGCGTGACACGGTTCGACTTCGGCGTCATGGCCGGCCTGCTCGGCTTTTCCGCCGCGGTGATCGGCGGCCTCGGCTCGATGCCGGGCGCCATATTGGGCGGACTGATCATTGCCGGCATCGAAGTGCTGGCGCAGACATTCGTGCCGGACGGCGCTTCCTACCGGCTGGTCTTCGTCTTCCTGCTGGTCATCGCCGTGCTCATCTTCCGCCCCGCCGGCCTGCTTGGGCGCACCGTCATGGAGAAAGTCTAGCATGCAGGGTCGTGCTTCACCCGACGTGCCGGGCATAGCCGCGGCCACGGTCTTCGCCATCGCCTCGCAAATCATCGGGGCAGCGTTCCTGTACCTCATCCTCAGAGTCGACGGCGGCTGGCAGGTAGTCGGCCTGCTGGCCTTGCTCGGCCTCGGTTTCTATCTGCTGGAGAGGCTGCCGTGGATCGCCGACTATGCGTTGGCGAGCTTTGCCCGGGTTCCGCTCGTGGCGATGATCACTGCGGCGGTCATCGTCCTGGCCTTTCCGTTCTTCGTCGGTTCGAACACCTATATCCTTCATCTGCTGATCGTCGCCGAGCTCTATGCCGTGCTGGCGCTGGCGCTCAATTTCCAGCTCGGCAGCGCCAACATCCCGAACTTCGCCACCGGCGCTTCCTACGGCATCGGCGCCTACGTGTCGGCGCTGCTGGCGATCAATTTCGGCGTCAGCTTCTGGCTGACGCTGCCGGTCGCGGCGCTGGCCGCGACCTTGTTCGGTTTCATCATCGGCATCCCGTCGATGCGCACGCGCGACACTTATCTGGCGCTTGTCACCATCGCCTTCGGTGTCGTGGTCCAGCAATTGCTAAACAATTTCAGTTGGACCGGCGGACCGAACGGACTGGTCGGCATTCCGGCGCCCAGCCTGTTCGGCCATTCCTTTGCCGATCCGCTGGTGATCTTCGGCTGGAAGCTGCCGAGCCAGGCGAACTTCTATTATCTGTCGGCTGCATTGGTCGTCGTCGCCATCGTCACCGCGCACCGGCTGCACGGCTCGCGCATCGGGTTGGCCTGGAACGCGCTGCGCGCCGACGAGATCGCCGCCAAGGCGCAAGGCATCAACGTGGCGTGGTTCAAGGTGCTGGCCTTCGCGGTCGATGCCTTTCTCGCCGCTTTTGCCGGCACGATCTACGCCTTCTACGTGTCCTACATTTCTCCCGACAATTTCACCTTCCTGGTCTCCGTCACCATCATGACCATGGTCATCGTCGGCGGCATGGACAATATTTTCGGTGTCATCGTCGGTGCGTTCCTGCTGACCATCCTGCCGGAGAAATTGCGCGCGTTCGCCGACTACCGCCTGCTGTTCTTCGGCGTCGTCATCATCGGCTTCCTGATGATCCGGCCGCAAGGTCTGTTCCCGCAACGCATGCGGCGCTACGGAGGCGAGCCGTGAGCGCGCTTCTCAAGGTCGAGAATTTGACGATGCGC
The DNA here is from genome assembly GCF_040319805.1 of Mesorhizobium sp. M0848. Taxonomy (NCBI): domain Bacteria; kingdom Pseudomonadati; phylum Pseudomonadota; class Alphaproteobacteria; order Hyphomicrobiales; family Phyllobacteriaceae; genus Mesorhizobium; species Mesorhizobium sp. M0848. Next base: position 100,336 of record NZ_JAMYOM010000012.1, on the reverse strand, counting down.
TTCGGCGGTCTGGTCGCGCTCAATGATGTCAGCCTGTCGATCGACAAGGGCGCGGTGCTCGCCGTCATCGGCCCGAACGGCGCCGGCAAGTCGACGCTGTTCAATGTCGTGACCGGCGTCTACCGGCCGACCTCCGGTCGCGTGACCTTCGACGGCGCCGAGATCACCGGCCGCCCGTCCTACGAAGTTGTCGACCGCGGCATCGCCCGCACATTCCAGTCGTCGCGACTGTTCTCCGACCTCAGCGTCCTCGACAATGTGATCATCGGCATGCACACCCGCACCAGGACCGGCGTGCTGACCGCGCTGTTTAGGCCTGGCGCATCGCGCCGCGAGATGGCGGCCTGCGTGGAAAAGGCCGAAACCCTGCTCAAGCTCGGCTCCGGCGACCTGTTCGAACAACGCTACCGGCCAGCGGGCACGCTGGCCCAAGCCGACAGGCGGCGGCTGGAAATTGCCCGCGCGCTCGCATCGCAGCCCAAGCTCTTGCTGCTCGACGAACCTTCGGTCGGCATGGACGACACGGAAACCGACGCACTGGTGGCCGACATCACGCGGCTGCGCGTACAAAACCCTGCTCTGTCGGTGGTCCTGATCGAGCACGACATGCGGGTGGTCGAAGCGTTCCCGCAGCATGTCACTTGCATCGACTATGGCAGCAAGATCGCCGAGGGCGACTTCGCGGCGGTGCGCGCCGACCCGCGCGTCCAGGAAGCCTATCTCGGGAAGGCGGTCGCCCATGCTTGAACTCAGGGATGTCGATACTTCCTATGGCGCGGTGCCGATGCTGCGCGGCGTGGCGATGAGCGTGCGCCCCGGCGAACTGGTCTGCCTGCTGGGGCCGAACGGCGCCGGCAAGACGACAACCTTCATGACAGTCTGCGGCGTCGTGCGAGCGCAGCGTGGCAAGGTCGAGGTGATGGGCAGGGACATGGCGACGCTCGGCACGGAAAACCTCGCGTCGCTCGGCGTCGGGCTCGTTCCCGAAGGGCGCCGGCTGTTCCCCGGCCTGACCGTGATGGAGAATTTGCGCCTGGGCTATGATGCGGTGTCGGGCAGGGGACCCAATTTCGGGGTGCAACTGGACAAGATGTGCAAGCTGTTTCCGCGCATCCATGAGCGTTTGCGCCAAGTCGCCGGCACGCTGTCCGGCGGCGAACAGGCGATGGTGGCGCTGGCGCGCGCCCTGATCGGCGAACCCAGACTGGTGATCATGGACGAGCCGTCGCTCGGTCTCGCGCCGAAACTCATCGGCGAGTATTTCGAGATCACAAGGGAGATCCATCGCCAAGGCACGACCATCCTGTTGATCGAACAGAATGCCGAAATGGGGCTGGGCATCGCCGATCGCGGCTATGTGCTGGTCAAGGGTAAGGTCGCCCAGGAGGGACCGGCAAAGGAGTTGCTCTCGTCCAAAGCGGCCAGAAGCCTTTATCTCTGAGCCGTCCGTTTCTTTGACTCAACAGTGATGATCCACGCCCCGCGCTCCACATCTTCGGCCATGCTTCCCGGCATTTAGGGACAAGCTAACCACTGCCACATGAAATCATAATTTTCGCTGCCCGGTGCCTCCAGTAAACCAACGATCAGATCTCCGCCGCATCCGCAGACACTCCCGGGGAGAGCCAGAAAGGGCCGCTGAAATGCCAGTCGAAACGGTAGACACGCTTGTTGTTGGCGGCGGCCAGGCGGGGCTGGCCATGAGCGAGCATCTGAGCAAGTGCGGGGTGCCGCATCTCGTGCTCGAGCGGAGCCGCATCGCCGAACGCTGGCGTACCGAAAGATGGGACTCGCTGGTTGCCAATGGTCCCGCCTGGCATGATCGTTTTCCCGGCATGGAATTTCCGGATGCCGGTCCCGACGCCTTTGTCGGCAAGGAGAAGGTCGCGGATTATTTTGTCGCTTACGCCGACATGATTGCTGCCCCCATCCGCTGCGGCGTGGAGGTCAGGAAAGTACAAAGACTCGTCGGCCGTCCCGGCTTCCGGGTCGAAACCTCGGATGGCGTGATCGAGGCCAGGAGCGTGGTTGCCGCTACCGGGGCTTTCCAGCATCCGGTCATTCCGGCGGTTGTCCCCGGGGATGCCGGAGCGATGCAGATACATTCCAGCGCCTATCGCAATCCGGATCAGATGCCCGAAGGGGCGGTTCTGGTGGTCGGCTCAGGATCTTCAGGAGTGCAGATCGCCGACGAACTCCATCGCGCGGGAAGGCGCGTCTATCTCTCTGTCGGTCCCCATGATCGGCCTCCGCGGGCCTATCGCGAGCGTGACTTCTGCTGGTGGCTGGGGGTTCTGGGCAAGTGGGACGCCCAGGCGCCGGCGCCCGGCACGGAACATGTCACCATCGCGGTCAGCGGCGCGCGCGGCGGCCAGACGGTCGACTTCCGGCGTCTTGCCGCGCAAGGGATGACGCTGGTTGGCCGGACGGAATCCTACAAGGAAGGGGTCATGACCTTCGCTCCGGATTTGGCTAAAAATATCGCGCGCGGTGATGCGAACTACATGTCGGTGCTGGACGAGGCCGACGCCTATGTCGCCCGCAACGGCCTCGACCTTCCCGAGGAGCCCGCGGCCCGCGAGATCGGACCGGACCCGCAATGCATGACCGATCCCACGCTCGAGCTGAACCTGGCGGAAGCCGGGATAGGTTCGATCATCTGGGCAACGGGATTCACCGTCGACTACAACTGGCTGAAGGTCGATGTGTTCGACGAAAAGGGCAAGCCCAGGCACCAGCGCGGCGTGTCGACCGAGCCCGGTATCTATTTCCTCGGACTGCCGTGGCAATCGCGCAGGGGGTCGAGCTTCATCTGGGGCGTCTGGCACGACGCCCAGCATGTGGCCGACCATATCTCCACGCAGCGCAAGTATCTCGCCTACCATGCGTCCGCGAAGCGCGAGACCAAGGTGGCATAGAACGGCAACTGAGCCGGATGTCCTCGAGCCTGATCTGACGGAGACCAAGATGGCGCATACAAGAATTCGCAAGTTCAACACCAAGGACACCTATCCCGAGCAGAAGCTCGACAATGATCTGTGCCAGGCGGTCGTTACGCGGGGCGGCAGGACCGTCTATCTGCGCGGCCAATGCCCGCAGGATCTCGACACGGCCAAGAATATCGAAAGCCACGATCCGGTCGAGCAGACGCACAAGGTCATGCAGAACATCCGCCAGCTGATCGAGGAGTGCGGCGGCACCATGGAGCACCTGGTCAAGGTGGTGGTCTACATCACCGATCTGCGCCATCGCGAGGCCGTCTACCGCACCATGGGCGAGTACATCAAAGGCGTGCATCCGGTTTCGACCGGCCTTGTCGTACAGGCCTTGGCGCGGCCGGACTGGCTGGTCGAGATCGACGGCACCGCAGTTATCCCGGACTGACGGCGATGACCTTTTCCATTGTCGCGCGGTGCAGCCACACCGGCATGTTCGGAGTCGCAGTATCCTCCTCGTCGCCTGCTGTCGCCGCGCGCTGCGCCTATGCGCAGGCAGGCGTCGGCGCCATTGCCAGCCAGAACGTCACCGATCCAATGCTGGGGCTGCGAGGCCTCGAATTGCTGGCGCGCGGCGCTTCGGCCGCCGAGGCGATTGCCATATTGAAGCGCACCGGCGCCTATCCCGAATACCGGCAGGTGCTGGCTGTCGATGTCGCCGGGACGACCGCGATCCATTCGGGTCCCAAGGCGCTTGGCATCTGGGCGGAGGCGCGTGCGGACAATGTCGCCTGCGGCGGCAACATGCTGGCCCATGACGGCGTTCCGCAAGCCATGGTCGAGGCCTTCCTGGCGTCGGAAGGGCATTTGGGCGGCCGCCTCATCGCGACCATGCGCGCCGCGCTGAAAGCCGGCGGCGAGGCTGGTCCTGTCCATTCCGCCGGCATGAAGCTGGTGCGCGAGGTTGCGTGGCCGGTCGCCGACTTGCGCTGCGACTGGACCGACGATTGCCCGATCGAGCAGCTGGCGACACTGTGGGAACTCTACAAGCCGCAGCTCGATGCCTATGTGACCCGCGCGATAAACCCATCCGATGCGCCGAGCTACGGCGTGCCGGGCGACGAATAGTCAAGACAGGGGCCACCTGCGATGAGCGAGCTCAGCCACAAGGACTGGATCGGCAAGGCGTCCGCGATCCGTTTTCGCGACAAGGCGTTCATCGACGGCAAGACGGTCGCGGCGCGTTCGGGCCGGACCTTCGCCAGCGTCAATCCGGCGACCGGCGAGGTGCTGGCCGAAGTGGCGTCCTGCGGCGAGGAAGACATCGATCTGGCGGTTGCCGCAGCGCGGCGCAGCTTCAACACCGGCGTCTGGTCGCGGACCAGCTCGGCGCACCGTAAGGAGGTTCTGCTGCGGCTGGCGCAGTTGCTGCGCGACAACCTGCATGAGCTGGCCCTGCTGGAATCGCTCGACATGGGCAAACTGGTCAGGGATGCGGCCGCGGTCGACGTCCCCGGCTCGGCAGCGATCTTTCAATGGTATGGCGAGGCCATCGACAAGATCTATGGCGAAGTGGCGCCGACCGGCGAAGGTGATCTGGTGCTGGTGCGGCGCGAACCGCTTGGCGTGGTCGGCGCGGTGGTGCCTTGGAATTTCCCGCTCGATATGGCGACGTGGAAATGCGCGCCGGCACTGGCGGCAGGCAATTCGGTGGTGCTCAAACCCGCCGAGCAGTCGCCTTTGTCGGCCCTGCTTCTGGCGGAACTGGCAATGGAAGCGGGCCTGCCTGCAGGCGTGCTCAATGTCGTGCCCGGCCTTGGCGAAACCGCCGGCCAGGCGCTTGGCCGCCATATGGATGTGGATTGCCTCGCCTTCACCGGTTCGACCGCCGTGGGCAAGATGTTCCTGCAGTATTCCGGCCAGTCGAACATGAAGCAGGTCTGGCTGGAGACCGGTGGCAAGAGCCCGAACCTCATTTTTGCCGATTGCGGCGATCTCGACGCGGCAGCCGACATGGCGGCCTTCGGCATCTTCTTCAACCAGGGCGAGGTCTGTTCCGCCAATTCACGCCTGCTCGTCCAGCGCGGCATCAAGGATGCTCTGGTGGAGAAACTGGCGCAACGTGCGGCGGTCACGCAGCCCGGCGATCCGCTCGATCCGGCTTCGAAAATGGGCGCGATGGTCGATAGTCGCCACGCCGCCAACGTCATGCGCTTCGTCGAGGCCGGCAAGAAAACCGCGCGCCTGGTCGCGGGCGGCGACCTGGTCACGGTCAACGGGCGCGGCAGCTTTGTCCAGCCGACCATCTTCGACGATGTCGCGCCTGCCGATCCGATTGCCCGCGACGAGATCTTCGGGCCGGTGCTTTCGGTCATCGCCTTCGACGACGAGGCCGACGCGATCCGCATCGCCAATGACAGCCCTTATGGGCTGGCCGCATCGCTGTGGACCGACAGCCTGTCGCGCGCGCATCGTATCGCGGGCCGGCTGCATGCCGGCACGGTTTCCGTCAACACGGTCGACGCGCTGAGCCCGATGACGCCGTTCGGCGGTTTCAAGCAATCCGGCTTCGGCCGCGACCTGTCGCTGCATGCGCTCGACAAATACACCGCGCTCAAAACGACATGGATCAAGTACTGATGGGCGCCTAAAGCGCATCGCGATTGAACGGATTCACGCGATGCGCTTTAGGCCTTTGCTCTATGCATGTCGTTTGCGCAAAACCGGGGCCACTTTTGCGCGACATGCATTAGGCTTGATCGAAGCCCTCAAACCGGCAACATAGCCAGCCATGCCGCTACGCTTCACGCTCAGACAGCTGGAATATTTCGTCGCCGTGGGCGAAGCCGGCTCCATCGCCAAGGCGGCCGAACAGGTCAATGTCTCGCCGCCGTCGATTTCGGCTTCCATCGCCCAACTGGAAACCGAGTTCGGCGTCCAGCTTTTTGTCCGCAAGCATTCGCACGGTCTCTCGCTCACGGCCGGCGGCCGCGTCTTCCTCAAGGAAGCCGCCCGGCTGCTCAACGATGCCGACGCCTTGCACGACGTCGCCGGCGACTTTGCCGAAAAGGTGCGTGGTCCGCTGGCGGTAGGATGCCTGCTGACGTTTGCGCAGATCGTGCTGCCGGCGCTGCGCATGCGGTTCGAGCGCGCCTATCCCGATGTGCGCGTGCGCCAGTTCGAGCGCAATCAGGGGCAATTGCTCGAGATGCTGCAGCGCGGTGAAATCGATCTTGCACTGACCTACGATCTCGAACTGTCGCAGGACATGACCTTCGAGCCGCTGATGCTGGTGCCGGCCTATGTCATGCTGCCGGCGGGGCATCGCTTCGCGGCAAAGGCGTCGATCACGACGGAGGAATTGGCCGATGAGCCGATGGTGCTGCTCGACCTGCCGTTCAGCCGCGAATATTTCCTTTCTGCATTCCACCAGCGCGGGATCCGCCCCAACATTGCCGAGCGCACCGGCGACATCGCCGTCATGCGTTCCATGGTGGCCAACGGCTTCGGCTACGGCATCGCCAATATGCGGCCGCTCAACACGCTGGCGCCGGACGGCAAGCCGCTGGTCTTCGTGCCGTTGGACGGCGATCTGCGGCCGCTGACCATGGGCGTCGCCTTGCCCAGTTCCGAACACCGCACGCAAACCGTCCAGGCGTTCATCGACCACTGCCGGCATTTCGTCGTCGAGCAAGGCGTGTTCGGCGCCGAGCGGGCTGTCGGCCAGGCAGCACTTCCACAGAAGTAGCCCCGGTTAAGCCAACTTCTGGTCGGCAAGCCGCTGCAGCAATTTTTCCAGCATGCCGTCGCAGCGGCGCATCTGCTCGACGCTGACGAACTCATCCGACTTGTGTCCCTGCGCCATCGATCCCGGTCCGCACACGACCGTCGGCGTGCCGAGATCGCGGCTGAACAGGCCGCCCTCCGTGCCGTAGGCAACCTTGATGGTGTTGTTGGCGCCGGTCAGCGATTTGATGAAAGCGACGGCTTGCGAACTGGCCGGCGTGTCCAGGCCGGGATAGGTGTTGGTGATGTCTATGTCGATCGCCTCCTCGGGGGCGGTGGCCGAGGCTTCGGATGCAATATGAGCAGCCTCCTTGCGCAGACGGTCGAGAATCTCGTGCGGATCGTCGGCCGCGACATTGCGGATCTCGAAGTCGACCTGGCAGAGGTTCGGCACGATGTTCAGCGCCACGCCGGCGTTGATCTTGCCGACATGGACGGTCGTGTAGGCAATGTCGTAGTCGCCGTCGCGGGCGCCATCGCGCACCAGCCGATCCTGCTCGCGGCGCAAGGCGGCGACGAAGTCGCAGCCGAGATGGATGGCATTGAGCGCCAACGGGGCCAGCGCCGAATGGCCTTCGCGGCCTTTGCAGAGCGCGCGTGCGGCAAGCTTGCCCTTGTGGCCCGTCGCCACCTGCATATCGGTGGGCTCGCCGACGATGCACAGCAAGGGCCGCTGCGGGGCTGCTTGCAGCATGTCGATCAGGCTGCGCACACCAATGCAGCCGATCTCCTCGTCGTAGGAGAGTGCCAAATGCAGCGGCGTGCGCAGCGTCATTTTCGAGGCTTTAAGGCACGCCGCGAGCGCGCAGGCCACAAAACCCTTCATGTCGGCTGTGCCACGTCCGTAAAGCTTGCCGTCTCGGCTCGTCATCTCGAAGGGCGGCAGCGTCCAGGCTTGGCCGTCGACGGGGACGACGTCGGTGTGACCGGACAGCATGATGCCGGAAGCGTCGGCCGGTCCGATGGTGGCAAAGAGGTTGGCCTTGTGGCCGTCCTCGCTGTGGATGATCTGGCTGGCAATGCCATGCGCGTCCAGCAGCTCCGCCACGTAGCCGACGAGGGCGAGGTTCGAATCGCGGCTCACCGTCGGGAATGCGATGAGCTTTTCAAGGATACGGATGCTGTCCATGCGTCTTGTGTCTCATTGGGCGTGCGCGCTATCTAACATCGCGCGGCGGCGGCCTTGAAGTCGCATTTGGCTCAGCCAGGATTCAGCGGATGCTAATCCAGGCAGTGCTGATCGATTAGGCGCGTCCTAACCGGCACAGAAGAAATCTGTTGTTTCCCGGCGCTTGTCGCAATTTATGAATGGTCTCACGGCATCAACCCACTGGGCTGGCCGGCTTGCACCTTGGCTCGAAACCATGATCGGGCATGTGCAAGGCGACGCTGGCAGGAAGGCACGTTCCATGCGCGATCCGCGCTACGACATTCTGTTCGAGCCCGTGAAGATCGGTCCGGTGACCGCCAAGAACCGCTTCTACCAGGTTCCGCATTGCAATGGCGGCGGCTACCGCGACCCTTCGGCCGCAGCCGAGATGCGCCGCATCAAGTCGGAAGGCGGCTGGGGCGTCATCTTCACCGAGCAGACCGAGATGCACCATACTTCGGAGATCACGCCCTTCATCGAGCTCAGGCTGTGGGACGATGCCGATATCCCGGCACTGGCGAAGATGGCCAAGGCCATGCACCAGCATGGCGCGCTGGCCGGTATCCAGCTGGCCTATTCAGGCATCAACGGTCCCAACCTCTACACCAAGGAAGTGCCGCGCGGGCCGTCGGCCTTGCCGATCCGTACCTTCACCAACGATCCGGTTCAGGCGCGCGCCATGGACAAGCAAGATATACGCGACCTGCGCCGCTGGCACCGCAATGCATTCAAGCGTGCCAGGCTTGCGGGCTTCGACCTGGTCTGCCTCTACGGCGCGCATGGCTTCGGCATCATCCAGCACTTCCTGTCCACCGCCACCAACCAGCGCAGCGACGAATATGGCGGCTCGCTGGAAAACCGCTCGCGGTTGATGCGTGAGTTGATCGAAGAGGGCAGGGATGCCATCGGCGGCACTTGCGGCCTGACGCTGCGGCTGTCGCTGGACGAGATGATCGGCGAGCTTGGCTTCGCCAACTCCGAAGTGCGCGACATGATCGAGATGCACGCCGACCTGCCAGACCTCTGGGACCTGGCACATGGCGCCTGGGAGGATTGTTCGGGGCCGTCGCGGTTCAAGGAGGAGGGCGCGCAGGAGAGCCTGGTGTCCGGCATCAAGAAACTGACCTCGAAGCCGGTCGTCGGCGTCGGTCGCTTCACCTCGCCGGATGTGATGGTGAAGATGATCAAGTCCGGCACGCTGGATTTCATCGGCTGCGCGCGGCCATCGATCGCCGATCCCTTCCTGCCGAAGAAGGTGGAGGAGGGGCGAATCGAGGACATTCGCGAATGCATCGGCTGCAACATCTGCATCACCGGCGACATGACCATGTCGATCTCGCGCTGCACGCAGAACCCGACCTTCATGGAGGAATGGCGCAAGGGCTGGCATCCCGAACGCATGCAGGCCAAGGGCGATAGCGACAGCGTGCTGATCGTCGGCGCCGGCCCGGCCGGGCTGGAGGCGGCGCGTGCGCTCGGCCTGCGCGGCTATCAGGTGGCCATCGCCGAAGCCGGCACCGAGCTCGGCGGCCGCGTGGCGCGCGAATGCCGCTTGCCCGGTCTCTCGGCATGGGGACGCGTGCGCGACTACCGCCAGTACCAGATCAGCCAGATGTCCAATGTCGATGTCTATTTCGAAAGCCGATTGTCGGCGCAGGAGATACTGGACTTCGGCTTTCAGAACATTGCGCTTGCCACCGGCTCGACATGGCGCCGTGACGGCGTGGCGCGCGCGCATGTCGTGCCGATGCCGGCGGACCCGGCCATGCCGGTCTATACGCCGGACGATCTGATGGGCGGCAATGTGCCGACCGGCACTGTCGTGCTGTTCGATGACGATCACTATTACATGGGCGGCGTTTTGGCCGAGCTGATGGCGCGCCAGGGCGCGAAGGTGACGCTGGTGACGCCGTCCGCCTATGTGTCCGACTGGACCCGCAACACGCTGGAGCAGGGCGCCATCCACCGCCGGCTGGCCGAACTCGGCGTCGAGATCGTGTTGAACCGGATCGTGACGCGCATCGTACCGGGCGGTGTTGCCACGGCCTGCGCCTATACGGGCAGCCAATTTGACATCGCCGTGGACGCAGTAGTGCTGGTGACATCGCGCCAGCAGGACGATAGCGTCTGGCACGAGCTGAAGGCGCGGCGCGACGAGTGGGCCGACAGCGGCATCCGCTCGATCAAAATCATCGGCGATGCCGAGGCGCCGGGTCCGATCGCCTGGGCAACCTACGCCGGCCACCGCTTCGCGCGCGAGCTGGACGAAGCCGATATCGGCGACGCACTGCCCTTCCGCCGCGAGGTCACGGCGCTGGCGGCGGATTAGGCGCCTGCGGCGCGGTTAGCGAATCTCGGGTTGTTCAACCATACCGCATTGCACAATTCCTTCGCTTGGTCACAATGCAGGCATGGTTCGAACCGCACTCGCCGTCCTGGTGATCGACGAAAACCGCATCCGCGCCGCGATCATCGAGGCGGGGTTGCGCGAGGCCGGCCATGAGCGGGTCACCGTCATCCATGATGTGACCGGCATTGCGCGGCGGATCGCCGAGATCGAGCCCGATGTCATCGTCATCGATCTCGAAAACCCGAATCGCGACATGCTGGAAAACATGTTCCAGCTTTCGCGTGCCGTAAAACGGCCGATCGCCATGTTCGTCGACCGCTCGGACCAGGCCTCGATCGAGGCGGCGGTCGATGCCGGCGTTTCGGCCTATGTCGTCGACGGTCTGCGGCAAGAGCGCGTCAAACCCATTCTCGACATGGCGGTCAGCCGCTTCAACGCTTTTTCGCGCATGGCGCGCGAACTGGAAGAGGTTCGCGGCGAGCTCGAGAGCCGTAAGGTGATCGATCGTGCCAAGGGCATATTGATGAAGTCGCGCGGCCTCTCCGAAGAGGCCGCCTACACGCTGCTGCGCAAGACGGCGATGAACCAGAACCGCAAGATCGGCGACATCGCCCAGAGCCTGGTGACTGCCGCCGGGTTGCTGGGACCGGCGGAGGACGAATGAGCATGGACGCCGCGCACCAGATCACCGCTGGCTTCATGCCGCTTTTCGACAGCGCCGTGCTGGTCGCGGCCGGTGAGCTTGGCTTTGCCGCACGAGAAGGCATCGACCTCACCCTGCACCGCGAGACGTCCTGGGCTAACATCCGCGACCGCATCGCCATCGGTCACTTCCATCTGGCGCATATGCTGGGACCGATGCCGCTCGCCTGCAATCTCGGGCTGACGCCGCTCGCTTCGGAAACCATCGTGCCGTTCTCGCTCGGACTCGGAGGCAATTGCGTCACCGTCTCCAACACTGTGTGGGCCGGAATGGTGGCGCACAGCGCCGAAGCCGATCTCGACCCCGCGCGCGCCGGTGCGGCGCTGCGCGCGCTCATTCGCGAGCGCGCTGCGGCCGGTGGCGACCCGCTGCGCTTCGCCGTGGTGCATCCGCATTCCGGGCACAATTACGAATTGCGCTATTGGCTCGCCGCCTGCGGCATCGATCCGACGCGCGAAATCGAGATCGTCATCGTGCCGCCGCCCTTCATGGCCGATGCACTGGCCGCCGGCCGCATCGACGGCTACTGCGTAGGCGAACCCTGGAACAGTGCTGCGGTTGCCGCCGGCACCGGGCATATCGTCACCGTCAAGGCGCGGATATGGCGTAACAGCCCGGAGAAGGTGATCGGCGTGCGCAAGGCCTGGGCAGACGAAAACCCCGAGGCCTTGGCGGCGCTGCTGCGCGCGCTGCATCACTCGGCACGCTGGTGCCAGGATCCGGCCAACCATGGCGAATTGGCTGCCGTCATGGCGCAGGCCGGCTTTCTCGGCCTGCCGCCGGCCGTGCAGATGCCGATCCTGACCGGCCATCTCCGACTGGGCGGCGGCGCGGAGCGGAGCATCGACGACTTCTTCCTCCCCTTCGACAAGGCGGCGAACTTTCCGTGGAAGAGCCATGCGCTGTGGTTCTACACGCAGATGGTGCGTTGGGGGCATGTGGCGCATACGCCTGAAGACCTCGCCATCGCGCGGGATTGCTATCGTCCCGATCTCTATCGTTCGGCGCTGAAGCCGCTCGGCATCGCACTTCCCGGCGCCAATTCGAAGGTCGAGGGCGCGCTCCAAGTTGCAACCGCGGTCGGCGCGACAGGCGCCGGCCTTGTGCTCGGTCCGGACGGTTTCTTCGACGGCCAGATCTTCGATCCGGACGAGGTCGACGCGTACATTACCGGCCAGAAATCGGCTCGCGCGGAAGCCTGATCATTTCCGCGTCATTCTTGTGCATTGCACAAAAATTGTGCGCGCGATTGCCCGAATGAGCAATCTTTGACCTTCCGGCCATAGGACCCGGCGCGTCCGCGATCGGCGCTGGTTACTGATTTAATTGATCTTTTTCGCCTCTCTCAAAACTGGCACGGTTCCTGCTTTGAAATAGACAGGCCCTTCGCGGGTCACGGAACAGGCGCCCAATGGCGGGCGCCACAGGCAAAGCTGCCGCTCAGGTTAATACGCGCTCCCGGTCACCCGGACGCAAAGACCTGGCTGGCGGCTTTTTTGTTTTGATCAACACACAATCGACGACGCGGATCCCAAGCCGCGCCCAACCGGAGACGACGATGACGAAACGGATCAGGACTGGAACGACCCTCAAAGACATGACGCGCCGCGATTTTCTGGTCAGCAGTGCAATGACGGCCGGCCTGTTCGTGGCGGCCCGCAAGCTCTTCCCTTCCGGCGCCTATGCTGCGACCGCCACTCCGGAGGTCACCGGCGCCAAGCTCGGCTTCATTGCCCTCACCGATGCGGCACCGCTGATGATCGCCAAGGAGAAGGGGCTGTTCGCCAAGTTCGGCATGCCCGATGTCGAGGTGCTCAAGCAGGCCTCCTGGGGCGCGACGCGCGACAATCTGATGCTCGGCGGCGCCGCCAACGGCATCGACGGTGCCCATATTCTGACGCCGCTGCCTTACCTCATGCACACCGGCAAGGTGACACAGAACAACCAGCCGATGCCGATGGCGATCGTGGCGCGGCTCAACTACGACTGCCAAGGCATTTCGGTCGCCCAGGAATATGCCGGCACCGGCGTCGGCCTCGATGCCTCGAAGCTGAAAGACGCCTTTGCCGCCAAGAAGGCGGCCGGCAAGGAAATCAAGGCCGCCATGACCTTCCCGGGCGGCACCCATGATCTCTGGCTGCGCTACTGGCTGGCCGCCGGCGGCATCGATCCCGACAAGGACGTTTCGACCATCGTCGTGCCGCCGCCGCAGATGGTGGCCAACATGAAGGTTGGCAACATGGACGTGTTCTGCGTCGGCGAGCCGTGGAACGAGCAGCTCGTCCATCAGGGCGTCGGCTTCACCGCCGCCACGACGGGCGAATTGTGGAAGGGCCATCCGGAAAAGGCGCTCGGCCTGCGTGCCGAATTCATCGAGAAATACCCGAACGCCACCAAGGCGATCCTGATGGCCGTCATGGAAGCCCAGCAATGGTGCGAGGCCAGCGACAACAAGGACGAGATGGCCGCCATCATCGGCAAGCGGCAATGGATGAACGTGCCTGTCGCCGACATCATCGGCCGCCTCAAGGGCGACATCAACTACGGCAATGGCCGTGTCGCCAACGGCACCGATCTCTACATGAAGTTCTGGAAAGGTGGCGTCTCCTATCCGTTCAAGAGCCATGATGCGTGGTTCCTCGCCGAGAACATCCGCTGGGGCAAATTCGCGCCGACCACCGACATCAAGGCGCTGGTCGATCAGGTCAACCGCGAGGATCTGTGGCGCGAGGCGGCCAAGGATCTCGGCGTCGCGGCAGCCGACGTTCCGGCGTCGTCGTCGCGCGGCGTCGAGACCTTCTTCGACGGCAAGATCTTCGATCCGGCCAACCCGTCGGCCTATCTCGACAGCCTGAAGATCAAGGCATCGGCGTAGCACAACCGCAAGCGGCGCCCTGCGCCGCTTGCGATCACTACCTGCCCCCAAGGAGTTTTTCTCAGACATGTCGATCCAGACTATCGAGGACACAAAGGTGAAGGCGTTCCCCCCGAAGCCGGCGGAGGTCATCGCCTTCACCGCCAAGGCACGACGCCGCTTCGATCCGCTGGCGATTGCCGGCAAACTGGCGAGCGCGCTGGTGCCGCCCATCATCGTCATCGCGCTGATGCTGGTCGTCTGGCAGATCGCCTGTTCGTCGCCCACATCAAGCCTGCCGCCGCCGACCCAGGTGTGGAACGAGGCCTACGATTTGATCGCGCATCCGTTCTTCGACAATGGCCCGCAGGATATCGGCCTGGCATGGCGCGTGCTGATCTCGCTGCAGCGTGTCGCCATCGGTTTCGGCCTGGCGGCGGTGGTCGGCGTCGCGCTCGGCGCGCTGGTCGGCCAGTCGATCTGGGCGATGCGCGGCCTCGACCCGGTGTTCCAGATCCTGCGCACGGTGCCGCCGCTGGCCTGGCTGCCGCTGTCGCTGGCGGCGTTCCGCGATTCCAGCCCGTCGGCGATCTTCGTCATCTTCATCACGTCGATCTGGCCAATCATCATCAACACCGCCGTCGGCGTGCGCAACATCCCCGAGGATTACCGCAACGTCTCACGCATCCTGCGGCTCAACCAGTTCGAATTCTTCGTCAAGATCATGGTACCGGCCGCCGCGCCCTACATCTTCACCGGCCTGAGGATCGGCATCGGCCTGTCCTGGCTCGCCATCGTCGCCGCCGAAATGCTGACCGGCGGCGTCGGCATCGGCTTCTTCATCTGGGACGCGTGGAACTCGTCGCGGCTGCCCGACATCATCGTGGCGCTCGCCTACATCGGCGTCACCGGCTTCTGCCTCGACCGTCTGGTCGCGGCGGTCGGCGCCTTCGTCACCCGCGGCACAACGGCAAAGTGAGGAGAGGGCGATGACGGCCTATCTGAAGCTCGACCATATCGACAAATCCTTCTCGCGTGGTGCCCAGGTCAGCGAGGTGTTGAAGGACATCAGGCTGACCATCGACAAGGGCGAATTCGTCTCCATCATCGGCCATTCCGGCTGCGGCAAGTCGACCCTGCTCAATCTGATCGCCGGGCTGACCAAGGTGTCCGCCGGCGCCGTGCTGCTCGAGGACAAGGAGGTCGACAGCCCCGGTCCCGAACGCGCCGTGGTGTTCCAGAACCACTCGCTGCTGCCGTGGCTGACCGTCTATGAAAACATCAACCTGGCGGTGTCGAAGGTTTTCGGTCGCTCGAAAAGCAAGGCCGAGCGGCATGACTGGATCATGCGCAATCTCGACCTCGTGCAGATGGCGCATGCCAAGGACAAGCGCCCGGCCGAGATATCGGGCGGCATGAAGCAGCGCGTCGGCATCGCCCGGGCGCTGGCCATGGAGCCGAAGATCCTGCTGCTCGACGAGCCGTTCGGCGCGCTCGACGCGCTGACGCGCGCGCATCTGCAGGACGCGGTGATGGACATCCATTCCAGGCTCGGCTCGACGACGATCATGATCACCCATGATGTCGACGAGGCGGTGCTGCTCTCCGACCGCATCGTCATGATGACCAATGGCCCGGCGGCAACCATCGGCGAAGTGCTTGCCGTGCCGCTGGCGCGGCCGCGCCGGCGCGTCGAACTCTCTTCCGACCGGACCTTCCTGCGCTGCCGCGAGGCGGTGCTGAAGTTCCTCTACGAACGCCACCGCTTCGTCGAAGCCGCGGAGTAGCACCATGAGCGAAAGACTTGTCATCATCGGCAATGGCATGGCCCCGGGGCGCATGCTGGAGCACCTGCTGGAACAGGCTCCGGGCCGCTACACCGTCACCATCTTCAACGCCGAGCCGCGCGTTAATTACGACCGCATCATGCTGTCGCCGGTGCTGTCGGGCGAGAAAGCCTATGAGGAGATCATCATCCACGGCGACGGCTGGTACATCGCCAACAACATCACCCTCTACAAGGGCCACAAGATCGTCGCCATCGACCGAGCGGCGAAGACCGTCACCTCCGATCATGGCGTCACCGAACCCTATGACAAGCTCGTCATCGCCACCGGCTCGGTGCCGTTCATCATTCCGGTGCCCGGCCATGACCTGCCGGGCGTGCTGACCTATCGCGATCTCGACGACGTGCAGGCGATGATGCTTGCCGCCCAGTCGCGGGCCAAGGCGGTGGTCATCGGCGGCGGCCTGCTCGGGCTGGAGGCGGCAGCAGGGCTGAACGCGCAAGGCATGGACGTCACCGTGCTGCATGTCATGCCGACGCTGATGGAGCGCCAGCTCGATCCCGCGGCCGGCTATCTCTTGCAGCGTGCGGTGGAACAGCGCGGCATCAAGGTCATCACCAAGGCCAACACACAGGCGATCACAGGCAACGGCAAGGTCGGGCAGGTGGAGCTCGCTGACGGCACCATTATCCCAGCAACGCTTGTGGTGATGGCCGTCGGCATCAGGCCGAATTCGGCGCTGGCGAAACAGGCCGGCATCGCCGTCAACAGGGGCATCGTCGTCGACGCCGGCATGCGCAGCAACGATCCCGACATCTACGCGCTCGGCGAATGTGCCGAGGTCAACGGCCAAGTCTACGGCCTCGTCGCACCGCTCTACGAGATGGCGCGCGTGACCGCCAGCCAGCTTGCCGGCGACGCGGCGGCGGCCTTCGTCCATATGGACACGCCGACCAAGCTCAAGGTCACCGGCATCGAGCTGTTCTCGCTCGGCGACTTCGCCGAGGGCGAGGATCGCCAGGAGATCGTGCTGCGCGACGCCGCCGCAGGCGTCTACAAGCGCCTGGTGCTGAAGGATGACCGCATCATCGGCACCGTGCTCTATGGCGAGACGGCTGACGGCGCCTGGTTCAACGACCTCAAGAAGAAGCAGACCGACATTTCCGAAATGCGCGACACGCTCATCTTCGGCCAGTCCTACCAGGGGGGTGCCCCGCTGGACCCTATGGCGGCCGTTGCAGCCTTGCCGGATGATGCGGAAATCTGCGGCTGCAACGGCGTTTGCAAGGGAAAGATCACCGGCGCGATCACGGCCAAGGGCCTGACCTCGCTTGACGACGTGCGCGCCCACACCAAGGCGTCGGCCTCCTGCGGCTCCTGCACCGGGCTGGTTGAAAAGCTGATGGTGCTGACCCTCGGCGACACGTACAACCCCGCCGCCGTGCAGCCGATGTGCTCCTGCACCACCCTCGGCCATGACGAGGTGCGCCGGCTGATCAAGGCCAAGAGCCTGAAGACCATTCCCGCCGTCATGCAGGAACTGGAATGGACGACCTCCTGCGGCTGCGCCAAATGCCGGCCGGCGCTCAACTACTACCTCGTCTGCGACTGGCCGGATGACTACGCCGACGATTACCAGTCGCGCTTCATCAACGAGCGCGTCCACGCCAACATCCAGAAGGATGGGACCTATTCGGTGGTGCCGCGCATGTGGGGTGGGGTGACCAATGCCGCCGAACTGCGCGCCATCGCCGACGTCGTCGACAAGTTCGAAATTCCGATGGTCAAGGTCACCGGCGGCCAGCGCATCGACATGCTCGGCATCCGCAAGGAGGACCTGCCGGCAGTGTGGGCCGATCTCGGTCAGGCCGGCTTCGTCTCCGGCCACGCCTATGCCAAGGGGTTGCGCACGGTGAAGACCTGCGTCGGCTCAGACTGGTGCCGGTTCGGCACGCAGGATTCTACGGGCTTCGGCGTCCGCATCGAAAAATTCATGTGGGGCTCGTGGACGCCGGCCAAGGTCAAGATGGCGGTGTCGGGCTGTCCGCGCAACTGCGCCGAGGCGACCTGCAAGGATGTCGGCGTGATCTGCGTCGACAGTGGTTATGAGATCCATTTTGCCGGGGCGGCCGGCCTCGACATCAAGGGCACCGAGGTGCTCGGCCTGGTCAGGACCGAGGACGAGGCGCTGGAGCATATCGTGGCGCTGACGCAGATGTATCGCGAGCAGGGCCGCTATCTCGAGCGCATCTACAAATGGGCCAAGCGCATCGGCATCCCCGAGATCAAGCGTCAGATCATGGACGATGGCGACAAGCGCAAGGCCTATTACGACCGTTTCGTCTTCAGCCAGAAATTCGCCCAGGTCGACCCGTGGTCGGAACGCGTTTCCGGCAAGGACAAGCACGAATTCCGGCCGATGGCCTCGGTCGGGTTTGCGCAGGCGGCGGAGTGAGCGTGTTCCCGAAAAGTGGAAACCGGTTTTCGGTCAAGAACACGCGCAAAGAGGAAATCTAGATGAACTGGGTAGCAATCGGCTCCATCTCCGACATCCCTCGCCGCGGCGCGCGCTGCGTCGCAACGCCCGAGGGAAAAATCGCCGTATTCCGCACCCTGGACGATCAGGTCTATGCCATCGACGACCATTGCCCGCACAGAGGCGGACCGCTCAGCCAGGGCATCGTGCACGGTGCGGCGGTGACCTGTCCCTTGCACAATTGGGTGATTTCGTTGGAGACGGGCAAGGCGCTCGGCGCCGACGAGGGCGCGGTGCGCACCATTCCGGTGCGGGTCGAAGGCGAGCGTCTGTTCATTGCGCTGGAAGCGCTGGCCAGCCGCGCGGCCTGAACCCATGGAGATCGACGAAGCGCGCGAGGTGAGGACCACCTGCCCCTATTGCGGGGTGGGCTGCGGCGTGCTGGCGAAGGCCACCGCGGACGGGCAGGTGTCCGTCCGCGGCGACCCCGACCACCCGGCCAATTTCGGCCGGCTCTGCTCCAAGGGCTCGGCACTCGCCGAGACCATCGACCTCGACGGCAGGCTGCTGCATCCGGAGGTCCACGGCCGCCGCGCCGGCTGGGACGAGGCGCTCGACCTTGTCGCCTCGACCTTCTCGCAAACCATCGCCGAGCATGGCCCGGATGCGGTCGCCTTCTATGTTTCGGGCCAGTTGCTGACCGAGGACTATTACGTCGCCAACAAGCTGATGAAGGGTTTTGTCGGCTCGGCCAACATCGACACCAATTCGCGCCTGTGCATGGCCTCCTCGGTCGCCGGCCACCGCCGCGCTTTCGGCTCCGACACCGTGCCGGGAACCTATGAGGATCTGGAATTGGCCGACCTGATCGTGCTGGTCGGCTCCAATCTCGCCTGGTGCCATCCGGTGCTCTACCAGCGCATCGCGGCTGCCCGGGAAAAGCGGCCGGAGATGAAGATCGTCCTGGTCGATCCGCGGCGCACCATGACCGCTGACATCGCCGACATGCATCTGGCGATCGCGCCGGATGGCGACGTCGCTTTGTTCAACGGGCTGCTCGCTTATCTCGGCCAGCACAATGCGCTCGACCGCGCCTACATCACGACGCACACGACCGGCTTCGGGCAAGCGCTTTTCGCGGCCTCCGCGCTCGACCTGGCCGGCGTCGCTGCCGCCACGGGCCTGAGCGAGGACGAGCTTGGCCGTTTCTACAGCCTGTTTGCGGCAACGGCGAAAACGGTGACGGTTTACAGCCAGGGTGTGAACCAGTCGTCATCCGGCACCGACAAGGTCAACGCCATCATCAACTGCCATCTCGCCACCGGCCGTATCGGCAAACCAGGGGCAGGGCCGTTCTCCGTGACCGGCCAGCCCAACGCGATGGGCGGCCGCGAGGTCGGCGGCATGGCCAACATGCTGGCCGCGCATATGGAGATCGAAAACCCCGACCATCGCGACCGCGTGCAGCGCTTCTGGAACGCGCCGACTGTGGCCGAAAAAACCGGCCTGAAGGCAGTCGAGATGTTCCAGGCGCTGGCCGACGGGCGGATCAAGGCGCTGTGGATCATGGCCACCAACCCGGTCGATTCGATGCCGGACGCCCATGCCGTCGAGGCGGCGATCAAGGCGTGCCCGTTCGTGGTGGTGTCGGACGTGCTGGCCCAGACCGACACCGTCCGCCACGCCCATGTCCGGCTGCCCGCCGCCGCCTGGGGCGAGAAGGATGGCACCGTCACCAATTCAGAGCGCCGTGTGTCGCGCCAGCGCGCGTTTTTGCCCGTGCCCGGCGAGGCAAGGCCCGACTGGCGGATTGTCGCTGAGGTCGGCAAGCGGATGGGGTTTGGCGAGGCGTTTTCCTATGCGACGCCAGGGGAGGTGTTTGCCGAGCATGCCGCGCTGTCAGGATTCGAGAATGATGGCGCGCGGGATTTCGATATTGGTGCTTATGCCGGGGTTGATGCGGAGGAGTATGAGGCGCTGGAGCCGTTCCAATGGCCGGCGCCGAGCCCAGCCACCCGCCTCTGGCCTGCCGGCCATCTCCCCCGCAAGGGGGGAGATCGGCTGCCACCACGGCCTTCGCCAATTACAAACAATGCAGGAGATATGCGAGCATCAAAGCTGCCAATCTCCCTCCTTGCGGGGGAGATGTCCGGCAGGACAGAGGGGGGTGCTCAAGCTCGACATCAGTCGGACGAGCATCTTCGGGCCGGGCAGAGGCTGGAAGGTAACACCACCCGCTTCTTCGCCGACGGCAATTTCTACACGCCCGACCGCAAAGCGCGCTTCATCGCCATCCGCCCCACCACGGAAGTCCGCACCAGCCCGGACTATCCGCTGATCCTCAATACCGGCCGTATCCGCGACCATTGGCACACCATGACGCGAACCGGCAAAAGCCCGCGTTTGTCGCAGCACATCGCCGAGCCCTTCGTAGAAATCCACCCGGCGGATGCGCAGCGCTTCGGCATCGGCGACGCCGACATCGCGCGGGTTTCCAGCCCGCGCGGCGACGTGCTGGTGCGCGCGCTGGTGACGGCGCGCCAGCGCCAGGGCAGCCTGTTTGCGCCGATGCACTGGACCGATCAGTTTGCGGCAAGGGGCCGGCTCGACACGCTGACCGCGCCGCTGACCGATCCCATTTCCGGCCAGCCGGCGCTGAAACATGTCGCCGCCCGCATCGAGAAATTCGCCGCAAAGGCCTTTGGCTTTGCGGTGACGCGGCGCAGGCCTGAGCCTGATACCGCGGCCTACTGGGCCGTGGCCAAATGCAAGGGCGGCTGGCGGGTCGAGCTTGCCTTTGCCGAAGACGACATCGATTGGGCTGGCTTTGCCGGGTCACTGTTCGGCGTGTCACCGGGTGCGGAAATGCTCGCCTATCATGACCGCGACGCCGGCCAGCATCGCATCGCCGCCTTCGACGGCGATCAACTGTCAGCCGCCTTGTTCGTCGCACCCGGCCCGGTCGCCGTGTCGCGCGGCTGGGCGGCGGAACAGTTGAGTGCCGATCATGTCGACCGGCGCGGCAGGTTGGCGATCGTAGCCGGACGACCGGGCGGGATCGACGTCGACCGCGGCGCCATCGTCTGCTCCTGTTTCGGCGTCGGCGCCAACCAGATCGCGGAAGCGGTGCGCGGCGGCTGCGGCAGCGTTGCGGCGATCGGCACGGCCCTGCATGCCGGCACGAATTGCGGCTCCTGCCGCGCCGAGATCAGGGTCATCATCGACGCGCAGAGTCTTCAAGCAGCCGAGTGATTGTCCCGACCAAAGGGGCCTGCGCGACGGCGCTGGTTGGGCTATGGTGGCGCAAGCGTGCCACGTCGTGCACGAATCGTCTTCAGTCAGGGTCATCCGATGGCAAATCCCCCGCGTCGACCGACAAATCCGATGACGGCCGCCGAGGCGGCTTTCAAGCCGGTGAAGAAGCCGGCCGCGCCGGTTCGTGAGCCCTCCGCCGCTCCAGGCGTCAGGGAGCTTGTTTCGATCCGGATCGATCGCGCCGTGCTGGACCACTTCCAGGAGGATGGGCCGGGCTGGCAGGACCGCATCAACGACGCCTTGCGGCAGGCGATAGAAGGCAAGCCTGTTGTTGCCGAGGATGATCGTTCAGACGACGAGTAGCGGCTGTTCCAGTCAGCTCACGCCTCGAAGTGCAGGATATAGAGCTTGCGCGTCTTCTCGTGGATCGTCCATTCGCCTTTCCAGCCTTTCGGCAGCACCAGCATTTCGCCCGGACCGACGTCCTCGCTGCGGCCATCGGGACCATGCAGCGAGACCCGACCTGACACGATGTGGCAGGTTTCGGAATTGCTCTCGCGCGATGCGGTGAAGCGGCCCGGCGTGCACTCCCAGACGCCGACTTCCAGTGTGCCGTCAGGCGAGGTCCACAGCGTCTTCGCTGCTTCGAGCTGATCGCCGCTGATCGAGGTCGGCTTGGGCTCAGGCTCGCCGAGGTCGATGGAAGCGAGATGGGCGAAGGTCTGGAAGTCGGTCATGGCGGTCTCTCAATGTCCTGTGATGCGGTCGGCGATTGCGGCCAGTTTCGACGTATGCTGGAGGCCGGCTTCCTCGCGCTCGTCGGCGACGCGATAGAGCTGATACATCGAGTGGACGCCGAGCCAGCGCATCGGCTCGGGCTCCCATTTGCTCACCTGGCGGTTGACCCATGGCAGGCGGGTCAGTTCGGTGTCGCGGCGCAGGATAAGGTCGCGCAGCGTGCGGCCCGAAAGGTTGGAACTTGAGACGCCGAGCCCGACATAGCCGCCGGCCCAGCCGATGCCGGTTTCAGGGTCGAGGCCTGATGTCGTGCACCAGTCGCGCGGCACGCCCAGAACGCCGCACCAGGCGTGGTCGATGCGAAGCCCGGCTGTCTGCGGCAGAAGCCGGGTGAGGATCGCGTGCAGGCTTTCGATCGTGGCCTGCTGCGTCTGGCCGCGCACATCCGTTTGCGAGCCGTAACGATAGGGCACGCCGCGCCCGCCCATGGTGATGCGGCCTTCCCGGGTGCGCTGCGCATAGCAATAGGCGTGCGCGGCGTCACCGAGAAGCTCATGGCCCTCCCAGCCGATCTCGTCCCATAGCGATTGAGGCAGCGGCTCGGTGATGATCTGCGCGCTGTTGAGCGGCAGCCAGAGCCGCTCATTGCCTGATATGCCGGCCGTGAACCCTTCCGTGGCGCGGATGATGATCGGCGCGCGCACGGTGCCGCGGTTCGTCGTGACCTTGCCCTTCTCGATGCCGGTCACGGTGGTCTGCTCGTAGATCGGCACGCCAAGCCGCTCGACGGCTTCGGAGAGCCCACGCACCAGCTTGGCCGGCTGCACGCGCGCGGTGCCGTGGTGGACATAGCCGCCAAGCACATTTTTGATGTTGATGCGGGCCTTGGCCTCTGCCTGGCCAATCAGGCTGACGCGGTCCTGCGGCACGCTCCAGCCGATCGCATCGGCATAGGCGGCCTTGATCCGTTCGAGCTGCGGCGGGTTGGTGGCGACCGTCAGATTGTCGACGCGGCGGATGTCGGCATCGATGCCTTCGGCCTCGGTCACCGCGATCACTTCGTCGACCGTGCCATGCATGGCGGTTTCCATGTCGATGACGGCGCCGCGCGTCGAGGTCCGCAGATATTTCTCGCGCGACCAGCTGAAGCCGCCGGACAGCCAGCCGCCATTGCGGCCCGACGCGCCGAAGCCGGCGAACTCCCTTTCGACGATGGCGATGCGGATCGAAGGATCGGCCTTCTTCAGATAGTAAGCTGTCCACAAGCCGGTGTAGCCGGCGCCGACGATGCAGACATCGGCTTCGAGGTCACCCGGGAGCGGCGCGCGATAGGCCGGCAGCCCCATGTCGGCATACCAGAACGAGACGTTGCCGTTGACTTTGGCGTCCATGTCTAAAAATCCTGCGGGGAAAAGAGCGATCAGGTCATCGTCATGTCGGCGCGATCGTCGTCGGCAAGAAGTTTTGCATCGACTACCGACCAGCGCAGATCGACCGTGTCACCAATCGAGAACGGTGTGGCTTCCAGCGACGAGCGCACGATGGCGACCGAGCCATCGCGAAGCGTCACCTGGTATTTCGAACCCGACCCCAGATAGATCGCCTCGCTGACCTCACCGGTGAGGCTGTTCTGCCCGGCGGCGGGAGGCGTGTTGGTGCCGGCAAGCGAGAGCTTTTCCGGCCGCAGCAGGACCACCGGTTTGCCTCCGCCGGCAAGCTTGCCGTTGGCCACGATCTTCTGGCCGGCGATCGTCAGGCTGGTCTCGTTTCCTGACGTCTGGGCGGTGCCACGCAAACTGGTCGATTCGCCGATGAACTTGGCCACGAACAAGGTCGTCGGCTCGTCATAGAGCTGGCGGCCGGTTCCGACCTGTTCGATGCGCCCCTGGTTGAACACGGCGATGCGGTCGGACAGAACCAGCGCTTCTTCCTGGTCGTGCGTCACATAGACGAAGGTGGTGCCGAGTTCGCGGTGGATGCGCTTGATCTCCAGCTGCAGCCATTCGCGCAGTTTCTTGTCGAGCGCGCCGAGCGGTTCGTCCATCAACAGCAGCGGCGGATCGAAGACGATGGCGCGCGCCAGCGCCACGCGCTGCTGCTGGCCGCCGGAAAGCTCTGAGGGATAGCGATGCGCGAAATCGGCCATCTTGACCATGTCCAGCGCTCGCACGACGAGACGGTCGCGCGCCTGCTTGTCCATGCCGCGCAAGGTGAGGGGATAGGCGACGTTCTTGCCGACGGTCATGTGCGGAAACAGCGCGTAGTGCTGGAACACGACGCCGATGTTGCGCTTGTGCGCCGGCAGGGCGACGATGCTGTTGCCGCCGACGGCAAGATCGCCTGCGGTGAGGTCGGTGAAGCCCGCAACGACGTTGAGCGTGGTCGTCTTGCCCGAGCCGCTGGGCCCCAGCAGCGTCATGAACTCGCCGGGCTCGATATGCAGGCTGACATCGTCGAGCGCGGTGAAATTGCCGTAGCGCTTGGTTGCGCCCTTGATGTCGATGGCCGCGCCACGTTCCCTCGCAGTCATCTCAACTCCTCGTCGATTTCGAGCTGATAATCAGCCCGGCGCTGATGATCAGCGTCGTGGCAATGAAGATGATGGTTCCGACGGCCGTCACCGTCGGGTCGGCGTCGCGGGTGATGCTGGTGAAGATCTGCACCGGCAAGGTCTTGAGGTAGGGACTGGTGATGAACAGCGCGACGATGATTTCATCGAAGGAGGTGACGAAGGCAAACAAAAGCCCGGACAGGATACCGGGCGCGATCAGCGGCAAGGTCACGGTGCGGAATGTGGTGAAGCGGTTGGCGCCGAGGCTGGCCGCCGCCGTTTCCAGCCGCACGTCGAAGACTTCGAGGCTTGCCGATACGGCGATGATGACGAAGGGGATCGCCAGCATCGTGTGCGCGATGACGAAGCCGGTGGTGGTGCCGACAAGCTGGTAGTCGAGGTAAACGGCATAGATGCCGATCGCCAGCACCACGCCGGGCACGATCATCGGCGTGATCAGGATGGCGCGCAGCAGGCCGGCGCCGGAATGTTTCATGCGGCTGAGGCCAAGCGACGCCAGCGTGCCGATCAGCGTGGCGGCAACGGCGACGAGGCCCGCGACCCTGAGCGAATTGAAGAAGCTCGACAGCCAATCGGGATTGGTGAAGAAATTCGCGTACCACTGCCAGGAGAAGCCGGACGGCGGGAAAGCGAGCGACTTCTTCTCGTTGAACGACATCGGGATGATGACCAGCGTCGGCATCACCAGCCAGACGGCGACCAGCAGGCAGAACAGGCCGAGCAGAATGCGGAACGGCGTTTGTCTCATGATCTGGACGCCTGCTTGTGGCGCTGGCGCATCAGCGGTGCGGCGAGCGCCAGCAGCACGAAGGTCGCGACCAGCAGGACGACGCCCATGGCGCCGCCTCGGCCCCAGTTGAGCAGGCTGAGCACCTGGCTCTGCACCAGCGTCGACAGCATGGTGCTGCGCGGGCCGCCGAGCAGGGCCGGCGTGATGTAGAAGCCGAGCGACAGGATGAAGACGATGATGGCGCCGGCGAAGACGCCGGGCAGCGACAACGGCAGATAGATTTCCAGGAAGGCGCGTGCCGGGCGCGCACCAAGGCTGCGCGCCGCCTGCACGAGGCGCAAATCGATGCCGCGCATGACCGAATAGAGCGGCAGGATCATGAACGGCAGCAACACCTGCGCCATGCCGATGACGACTCCGGTCTGCGTGCGGATCAGCTTCACGCCGTCAAAGCCGAGCAGCCTGATCACCGAATTGATGATGCCGGAATCTTGCAGCAGGATGACCCAGGCCAAGGTGCGCACCACGCCGCTGACCCAGAACGGCACCAAAACGCACAAGATGAGGACCAGCCGCAGGCGCGGCCCGACCGCCGTCATGAGATAGGCATAGGGATAGGCGGCGATGACGCAGACGATGGTGACCCAGGCGGCGATGGAAAAGGTGCGCCACAGCACGGTGACGTTCACCGGGGTGGAAAAGAACCAGACGTAGTTCTGCAGGCCCCAGGCCGGATCCGAAAAACTGCGCAGCGTGACGGTCAGCAAGGGATAGCCCATAGCGGCGATGAGCAGAGCCAGGGCCGGCATCGCCAGCAGCGACGGATAGGCGGCAAGGCGCAGGCGCCGCTGCGGCCCCTGCACGGCACCTGACGGCCGGGAATGATCACCCCCGGCCGTCGGCGTATGCGATGTCTGGCTCACGCCGTCACCTCAGTGATAGCCGGCTCAGTTGCCGGCCATCAGCGCCGTCCACTTGTCGGACGCGGCGGCGAAGTTGGCGACCCAGAACTTGATGTTCTGCTGATAGCCGAGCTTGGCGTGGTCCGGCGTGTTGGTCAGGAAGGCGGCGACGGACGCGTCGACCTTTGGCTGTGCCTCGTTGTTGATCGGCGAGTAGGAGGTCTGCTCGGTCAGGATCTCCTGCGACTTCTTGCCGAGATAGGCGTTGATCAGCGCGTAGGAGGCATCGGTGTCCTTGGCGCCGACCGGGATGGTCAGCTGATCCATGACGACCAGCCAGTCCTTCCACACCGGCGTATAGGCAGCGCCATTCTTGACCGCCGTCATGGCGCGGCCGGTCCACATGATGATCATGTCGGCCTCGCCGGATTCGGCAAGCTGCTGGGATTCTGCGCCGGTCTTCCAGAAGATGGTGTCGGGACCGATCGCCTTTATCTTGGCGATGCCCTTGTCGATATCGGCAGGCGTCATGGCGTCGACCTTGCCGCCGTCGGCCAGGATGGCCTGTTCGATCAGGCCGCCGAGCGGGCTGCCACTGCCGTCGATGGCGCGGGTGCCGGGGAATTTCGCGGTGTCGAAGAAATCCTTCCAGTCCTTTGGCGGATTGTCCTTGTACGTGTCGTTCTTATACATCAGGACCATGCCGTAGTTCATCGCCGGCACGCTGCATTCGCCGACCTGTCCGGGCGGGATGTGCGAGATGTCGAGCTTGGTCAGATCGAGTTTCTGGAACAGTTTTCCGCAATGCACGAAGGGCGGAAAATCGTCCGTGTCCACGACATCCCAGGTCACATTGCCTGATTCGACCTGCGCCTGAAGCTTGGCGATTTCGGTCGGTCCGTCGTTCAAAAGCTTGACGCCGCTCTTGTCGACGAATTCCTTGAGTGCGGCGACCTGGCCGTCCTGGTAGATGCCGCCATAGGAGACGAAGGTCAGCGTCTTGCCCTTCAACGAGCCGTCGACGACGGTTCCGGCCGGCGGCGCGTTCTGCGCGTGAGCGGCGGCTGCGAGCAAGGCCAGTGCGGCGGCGCCGACAAATCCGGCCAATCTTGATCTGCTTCCCATTTTCTAACCCTCCGATGGCTCGCTGTTTGATTTTGGCAGGCCGGGCGCGAGCGTTTTCCGGGCTACATATTGATCGAGGTCGACAGCGCCGCTTGTCGGCGGTGCGATGATCCACAGCACTTCGGCCACCGTATCGCCGACATTGATCGTCCGGTGCGGCGTCGAGGTCGAATATTCGATGCTGTCGCCCTCTTCGAGGGTGAAGCTCTCGTCGCCGAGCGTCAGTTGCACGCGTCCGCGCAGCACGAGGAACATCTCGCTCGCGTTGCCATGGGTGTAGGGCACGTCGCCGGTGGAGCCGCCGACGGCGAACTCGCCGCAATAGACTTCCATCTCGCGGATCGGCCGGCGCGACAGCAGCGTCTTGCGGTAGCCCTCGCTGGTCGGCAGCGCCGGCCGCTCGGCGCGTGTCAGCACCGCGTGCGGCGAGACTTCGCATTCGTCGAAAAGATCGGCGAGGCTGATGCCGAGCGCGTTGGCTATCAGCATCAGCGTGCTGGTGTTGGCGCCAGAAAGGCCGCGCTCGAGCTGGCTCAGGAAGCTGGCGGTGGTGCCGATCATGTCGCCGAGCTGGCGCAGCGTCAGGCGCCGCGTGGTGCGATAGGCCTTGATGCGATCGCCCAATACCGTCGAGCGGCGCGCTTCGGCGCTGGTTGCGGCATTGTCATTGAGTGCGTGATCCGCAGCGATTTTCATGGTGATCTCAGGGTTCACTTAACATGCTATTAAGTGAGGCGTCCTGGCAAGTAGATTCGCTTGGTCACCTGAAAGTCATCGATGGACCTGCGGAGGGTGCATGATCGGCAGACCGGCAACGCCGGTTCGGCTCGATCACTGGATCATGAAGCGCGAACTGAACGGCAGGCTTGCCGCGCCGACGGCCTTCGGGCTGATGCTGACCCGCGCGGGCAGCGCTTCGATGCCGGGGAATTCCCGGCTGATGTCGGCGCACAAGGTCTTGGCGATCTTCTGCGGCGCATAGCTGGACAGGACGACCGTCCTGAATTCGACAAACTGGGTCAGTGCGGAAATAGAGGCTTTCAGGCGGTTGGAGCATTCCCCCAGCCATTCGCTGTAGGCCTCGCCGAGGTCAGGCCACTCAGGGCTGCTGCTCCAGATGATTTCGGACGGGCGCCCGCGCATGGCCAGTTCGCTCTCCAGGCGCATCAGGCCATGATCGAAGCTGGCGCTGGAGTTTCCCTTGTAGATCTGGTGGTTGAGGATGAGCCTGCTCTGCAGCCGTGCTCCCAGATAGAAGAACAGATAGTCGTTGAGCGGCTTTGCGACGCCGAACATGCTCTCGCCGCCGGCTGCCGCGGTGATGTCGTTCTGCACGAAAACCGGCAGCTTGATCTGTTCCTCGATCTCGGCCTGCAAGGCCTTCAGCGAGGTGCTCGATCCGCTGCGGGTTGCAGCCATGGTGTCGACATCGTCGGGAACGGCCAGGCCGATGCCGGCAACCCGGCTGCGCACCTCGACCGGCAGGCTGGTCATGGCTTGCCTGATCGCGCCGAACAGCTCGCTACTTTGCGGAAAGGGATTGGCTTCATCCGCCGGCAACTGCGTGTGGAAGCGCACCGTGCCGATGAAGTCGATGAGCGCGATGTCGATCCTGCGCCGGCTGAAGCCGACGCCAACCGCATAGGCGCCCTCCGGGTTGAGCGAAAGCGGGATGGTGGGCGGCCCGACGCGGCCGCGCTGCGCCTCGCCTTGCGAGACCAGGCCTTCCTGCTCGAGCGAACGGACGATGACCGAGGCCGTCTGCGCCGACAGGCCGGTCTTTTCGCCGATTTCCATCCGCGAGATGCCTTCGTTCTGAAGCAGCAGCGACAGCACCAGCCGCTCATTGTAGCTGCGCACGCTCAACGCATTCAGCCCGCTCGCACGATCGGCGATGCGCAAGGGGTTGGGTGGTGCGAATCTCATGTCAGGCAAGGGTCGCCCCGTCGGTTGGAGCTCGTTGCCCGGTGGCTTTAGTGTTGCTCATGTCGAGCGGCTCCAGCCGATGGCATCGACCGCGCGGGCAAGTGCGGTGCCCAGCAATCTGTGCGCCTCGGCATCGATGTGAAAGCCGTCCGCTTCGCTGCACGACACCACCGAGCCGGCATCGAAAAAGTGGAGTTCGAGCGAGTCCGCCAGAACCTCGAACTCGAGCGCGAGCAGGCGCGATTTCTCCGGCGCACCGGCGAAGATGGACTTCCATTCCTTGACGTCGTCCTGCATCGGCGGCGGCGCCACGATCATGATCTCGGGCGTCGAGCCGCCTGGCCCAGGCGCCAGCTCCTTGATGTCATAGACGAGGCAGCCGATCCCCATCGCCACTTCCGACGGCGGCTTGTTGAAGCGGATCTTCAGGTCGTTGGTGCCGAGCATGATGATGACGAGGTCGAGCGTCGCATGGCTCTGCAGGCAGGGGCGAAGATAGGTTCTGCCGTTTTTGTGGGCGCCCTCGATCGGGTCGTCGTGGACGGTGGTGCGGCCGCTCAATCCTTCCTCGATGACATACCAGTCGGGGCCTAGCTGAGAACGCAATATTCCCGGCCAGCGTTCACCCGGCCCATAGCGCTCGAGCGGCCCCCTGCCGGGGATCTGGCCGTGCGTGTTGGAGTCGCCGTAGCACAAGACTGATCGCATGTTTTTCCCGCCGGGACTGACAGCGCGCCGAAGCCGGCGAGCGCCATTCATGATGGATAGCGGAGCGGTGAAAGGCAAGCAAGGGAATAGTCATTCAACATGACTAACTATTGACAGGGCGAATCCGCTGTGCTTCTAAAGTGCCGGAGGAGTTCTCAACCGTCACCATCGTCCAGCCCGGGTTGGGCCTCGACACGCATGTGTTCGGGGACGGGAGAATTGCGTGCATCGGTCGGTTTGCGACGACGAGCATGCATCGGGAGAGCGTCTCGCGGCAGTACACATTCGTACGGCCGGCCATACGAATTCGTAGGCCGGGGCAACCACAAGGAGGAGAGTTGAATGTTAGGATTGCTGAAAACCGTCGGCCTGGGGATGCTAGTTGCGTCCACGCTTGCCGTGACGTCCCTGGCGCATGCGGAAGACATCAAGCTGATGGACGGCGTCGCGCCGCGCCCCGACGACACGCGCATGA
This sequence comes from Mesorhizobium sp. M0848, assembly GCF_040319805.1. Classification (NCBI taxonomy): domain Bacteria; kingdom Pseudomonadati; phylum Pseudomonadota; class Alphaproteobacteria; order Hyphomicrobiales; family Phyllobacteriaceae; genus Mesorhizobium; species Mesorhizobium sp. M0848. Next base: position 69,863 of record NZ_JAMYOM010000012.1, on the reverse strand, counting down.
CCGCGGCCGGTGCGTTTAAGAAGGACCCGCCCTGGGTCATCGGAATGAGCGACTTCGGCGTCAACGCAAACACGTGGACGGTACAGGTGGCGCATGAGGCGGAGAATGCCGCGGCCAAGGACAAGCGCATCTCGAAATTCATCCTGCTCGATGCCGGCTTCGACCAGAAGAAGCAGGTGGCTGATATCGAGGACCTGATTGCGCAGCATGTCGACGCGATCATCGTGCAGCCGGTGACCAGCACATCGGCGAATGCCAGCATCGCCAAGGCGGTCGCCGCCGGCATTCCCGTCATTCTCCACACCGGTCGCATCGATTCCGACGCCTACACCACCGAAATCCAGGGCGGCGCCGAGCATTTCGGCAAGGTGATGGGCGACTGGCTGGTCAAGACCGTCGGCGACAACGGCAAGATCTGGGTCCTGCGTGGCCTGGCCGGACATCCGGAAGACACCAACCGCTACAACGGACTCCTGGAGTCGCTCAAGGGCACGCATGTGCAGATCATCGCCGAGGAGCATGGTGACTGGCAGTACGACAAGGCCAAGAAGCTGTGCGAGACGCTTTATCTGAACAACCCACAGGTTGACGGCATCTGGTCGTCCGGCGCTGACATGACGCGCGCCTGCGTCGATGTCTTCAAGCAGTTCGGCACGCCCGTTCCGCCGATTTCGGGCGAGGGCAACAATGGCTATTTCGGCCAGTGGATCACGGACGGGTTCAAGTCGATCTCGCCGGAATACAGCCCCGCCCAAGGTGCGGCCGGCGTGCGCGCCGCTGTTGCCCTTCTGGAAGGCAAGCAGCTCTACAAACGCTATGTCTATAATCCCGACGGATGGGACCAGGACAAGGCCAAAAAATACTATCGCGACGACCTGACCGCCAATGTCTGGTGGCCGAGCGAACTGCCCGAGGACAAGCTCAAGGAATATTACGGCAAGAAGTGACGGCGCCGTGGCTGGCGGGGAGTGGACAAGCATTCCCCGCAGGCCGTTCCATGTGTTGAATTTGGTTCGTTCGAGGGTTTCGTGACCAATCTTATCGAGATGTCCCACATTTCGAAGGCATTCGGAGGGAGCAAGGCGCTCCATTCCGTTTCCCTCGATCTCAAGGCGGGCAGCGTCCACGCCCTGATGGGCGAGAACGGCGCCGGCAAATCGACGTTGATGAAGATCCTGGCGGGCGTGCATCAGCCCGATTCCGGCGAGATCTTCATGAACGGGGAGAAGCTCGATCTGAAATCGCCGCGCGCCGCACTCGATGCCGGCATTTCGACCGTTTTCCAGGAGCATTCGCTGCTGCCCAATCTGTCGATCGCCGAAAACATGTTTCTGGGCCGGGAGCCGACGACCCGGTTCGGCTCGATCGATTATCGGGCGATGAAAAGCCAGACCGCCAAGGCGCTTGGCGAACTCGGCCTCACGCTCGACCCGTCGCAACTCGTTTCCAACCTGACCATAGCCGAGCGGCAATTCGTCGAGATCGCGCATTGCATCCAGGCGGACGCCAGCGTGCTTATCCTCGACGAGCCGACGGCTGCTCTCAACGCGGCCGATGTCGATGTGCTCAACCGCAACATCCGCCGGCTGCGCGATAAGGGAAAAGCCATCGTCTACATCTCGCATCGCATGGAGGAGATCTTCGAGCTGTGCGACACGGTGACGGTGCTGAAGGACGGCGCACTGGTCGGCACCAGGATGGTGTCCGAGATCACCACCGACGACCTCATCGCCATGATGGTCGGACGCGAACTCCAGGACCTTTTTCCCGATCGCACGGGCGATAAGGGTGATGAGATCCTGCGAGTCGAGAACCTCAGAATCACCGACACATCGCGGCCGCTGTCGCTGTCTTTGCACAAGGGTGAGATCGTAGCCCTGGCCGGACTGGAGGGGCAGGGCCAGCAGCGCTTCCTGAGATCGCTGATCGGCCGCTATCATCCCTCCGCCGGGACGATTTCCGTCAACGGCAAAGCGCTGAAAATGCCGCTCCCGGCATCATCAGGCGTTCGCCATTTGCAGCAGCTGAGGGTCGGCTTCGTTCCCGAGGACCGCAAGGAGGAGGGGCTCTTCCTCGCTTTGCCGATCGCCAACAACATCGCCATCGGATTGCATTCGAGGCGATTCGAACTCGCGCCGGCGCAGCCGTATCGAAACGTCATCGCCCACATGATGGAGGTCATGAACATAAAGGCGGCAGGGCCGTCCGCGCCGGTCGGCTCCCTGTCGGGCGGCAACCAGCAAAAGGTTCTCCTCGGCCGCTACCTGGCCGCCGATCTCGATCTTCTGCTGGTCGAGGAGCCGACCCGCGGCGTCGACATCGGCGCCAAGTCCGAGATCTACCACCTGCTGCGCGACTTTACCGCCAAGGGCGGCGCCGTGCTGGTGCTGTCGCGCGAGACGATCGAGTTGATCGGGCTCTGCGATCGCATCTACGTCGTCCACGACGACACCATCGTTGCCGAAATGCCGGCGGCGCAGGCGACGGAACACAAGATCCTCGACGCGGCCCTGACGGGCGGCTCCGCGCGCCAGCACTAGGGGGGCTGCCATGGTTCGCTCGCTGTTCAACATCCTGAGTGGCCGGAACACGCGGCAAGGCCTGTGGGGCCTGCCACTGCTGGTCGCCTTGTTCATTTCGCTGTGGCTGACCGTCGAGACGACACAATTTGCCACGGCCGAAAACCTCTTCAACCTGGTGGCCCAGGCAATGCCGCTGATCATCGCGGCCATCGGACAGTTGGTGGTCGTGCTCATCGGCGGGCTCGATCTGTCGGTCGGCTCCGTCATCAGCTTCACCACGGCGGTGCTGGCGCTCGATCAGCCGGCTGTCGTGCTGATCCCGGCGGTCTTCGTGCTGGCGGCACTCATCGGGCTGATCAACGGCCTGGCGATCACCCGTTTCAACGTCCATCCGATCATCGCGACGCTGTCGACGCAGTACATCGTGCTCGGCATCACGCGCATCCTGCGTCCTGTGTCCGGCGGTACGGTGCCGGAGATCGTCATCGATGCCGTCTCAGGCAGTTTCCTCGGCGTTCCCTATCCGGTTTTCTGGGGCATCGTCGTGATCCTGGCAGCGTGGAAACTGCTCTACGGATCGCGATACGGGCTGCATCTGTTTGCGATTGGCGGCGGCATTGCTTCGGGCGCTGAAAGTGCTGCCCGCAATTTCGGCGTCTCCGACCGTCGCAACATCATCCTCGCCTATGTGGTCTGTTCCTGTTTCGCGGCCGTTGCCGGTGTCTTCCTGGCCGGGCGCATCGTGTCGGGCGATCCGAATGTCGGGCTGCTTTTCGAACTCGACACCGTCACCGCCGTCGCCCTTGGAGGCACCCAGCTCTCCGGCAGCATAGGCAGCCTGCACGGCACGGTGATCGGCGCGCTGGTCATGGCGCTGCTGGCCAATGGCATGAACCTCGCCAACGTCTCCCCCTTTGTCCAGACCGCGATCAAGGGCGGCATCCTGCTGGCGGTGGTCGGGCTGCAATCCCGCAAGAAGATGGGGCTCTAAAAGATGGCTGCCGTTCTCGCAAATCCGATCGCCCGGCGCCTGCTGCGCATACCGCCGTCCTATTTTGTCTTTCTCGTGCTGCTGGCGACGCTGTGGATCGCGCGACCGAACATGCTCAACCTCAACATCATGGGTATCTTCGTCAGGCAGATCGTCCCGCTCGGCATCCTGGTGCTGGGGCAGCTCGTCGTCATGCGGGTGAAGTCGATCGACCTCTCCGGCGGCGGCATCATCCTGCTCATCAACTATTTCATCTCGTCGGGCACTTTCCCCGGCGCGTCGATGCCTTTCTTCGTCGTGCTGGCGCTCGCCCCCGGCCTCGTCATCGGCCTGTTCAACGGCTTCATGATAGGGAGCCGGCGGGTGTCGGCTGTCATCGTCACGCTGGCGGTCAGCATCATCCTGGTAGGGCTGGTGCAGTTCCTGTCGAGCGGCAATCCGCCCGGCGATGTGCCGAAGCTGTTCAACGACCTCTACAACACGAAATTCCTGTCGGTTCCGACGCCGGTGCTGTTCTGGGTCCTGCTGACCGCTTCGGTGTGGCTGCTTCTGTCGCGGACCGTCTTTGGCCGCTACGTCGCCTCGGTCGGGGAGAATGCCGAAGCCGCGCATTTTTCCGGCGTGCCGGTCCAGCGCACGGTCATCCTGGCGCATACGCTCGCCGGCCTGATCGCGGCGATCGCGGCCCTGGTGCAGACCGGTTCGATCGCCGTCGGCAGCGTCCGTGTCGGCCTCGACCTGCCGATCCTGGCGGTCGCGGCAACGATCCTCGGCGGCGTCGTCTTCGGTCGTGGCGACGGCGGCGTCTGGGGGCCCTTCTTCGGGGCGCTGTGCTTTGCGCTGCTGTTCGTGGTGATGACGGTGCTCGGCATCGACGAGCCCGGCAAGCTCATCGCGCAGGGCGTCATCATCCTCGGCGCGGCGATCTTCTACGGAGTGCGCGTGCGAAACCCCTGACTTAAGACGGCGAAAAGCAAGTGCGCCGGCGTTCAGACAATTGCAAACAGATGGAGAAACATGGATGTCACCGCCAAAAAACATCATGTGCTACGGCGACTCGCTGACCTGGGGCTGGGTTCCGGTCAAGGAGGGGTCGCCGACCTACCGCTACCCCTATGACCAGCGCTGGACCGGTGTGATGTCGGCGGCGCTGGGGGCGGGCTACCATATCATCGAAGAAGGCCTGAGCGCGCGCACCACCTGTCTCGACGACCCCAACGATCCGCGCCTGAACGGGGCCAATTATCTGCCCTCGGCCATCGCCAGCCATCTGCCGCTGGACCTGGTCATTGTCATGCTCGGCACCAACGACACCAAGTCTTATTTCCGCCGGACGCCTTATGAGATCGCCAATGGAATGGCGAAACTGGTCGGGCAGATCCTGACCAGTGCCGGCGGCATCGGCACGCCTTATCCGGCGCCGAAGGCGCTGGTCATTGCGCCGCCGCCGCTGACCCCGATGCCCGATCCGTGGTTCGAGGGCATGTTCGGCGGCGGGCACGAAAAATCCAGGGATCTGGCCAGGCAGTACAAGGCGATGGCGGATTTCATGAAGATCGACTTCCTCAATGCCGGCGATTACCTCACCACGGACGGTGTCGACGGAATTCATTTCACCGCCGCAAACAACGCCGATCTGGGACGCGCGGTGGCCGGCAAGGTCAAGTCGATCCTCGAGCCGGGCCAGGTCAGCACCGCCGCTTGAAGCCGCCACGCCCGTCGGCTTGCGGCACACAGGCCCACGGCGCAGGTGTATCGCAGGTTCCTCCGGCGATGCACATCGATGCGGGGCCGAACGATGCGTTTGGCCCCGTATTGATATGGCGCCCTGCGCCGGCAGATGTGCGTCGATCTAGGGGCTTGGCCTCGGAGCTACGTCATCGGCGGACGCTTTGGTTTGGCGGTCGAAAACGACCGCCAGACCGTTCTTCACGGCAAGCGAGGCGACCATGTCGTCGAGTTCGCGGTCGGGAATGACGGGTTTGAGGACCTGCCGGATGGCCCGATAGGCCTGCTCGGTCGACACATAGCCGTATCGTTTTTTGCGCGCTTCCACATATTGCTCGATGAGAATGCCCAATCGGCGGGCGGCGATGTCATCTGGTTGCTGCAAGGGAGCCTCCTCAAGCGTCGATCGTTTGCAGACCCCAGAGATGTAAAAACCCACGCCGCGAAAGTTAAGGCCTGCTGTCGGCCTGAAGCTCAAAAAAATCTGCTGCCTCATTCGACGAATTGCGCCGCAGCGTGACATCGTGCCCGAACTGGTACCTCGCTGCCGCAAGGAGCAGGTCAATTTGGCTGGTCCGTTCCGAATCCCGATCAAAGCGTGTATTCACAACAGCTCCGACAGAACGGCCATGAAGTGGTCGTTCTCCGCAGCCGAGCCGATGCTGACGCGCACATAGGTGTCAAAACCCTGCTGCTTCCACGGCTTGACGATGACGCCTTGCCGCAACAGGCTTTCGACGAACACGGAAGCATCTCGCCGGCAGTTGAAGAACAGGAAGTTGCCCCTGGAGGCGGCGACGTCGAGGCCCTTGCTCGCCAGAAAAGTCTCGACGCGTTTTCTCTCCGCCCTGGCCAGCGCGACGACCCTGGCGAGGTGTTCGTCGTCGGCCAGCGCCGCGAGTGCGGCGGCTTGGGCCATGCCGTTGGCGTTGAAAGGCGTGCGGACGCGGTCGAGCAGCGCGCGCAGCTCCGGGTCACCGACGATGCCGAAGCCGATCCGCAATCCGGCCAGACTGAACGCCTTGGAAAAGGTCCGCAGCACGATCCAGGGCCGGTCCAGCTTTTCGAGATAGGGCAGGGACGACGCATAGTCGTCGCCCTCGGCATATTCGGCATAGGCTTCGTCGATGACGATCAGCGTCTCGTCGCTCGTCGCATCCAGAACCCTCGACAGATCGCCGCCGGAGAGCCAGCTGCCGACCGGGTTCATCGGGTTCGAGAACAGCAGCATGCGCGGCCGCTCGCGCGCCGCCTCGACCAGCGCATCGACATTAATGGTCAGATCGTCGTTGACGACAACGCGCTTGACGGTAGCGCCCATCAACGTCGCGTAGTCCTCATGCAGCGGAAACGACGGATAGAGCGTGACGACCGCGTCGCCCGGCCGCAACACGGCACGGCTGATGACGGAGAGAAGGTCTTCGGAACCGTTGCCGAGGATAATCTGGTCCTCGGTGACGGCATATTTGTCGCCGATCGCCTGGCGCAGCTTGCGCCCGGCAGGGTCCGGATAGAGGCGGAACATCTCGGAGCCGGCATGCATCGTCGTGGCGAGGGTCGGGCTGGGCCCGAGCGGGTTTTCGTTCGAGCACAGTTTGGCGATTCTGGCCGGTGCGTATCGCTCCATGACCTCGTCAATTGTCAGCCCGGAATTGTAGGGCGACAGGCGGTTGACTTCGGTACGGACCATATCCGAGGCTTTCGACAAGGGCGGGCTCCTCTGCGGTGGATTTCGTCATCCGTACCGTAGCCCAAACAGTTTGTATATGCTTGTATATGCAACTTGATCTGATAGTCTCGACGCTGAAGCGGAAACCGACACCGATCAGGAGGATCACATGCGCAACGCTTCTCTCTTCGATCTCTCCGGCAGGAAGGCGCTTGTCACCGGTGCAAGCCGGGGCATCGGGCGCAGCATCGCCGAGGCGCTGAGTGCTGCCGGCGCAGACGTCGCGGTCACGGCGCGCAGCCTGGCCTCGCTGGAGGCCACCACGGCAGCCATCCGCGCCGCCGGCGGAGTGGCGCACGCCATCGCTCTCGACGTCACCGATGTCGGCCGCTGCCGGGCAGCAACCGCAGAGGCTGCCAGCCTGCTTGGCGGTCTCGACATTCTCGTCAACAATGCCGGCGTGGAGGAGGTGCGGCCCTCGCTCGATGTCGACGAGGCGCTGTGGGACAGGATCGTCGACACGAATCTCAAGGGAGCGTTCTTCTGCGCCCAGGCCGCCGCGCGGCAGATGCGCGACGCCGGACGCCCTGGTGCCATCATCAATCTGTGCTCGCTGACATCCGAAGTCGGAATCCCCACCGCGGTGCCGTATGGCTCGTCGAAGTCGGGCCTGCTCGGCATGACCCGCGCCCTTGCGGCGGAGTGGGCGGAGCTTGGCATAAGGGTCAACGCCATCGCGCCGGGCTATTTCAGGACGGCGATGACCGACGTTTTTTACAGCGACGAGGCATGGCAGCACTCCATGCTGGCCAAGATCCCGCAGCGGCGTTTCGGTGATCTCCACGACTTGCACGGCATCGCCGTGTTCCTCGCTTCGGATGCGGCTGCCTACATAACCGGCCAGTCCATTCCGGTCGATGGCGGCTTTCTCGCCTCGATCTGATGAGGCAGGTTTGCCTCCGCAGTTTCGACGGGAAGGATGATGGAAAAATTGCTGGCGACCATCATACATACATGTATATACTTTTGCCTGAGTGAAGCCTCTCGACGGCTTTGATCCTTGCCCCGGTCGGCTTGTCGACCCGCAGAACTATGGCCATCCACGGGCCAACCGTCATTGCGTTCCAAGAGTTCCAGGAGACGAGCAATCATGTCCGACATCAGCTTCCACGATCTGTCATCCATCGATGCCGACCAGCGCGCCAGTCTGCTGAAGCGCGCCGAGGCCGATCTGACGGTCTTCGTTGAGAAGGTCCGGCCGATCATCCAGGCCGTCAAGGACGAAGGCGACGCCGCCTTGATCCGCTTCGCCGGGGAACTCGACAAGGCCAATGTCGCCGAGGGCGAACTGCAGGTGTCGGAAGCCGAGTTCGATGCGGCGTTCGACAAGGTGGAAAGGGACGTCGTCGAGAGCATCCAGTTCGGCATCGACAACATCAGGCGCTTCCATGAGGAGCAGAAGCCGGAGACGATGTGGCTCAAGGAAGTCCGGCCGGGCGCCTATGCCGGGGACAGGTACACGCCCATCGCATCCGTTGCGCTCTACGTGCCGCGCGGCAAGGGCGCTTTCCCGTCGGTGACGATGATGACGTCGGTGCCGGCGGTGATTGCCGGCGTGCCGCAGATTGCCATCGTGACGCCGCCGACATCGGATGGTTCGGTGGACGCGGCAACGCTCGTCGCCGCGCGTCTCGCCGGCGTGGGCACGGTCTACAAATGCGGCGGCGCCCAGGCAGTTGCCGCCGTCGCTTACGGCACCGAGACGGTGAAGCCCGCACTCAAGATCGTCGGTCCCGGCAGCCCGTGGGTGGTGGCGGCCAAGAGCGTGCTGTCATCGGTCATCAACACAGGCCTTCCGGCGGGCCCGTCGGAAGCGATTATCTTTGCCGATGACAGCGTCGACGGCGGGCTTGCCGCGCTCGACCTGTTGATCGAAGCCGAGCACGGGCCAGATTCCTCGGCCTATCTGGTGACGCACAGCCGCAAGATCGCAGAAGCAGCACTCGCCGCACTTCCCGAGCACTGGTCGCGGATGACCGAGCAGCGTGTGGAGTTTTCGCGCGCGGTGCTGACCGGCAAGCGCGGCGGCATCGTGCTGACCGCATCGCTGGAAGACAGCTACCGCTTCATCAACGACTATGCGCCCGAACATCTCGAGATCCTGTCGACGGAGCCGTTCGCCCATCTCGGACGCATCACCGAGGCGGCCGAAATCCTCATGGGACCGCATACGCCGGTGACCCTTGCCAACTTCGTCCTTGGACCCAATGCAGTGCTGCCGACCAGCCGGTGGGCGCGGACCTACGGCCCGCTTTCGGTGACGGATTTCGTCAAGCGCTCGTCGGTCGGCTATGTCACCTCGGCGGCCTATCCGGAACTCGCTCTGCATGCCCGCAGGCTTGCCCGCTATGAGGGCTTCAGTTCGCACGAGAACGCGGTCTCGGAAATCCGCGACCGCTATCTCGCCGGCTGAGCGGAAACGATCGCGATGAGGGCTGCTCGACTTTATCAACCTGGTGACCTGCGTGTCGAGGACATCGCTCCGCCAGGCGCGCCGGATCCGGGCTGGGTGAAGCTGAGGGTCGATGCCGCCGGCATCTGTGGTTCTGATCTGCACAATTTCCGCACGGGGCAATGGATAAGCCGGTCGCCGTCGACGGCCGGCCATGAACTGGCCGGCACGGTGACCGCCATCGGCGCAGGCGTTGATAGCGTCGCCGTCGGTGACAGGGTGGTTGCCGATTCACGGTTCTGGTGCGGAGACTGCGCGCAATGTCATGCCGGCAGGCGGCATCTCTGTGCGTCGCTGGGCTTTGTGGGGGAGATCTGCGACGGTGGGTTTGCCGAACAGGCGGTGCTGCCCGCACGGCTCTTGCATATCATCGATGCCGGGCTCGACGAGCGGGTCGCGGCGATGGCCGAGCCGCTGGCGGTGGCGTTGCATGCGGTGCGGCGGCTGCCGAAAACGGCAGGCGCGGTGCTGGTCGTCGGCTGCGGGCCCATCGGCGGTCTTGCCGCGCTGCTGCTGTCGCGGACCTTCGCCGGCATCGTGCTCGTCGCCGACCGCAACCAGAGCCGCTGCGCCCGGGTGGCGCGGGTGACGGGTGCCACGATGGTCGATCTGAACCGGGATGCCGTTGCCGCCGCAACCGCCAATGCCCCGCTGCTCGCGGCCATTGAGGCGACCGGCAGCGTCGCGGCGCTCAACCAGTTGCTTGGCGTTCTCGATCCCGGCGGCACGATCGCCATGGTGGGCATCTTTCACGGCCGCCTCAACATTGATCCCAATACGCTGGTCGAACGCGAAATCGGGTTGCTGGGATGCCACGCCTTTGCCGATGAGCTGCCCGAGGCCGTGCGGATGCTAGGTGAGCTCAGCGAACCGCTGTTGGCGCTGATCGACCAGGAGATTGGCCTGGATGACATTCCGGCTGCCTATGAGCGGCTGTTGGCGGGACACAGCGACGGCTTGAAAACAATCATCCGCATGCGGCAACCTGTCGAGCGGTCGTGATTTCCGATGAATCGCCGGAAAGGACTTTGGAAATGGTCACTTTGCCTGACACGGCCAGCCCTCTCTACGAGAAGGTGAAGGACTACATCCTGGCCAACATCGGAACGGGCCGGTGGGGCAAGGATCGCAAGCTGCCGTCCGAGAATGAGTTGGTGGCTTCACTCGGCGTGTCGCGGATGACGGTTCACCGGGCGCTCAGAGAGTTGACCTCGGCCGGGTTCCTGATCCGTCTGCAAGGTGTGGGAACTTTCATCGCGCCACCGCGGCCGCAATCGACACTGATCGAGATCAACAACATCGCAGCCGAGATCGTCGAGCGCGGCAACAGGCATCGTTCCGAAGTCCTCGTCCTCGAAACCATCATGCCGACAAAGGAGCTGGCGCTGTCGTTCGAGTTCGCAAAGCGCGTCCCGATCTATCATTCTGTCGTCGTCAATTTCGAGAATGATTTGCCGGTGCAACTGGAAGAGCGCTTCGTCAATCCGAGCCTCATCCCCGACTATGACAAGCAGGATTTTTCGAAGACGGCGACCTATGACTACCTCATGCAGAAAACCCCGGTGACCGAGGTCGAGCATATCATTTCCGCCATCCCGGCGGATGCCGAGACGGCGCGGCATCTGGGCATCGATGTCGGCGCCTGCTGCCTCTTCCTGCACCGCCGGACATGGACAGGCGCGGTGGTGGCGACGATCAGCAAGCTGACTTATGCCGGCAGCCGCTACTCGCTCGGCAGCCGCTATTCACCTTCAAAAAGCAGCTAACGGAAGCAGGTCGAATGCAAGTCGGAGCGGCCCCGCTGCCAATGTATATACATGTATCGATGAAAACGGTTTCGCCCTCGGCGAACGAACTGGCTGGAAGGAGCGACAGATGACGCCGGCACTGAGCCGCACGGCGCGGATCCGGGCACTCGCGCAGCATGATGTTGCCGAAGCACAAAGCGCGCTGGCGGCATTGCTGGGCGACCTGTTCGCGATGACCCCCCGCAAGGTGCGCATCAACTTCGACAAGTACAGCCTCAATTCGTTGAACGGCTTCTTCGAGGACGATGGCAAGGCCTACTTCTTCAAGTTCCATCAGGAGGAGCGGGAAGAGGCGATGACGGGCGAGTATTACCGCGCCGAGATTCTGTCGCGCGCCGGCCTGCCGGTCGACCAACCCGTGCATATGTCTGCCCAACCAGGCGAGCAGATCCTTGTCTATCGCCGCCGCACGGATCCAAGATTTTCGGATGTGCTGTTCGCGCTGGATGGGCAGGACGATGCCTGCAAGCGGCAAGAAGCCGTTCTTGCCGAGCGCGACCTGTCGGCCAGGCTGCTCAAGGTCTATCTCGAGACGCTGCATCCCGTCACTGTCGAGGACGTGGCGGCGGAGCCGATCCACAGGCTGTTTCATGAGCGGCTGATCGATGCCGAGACACGCTTGTCACCAGGCGGAAGGCTGGCCGATTTCTATGTCGGCAAGCCGTTCGTCTTTCCCGGTGCCGAGCTGGATTGGGATCGGTTTTCCCGGCTGAAATTCGTCATCAACGACCAGCAGTACACCGACAGCATCGGTGAGCTTTTCGATGCCGCGGCTGTGCGCTTACGGCCCGACCGCCTTGCCGATGCCGGCGGCGTGGTCGCGCATGGCGACGCCCACAACGCCAATGTCTGGTACACGGCGAAGGCGGGGAGGGCGGAGCTGTCCTTCTTCGATCCCGCCTTTGCCGGCTCGCACATCCCGACGCTGCTGGCCGAGGTGAAGGCGACGTTCCACAACATCTTCGCCCACCCGTTCTGGCTCTATGATCCGGCGACCGCGACAGAGGCTTTTCGCGCCCAGGCGCGGCTGGACGGAAATCTGCTCCATGTCGACACGGACTGGGACCTGAGCCTCGTCCGCCGCGACCTGCTGGAGGTCAAGGCGACAGCGCTGTGGCGGCCATTGCTGCTGGAGCTCAAACGGCGCGGCATGCTGCCGGCCGATTGGCGCGCGGTGCTGCGAGCCGGTCTTTTCCTGTCGCCGACGCTGGTTATGAACCTGCGGGCTGGCGCGCGCAGCCACACGCCGGTCTCCTCCCTCATTGCCTTCTCAGTCGCGGTCATGGTCGGCAGCGAACCCGTTGCCGGAGCCGATCGGGTGACAGGTTTCCTCGACCGGATCGATCCGGCCAAGGTGGGAAATTGAGTCTTTCCAACTTGTATATGCATGTATGTATTTTAGCCTTGACATCCGCTCCCGCTGACGCTGAAATATCCTCGCACTTCACCATGAAGTGGCAGGTAAGACGCCGAGGCACAGTGCCGCAAGAGCAGAAACCCGCAGTCTCACCAGACCGGCTACCTCAGCTAGAAAAAGCGGTCTGATCATCAAGGGGAACAAAGATGATGCGTAACCTAACAGGACAGTTTCGCGCGCTCGTGATGGCCGCCGCCATCGGACTCGCCGCCGCCCCGGCAGCCTACGCGGCCGATGCGGCCATTCCCACCACGCCCGAGGCAGGAGCGTTCAAGATCGGCATCGAGCCCTGGCTCGGCTATGGCCAGTGGCATGTCGCCGAGGCCAAGGGTCTGTTCAAGACAAACGGGCTGAGCGACGTCCAGATCGTCAACTTCGCCGAGGACAAGGACATCAATGCAGCACTTGCAAGCGGCCAGCTCGACGCCGCCAACATCGCCACCCACACGGCGATGGGCATGGTTGCGGCCGGCCTGCCGGTGAAGATCGTGCTGCTGCTCGACGTCTCCATGACCGCCGACGCCATCATCGCCGGCAAGGACGTCACCTCCATCGCGGACCTTAAGGGCAAGCAGGTCGCCTTCGAGGAAGGCACGACGAGCGACATCCTGCTCAAATACGCGCTCGCCAGGAACGGCATGTCGATCGACGATGTGAAGCCGGTCCCGATGCCGGCGTCCGATGCCGGCAGCGCCTTGATCGCCGGTCAGGTGCCGGTCGCGGTGACTTATGAACCGTACCTCACCGTCGCCATGGCGCAGAACAAGGACCTCAAGCTTCTGTTCACCGCCGGCGAGGATCCCGGCCTGATCAGCGACGTGCTGGTGGTGCGTGACGAGGTGATCAAGTCGCGGCCCGGCCAGGTGCTGGCCATGATCAAGAGCTGGGACGCAGCGCTCAAGGACTACAATGCTGATACGCCCGGCGGCCGCGCCATCATCGCCAAGGCTGTCGGTTCGGACGTCAAGGACCTCAACACCGCCTTTGACGGCGTGCGCTACTACTCGCTGGCCGAAAACAAGACGGCGCTCACCGGCGACTTCACCACCAAGACCTTCGCCGATGTCGAAGCCGCCGCCAAGAACGCCAAGCTGCTGCAGGCCGATGTGACGCCGGAGCAGATGATCGACCCGTCCTTCGTCAAGGCGGCGGAATGATCAAGGCCGGATCGCGGTGGTGACACAGATGCCCGGGGAGCGACCGGCGCCAGGACCGATCGCGAAACAGGCGAGGCGCCGCCGATCCTCCGGGATCGGCGTGCCCATCGCCAGGTCGCGCTTTCTGATCATCGCGGTGGCCGTGTTCGTTGGGCTGGGCCTTGCCTGGTGGGCGGCGACCGGACTGGGGTTGGTAAAGCCGATCTTCCTGCCTTCGCCGGGCAGCGTCGCGACGCAGATCGCCAAGCTCGCTGCCGACGGCACGTTGTGGCTGGACCTCAAAGCCTCGATGTATCGCATCTCCATCGGCTTCCTCATCGCCTCGGTACTGTCGATACCGATCGGCGTTCTGATTGGCAGTTTCCGTTCTTGGGAAGCGGCCATCGAGCCGCTGGTTGATTTCATCCGCTACATGCCGGTCGTCGCTTTCGTGCCGCTCTCCATTCTTTGGGCCGGCACCGGAGATTCGCAGAAGTTCCTGATCATCTTCATCGGCACCTTCTTCCAGCAGGTCCTTATGATCATGGACAACGTCAAACGGGTTCCCACCGATTTCATCGGCCTTGGGCGCACACTCGGCCTGCCGGATCGCAAGATCCTGACGCGCATCGTCGTCCCCAGCGCCTTGCCGGGTATCTGGGATACGCTGCGCATCAGCCTGGGCTGGGCATGGACCTGGCTGGTGCTGGCCGAACTTGTCGCCGCGACTTCGGGGCTCGGCTATCGCATCACCGTGTCGCAGCGCTATTTCCAGACCAACACGATCATCGGCTACATCCTGCTGCTTGGCCTGCTTGGCCTCATCACCGACCAGGTGATGAAGGCGCTGGAGAAGGTGCTGTTCAAGCAAGAGGGCCGCTCGCAATGAGGTCCAGCCGATGAGTTTCCCCAAATTGCGGATCGCCGGCCTCCGCAAGAGCTTCGGCACGGGCGAACGGCGCACGGAAGTGCTGCGCGATATCAACCTCGATCTTGCCGACAACGAGTTTGTGTCCCTGGTCGGTACGTCGGGCTGCGGCAAGAGCACGCTGCTGTCGATCGTTGCCGGACTGCAGGACTTCGACGCGGGCGATCTCAGCATCGACGGCGCGCCGATCCTGCAGCCGGGTCTCGACCGTGGCGTCGTCTTCCAGTCCTACACGCTGCTTCCCTGGCTGACGGCGCGGCAGAACATCGAGTTTGCCCTCAAGGCCGCCGGCTACGATCGCCCGACCTGCCGCAGGATCGCGCTGGAGCATCTCGAACTCGTCAAGCTGTCCGACAGCGCCGACCGCTACCCGGCCGAACTCTCGGGCGGCATGAAACAGCGCGTCGCCATTGCGCGCGCGCTTTCCTACCGGCCCAAGATGCTGTTGATGGACGAGCCCTTCGGCGCGCTCGATGCCTTGACCCGGCACCAGATGCAGGAACTGCTCACCCAGATCTGGGAGGAACACAGGTTGACCGTCCTGTTTGTCACCCATGATGTGGAGGAGGCCGTCTATCTGTCGGACCGCATCGTCGTCATGGGCATCGGCCCGGGCCGCATCACCCAGACCTTCAACGTCGATATCGAGCGCCCGCGCCGCGAAGAGGTGATGGAAAGCCCTGCATTCATGGATCTGCAGCGCGGCGTGCACAAGGCCATCCGCGAGGGTTCAAAACGCCCCGAAATGGCGTAGGCGCTTGTGGTAGGCCCAATCATGCCGGACGAGGCTAGCACCCGGCGATACGCAAACGACGGCCGGACAGCATGCAAGCCGCCTGTCCGGCCGGAACTCCAACTGCTACGCAGGTATCAGGACGGCGATACGATGCACGCCGACCTCTTTGCTTGTATTCGTCGCCTCGTCGGTCTTGCCCTTGGCGCAGGTGTACATGTCACCCGTCTTGAGCTTGAATTCCTTGTCTGCCTTCTTGATGGTGAACGCGCCTGAAGTGATGGTGCATACCATGTCGTTGTCCATCATCATCGCGGAAGCGTGCGCTCCGGGCTGAAACACCACATCGACGATCGCGATGCTCTTGTAAGCGGCGATGTCGGAGTCGCCGGTGCCGACCTCCACCACCCTTACACCGGGCGCAATCTCCTTGCCTTCCTTCGGGCCGTATTTCTTGACCTTCGCGGATGCCGCCAGGGTGAACAGAGGCGTAATCGCGGCGGCCGTCACACCGAGAGCAATTGCAGACCTGCGATTTATGGTTTTCATTGCATCCTCCCATTGGTTGGTCACGCACGAAGGTGCATGGCCATTGTATATTAGCACAAACTCATGTCCTTGTATGCGAAATGGCGCAAAAGCAGGACACGAGGCCGTGCGAAGGACCGGAACATCATGGCGAGCCAAGTTCGGGCAGGGCAATCCGACATATCGGCAGACATCGCGGTTGCCTTTCAGTCCGTCGCGTAGACGGTGGGCGCCTTGCCGTCCTTGGTGAAGGCGTAGACGATGAACGGGCCGGCCTTCTCGCCACCCATGCCGGGAGCGCCGGTCGGCATGCCGGCTAGCGTGATGCCGGTGATGGCGGGCCGCTCCGTCAGCAGTTTCTTGACGATATCGACCGGCACCAAGCCATCGACGACATAGCCGTCGACCATCAGCGTGTGGCAGCCTTCGAGGTCGGCCGGCACGCCGGCATCGCTGCTGATCTGGGACAGGTTGTTGACCGGCTTGATGTCGACCTTGAAGCCGTTGTGTTCCAGATAGTTGGCATAGGATTCGCAGCAGCTGCATTGCGGGTTCTTGTACATCACCGCGTTGATGGTCGCCGCGACAGCTGGCAGCGGCATGGCGATCGCGACCGCTAAGGCGGCGAGGGAGTAAGTCAGTTTCATCGCAGTTCTCCTTGTTGTCTTGACGTTGTTTGACGAGAAAATCAGGTCACTCGAAACACCGTCATGAGGCCGGCCATCTGGTGGTCGGCGACATGGCAGTGCAGCATCCAGTCGCCTGGATTGTCGGCGACGAAAGCGCATTCGATCGTGTCCTTGGGGGCGAGCAGCACCGTGTCCTGCCATTGCCGGTGCGTCACCGGCGAACCGTTGCGCGCAAGCACCAGCATGCTGAAGCCGTGGATGTGCATCGGGTGCCACCAGGCGGTTTCGTTGCGCATGGTGAGATGACAGGTTGCGCCGCGCGGCAAGGTGAACTGCGGCGCCATGCCGGCGTGGCCGTCACCGGTCATCGACATGCCGTTGATCGCCCAGGCCGCGCCACCCTTCATGCCGGGTGTCGCCATGCCCATCATGCCGCCGACGCCGGCGAGCTTGCCGCCACCCATCATGCCGCCCTGCAGGACGATCTCCTGACGTTCGGCGCTTGCGAGATCGGGTTGCTGCAACGGGTTGCGCGGCAGGCCAAGCGGCGTGTCGAGAGGATGGGTCCGAAGCGGCGATGCGCTGTCATAGGCAAGCGTGGTCAGCGTATAGGCGAGACCGTCATAGAAGTCGTCGATCACCGCGTAACGCTTGCCCGGGTCGCCCTGCGTGTCGATCATGACATCGATGCGCATGGCGGGTGCCAGAACAAGACGGCCGTCATCCGGTTCGTGCGGATCACAGGGCTGGCCGTCGATCGCCACGACGACCGGGCGGTGGCCTTCGAAGCGCAACGCCATGATGCGGGCGAGCGAGGCATTGGCCAGCCGCAGCCTGACGCGTTCGCCCGCCCTTGCGCTCTGGTCGGCCGGCGCCGTGCCGTTGATGGTGACGACGTTGCCGACGCGGCCGGACATCGCCGCGTCCATCGCGCTGCCGAAGCCGAGGGCCATCTGCCCGTCGTCGGCAAGCCGCCAGTCCTGCAGCAACCACAGGAGGTCGCGGTCGACGGCGACAGGTTCGGTCTCCTCGACAACGAGGACGCCGGCCAGCCCGCGGCCGAGCTGCACGAGGCTGTTGGCATGCGGATGGTACCAGAAGGTGCCGGCGTCGGGCGGCGTGAATTCATAGACGCAATCTGTCCCCGGCTTGATCGGCGGCTGTGTCAGGCCGGGCACGCCGTCCATGGCGTTTTGCAGGCGGATGCCATGCCAGTGGACTGTCGTGTCCTCGTTCAATCCGTTCTCGACGACGATACGGGCGGGCTGGCCTTGGCGTAAGCGCAGCACCGGGCCTGGGACCGTCCCATCATAGGTCCAGACAGGCGTAAGCGGACCGCTAGCGCCGGTGAACATGGCCTGGCCCGGCGCCATCCTTATGCGGCGCTCATCGACGGCGGATGCCATCGACGATACGGGGCGCACTACGGTGGCCGCCGCAACGCCCGCCGCCGCGAGGACAAACCTGCGGCGTGAAATGGAATGACTGAAATCGATACTCACTCTCAAGCCCTTTGCGATCTCGATCGACGGCGAGCCTCTCGACGTCGAGTTGCCGTGTGCTCGCCGGCGCAAAGCGCCAGCGGTAATCAAACGCCAGAAGTCAGCCGCGAGGCGGCTGAAACTGCGTCAGACGAGATCGGTGGATTTGGGAGGGAATGGGTCGGGCAAGGAACTTCGCCCATGAAGGAACGGGGTCGGCAGTGCCGACGGCAGCGATGCCCGGGTCAAAGTCATCGCCGCGAACTCGAGCGGCAACACCGCGAGCACCGGTGCGACGCAGGTCGGCGGACAATGCATCGATTTGCCACTGTCGGCGGCGCCCTTGAGGCACGCGCTACAATCGCCATTCATGGCGGTGTCGGCCATCCTGGCCATGCCGGTGCCGGCAGGCATGCCGCTGCCAGTCGTCATCATCATCTTCGCCGACATGACGCTCGCCTGAGCGGCAGACAGGCTGAACCCGGCGGTCAGGAATACCGCGAGCAGCATGACAAGAATATGTTTTGGCGACCGGCGTGCCATCATCCGTCTAGGCTGGCCTCAAAAGATGGCTTTTGCAAGCTGGATTCCAATGCTGCGACAATCCCGGCATCGCATCGCGCCTGCCGCTAAAACCGAGCTGCCGCGGGCCTTCGGGCTGCTGTTGAGCCGCTCAAAAACCCTGGCTGTGCCGCCAGCAGGCGATCCGGTGGCCGTGCGCGACCTCGTTAGCGGGCGACTCTGCCTTTCTGCAGTCGGGCAGGACCAGCGGGCAGCGGTCGGCGAAGGAGCATCCCGTGTTCGGGATGCCGGTGGCCTCTGTCTCGACCGAAGCGGAAAGCTTTGGCGCGGCCTCATCGGAAGATGCCGCCAGAAGCAGTGCGGTGTAGGGGTGGTTCGGGCCGCGAAAGATCTGGTCGGATGAGCCTGTCTCGACCAAGCGGCCGCGATAGAGCACGCCAATTCTGTCGGCCATGTAGCGCACCACCCTGAGGTCGTGGCTGATGAACAGATAGGTGGTGTCCTTGTCGCGCTGCAGGTCGTTGAGCAGGTTGAGCACTGTCGCCTGGACCGAGACGTCGAGTGCGGAGGTGGGTTCGTCGAGCACGACGACCTTCGGCACGCCGGCGAAGGCGCGCGCGATCGCCGCCCGTTGCCGTTGTCCGCCGGAAAGCGACCGCGATTTCTGCTCGGCCGTGGCGCCGGCGAGGCGGACCGATTGCAGCAGGTCGCTGACGCGCGCTCTCACCTCACTGCCGCGCAGCCCGGCGAGCCGCCGCAACGGGCGGCCAAGGATCCTGCCGATCCGCTGGCGCGGGTTGAGCGTGCGATCCGGCGACTGGAAGACCATCTGCACGTCGCGGCGTTCGGCAAGGTTTCTCTTCTCGACGCGCGGCGCGACCGTTCTGCCGAACAGCTCGACCGATCCGGCGCTGGGCGTCTGCAGGCCGGTGACGATGCGTGCCAGGGTCGACTTGCCGGAACCGGACTCGCCGATCAGCCCGAAGGTTTCGCCTTGGCCGATGTCGAGATCGATGCCGTGCAGCACTGGCTGGCTGCCGAAGGCATGACTGATGCCTTTGCAGGCGATCGCGATCCGGCGTTCTTTTGGCAAGCCGGCGTCTTCGCCTTGGGCTGTGGGGTGCGCTGGCATGCCGTCCGTCTCCGCCAGTCTTCCGTCCCGCTTGGTGTAGTTGAGCGCCGGGATCGAGGCGATGAGCGCCTTTGTGTAGGCATGAGAGGGGTTGTCGAATACATCGCCGACGGCGCCGCTCTCGACCACCGTGCCCTCCTGCATTACCGCCACACGGTCGCAGGAGCAGCGGATCATATGGATGTCGTGGCTGATCAGCAGGATGCTGGTTTTGTGATCCTTGCGAAGGTCATGCAGGATGGCGATGATCTCGGACTGGACGCTGGCATCGAGCGCCGTCGTTGGCTCGTCCAGCACCAGCAGCGACGGATCGAGCGCAATCGCAATGGCGATGTTGGCGCGCTGCTGCATGCCACCGGACAATTCGTGCGGATAGAGATCCAGCACACGCTCCGGATGGCTGACGCGGACCCGTCCGAGCAGTTCCGCGGCACGCTCGCGCGCCTCGTCGGGGCGAACCGGGCGGTGCCGCATGATCGTTTCGGTGATCTGCCGGCCGATCGTCATGCTCGGATTGAGGGCCGCGCCCGGATGCTGGTAGACGGCGGCGATGTGATTTCCCCGGAGCTGGCGCAGCTGCTCGGCGGAGAGGTCGCGGATTTCCCGGCCCTGGAATTCGAGCGCTGACACCGCCATGCGGGCATTCTTCGGCAGATAGCGCAGGATGGCGAGCGCCACCGAGCTTTTCCCAGATCCCGACTCGCCGACCAGGCCGAGCGCTTCGCCTTCGCCTATATGCAGCGACACGCCGCTGACGGCGGGATGCGATCCCTTGTGCCCGTCATAGGCGATGGACAGCTGGTCGACGTTCAGAACCGAGGAGGACATGGGGACTTGAAACCACTTTCTTCGCGGGCTGCGATCGAGGGCAATCGCTTCCGCTTTCGCAACGCATTATCTCTATAAAATTACTCGGATTAAGCCGGAGCGCAATCTACCTTTCTCGGATCAGCAGAGATTGTCGCCGCCTGCCGAAGCAGCGCGACGGTCTCCGGAGCAGATCTGGAAGGAGGCCGGCATGGCTCGAGACCACATGATCCTCAGCGCATTCTTCTTCAACCCGCAGGGCGATCATCGAATGTCGTGGCGCCATCCGCGGGCACCGGGCCGGGAAGTGCTGGACTTCGAGTTCTACCGCGATCTCGTGCAGGCGGCCGAGCGCGCCAGGATCGACACCATCTTCGTCGCCGACCACGTGTCGATCTGGGATTCGGTCAAGAGCGGCGTTGCCCACTATGCCAATGCCCGCCTCGAACCGCTGACGCTGTTGTCGGCGCTAGCCGGCGTGACCAAGCATATCGGCCTGATCACCACGGCGTCGAGCTCCTACAGCGAGCCCTACAATGTGGCGCGCATGTTCGCGTCGCTCGACCATATCAGCAAGGGCAGGGCGTCTTGGAACGTCGTCACCTCGGCTATGGACGAGGAGGCGCGCAATTTCGGCCGCGACGGCAATATCGAACATGCATTCCGCTATGAGCGCGCGGCCGAATTCCTCGATATCGTCAAAGCGCTGTGGGACAGTTGGGAAGACGAGGCGCTGCTGATCGACAAGGCGTCGGGCTATTTCGCCGATCCCGACAAGGTCCACCCCATCGACCATAAGGGCAAGCATTTCAAGGTGCGCGGGCCGCTCAACGTCTCGCGGCCGCCGCAAGGTCATCCGCTGATCGTCCAGGCCGGATCCTCCGAAGACGGCAAGAACTTCGCCACCGCCCAGGCCGATGCGCACTTCGCCATCTACAGCACCAAGGAGGATGGCATCAAATACCGTCAGGATATCAACGAGCGGCTGGCCCGCCACGGCAGGCGGCCGGAGAGCTTCAAGATCCTGCCCGGCATCCTGCCTGTTGTCGCCGCCTCCGAGGCGGAAGGCCGGGAAAAGCAGGAATATCTGCAGACCTTGCTTCCCGATCAGGTCGGCATCGACCTTCTGTCCAGCTGGAGCGGGTTGGACCTGTCGCTGTTCCCGCCGGACGGGCCATTGCCGCCTCTGCCGGACGAGAGCACGTTCAATGGCGGACGCACGTCGCTCAACCGGGTCAAGCAGTGGGCGAAGCAGAATCTCAGCCTGCGCGAGATCGCCCGCAAGCTTGCCAACAGCGGTTCGGTGCCGACCGTCGCCGGCACGCCGGTACAGATCGCCGACCAATTGCAGGACTGGTTCGTTTCGGGTGCCGCCGATGGCTTCAACCTGATGTTCCCGCTGCTGCCCGAGGACTGGGTGAATTTCGCCGAACAGGTGGTTCCGGAGCTGCAGCGGCGCGGCGTATTCCCCCTCGAATACGCGCCGGGAACGTTGCGCGACCGCTTCGGCCTGGCGCGACCAGCCAATCGCTTCGCCGAACAGCGCGACAATGCGCGCGCGGTGTCCTGACGTCAGGCCGGGAGAACGATCATGACCGTTGCACCAAGATTGCAGCCCCGCGAAGCCACCGCGCCGCAGCTCGTCAATGTCCTGCACAGCCCCAAGCGCGTGCGTGTCAAATTCGGCGGCCGCACCATCGCCGACAGCCGCAACGTGCTGGTGTTGCGCTCCAACCATTTCCTGCCGATCTATTTCTTCCCGCCGTCAGCGGTCGACCCGTCGGTGCTGAGACCCTCATTGCATCGCGAACCGCATCCGGTCGGTGGCGAGACAGCCTATTGGGATATTGATACCGGTGACAGGCGCAGCGCCAACGCGGCCTGGGCGTTCGTTTCGCCGCCGGATGAAAACCTGTCGCCGCTGGCTGGCCGCATCGCCTTCACCTGGAAGGCCGTCGACCAGTGGTTCGAGGAGGATGAAGAAGTCTTCGTCCACGCTCGAGACCCGTATGCGCGCATCGATGTGCTGCAGAGCTCCAGCCATGTGCAAATCTGGTTCGACGGCGAGCCAATCGCCGACAGCCACCGTCCGGTTCTGCTGTTCGAGACGCATCTGCCGACGCGTTTCTATCTGCCGGCGGAAGACATCCGGCTGGAGCGGCTGACGGCGTCCGTCACAACGACGCGATGTCCTTACAAGGGCATCGCCTCCTACTGGTCCGGCCTGCTGAGCGACGGAACGGTGCGCCCGGACATCGCCTGGAGCTACCGGGATCCGATAGAGGAAATGCCGAAGATCAAAGGGCTCATCGCCTTCTATCCGCAGGCCGTCGACCGCATCCATCTCGACGGCGAACCCGTCGCATAGCTTTTCAATCTTCATTTCAGAGCAGGGGTTTAACATGACCAAACGCAGAGATATCGACGCAGTTCGCAACCTGTCGGGGGACATCTGGAATGTCGCCGTCGACGAATATCAGGGCGGCTTTCTCAAGCGCCGCGATCTCCTGAAATACGCCGCACTGCTCGGCCTGACCGGCTTTGCCGCCTCGCAGGGGCTTGGAGGCGCACGCGCCGCGACTGCTGCCGGCGGCACGGTTCGCGTCGGGCTCGGCCAGCCGACCAAGGCGATCGATCCGGTTTCGGTGACCGATCCGGCCAGCATCGGGGTGATCAGCCAGGTCGGCGAGTATCTGATCCTCGACGATCCGAAGGATGGTCTGCAGCCGAAGCTCGCTCTGTCCTGGGAGGCAAACGAGACGGCCAGTCGCTGGACCTTCAAATTGCGGCCAGGGGTGAAATTCCACGATGGTCGCGCGGTCACCGCTAGGGATGTTGTGGCGAGCTTCGAGCGGCTGGTCGATCCGGCCAGCGGCTCGTCGGCCCTGTCGGCCTACAAGGGCATCCTGTCCAAGGGCGGCGCCAAGCTGGTCGACGACGAAACCGTCGCCTTCGATCTCGACGGCCCAAACAGCAACTTCCCCTTCTATGTCTCCTCAGACGTCTACAATGCCGTGATCCTGCCGGCCGACTATGCCGGCGATTTCGAGAAGAATTTCAACGGCACGGGTCCGTTCAAGCTGGAATCCTTCCGTCCCAAGCAAGGCGCCAGCTTCGTGCGCAATGAGGACTACTGGGGCGACAAGGCGCTGCCCGACCGGGTCGAGATCAAGTTTTTCGACGACGAGCAGGCGCAGGTGCTGGCGCTGCAGGCCGGCCAGCTCGACGTCATCCCGAGCACGACGCGCCTGGAACTCGCGATCGAAGGCAATCCCAACTTCAAGCTGCTCAGCGTGCAGGCAAGCTCGCATGACCAGGTGCATCTCAGAACCGACCAGGCTCCGTTCACCGACAAGCGGGTCCGCCGCGCGCTGGCGCTCACGCTCGATCGCGAGGCGATCGTCAAGGGCCTGCTGAAGGGCCGCGCCATCGTCGGCAACGACACCCCGTTCGCGCCGATCTTCCCATCGGCCGATCCATCGGTGCCGCAGCGCAAGCAAGACATTGCCGAGGCCAAGCGCCTGCTTGGCGAGGCGGGCGTGCCCAACGGCTTCGAGGTGACGCTGACCACCGAACGCGCCTATGACATTCCCGACTATGCGGTGATCATCCAGAACTTCGCCAGGAAGGCCGGCATCGACATCAAGCTCAATGTCCTGCCGCAGGACGCCTATTACGGCTCGGCGACCTTCGGCAGCTCACCATGGCTGGATTCGGTGCTCGGCATCACCGACTACGGCCATCGCGGCACTCCCGACATCTTCCTCAACGCCACGCTGAAGAGTTCGGGAGCCTGGAACGCGGCGCATTTCAACAACCCGGCCTATGATGCGCTGCTGCTCGATTACTCGAAGGCGCGTGATCTGCAGGCACAGCGCCTCGTTGCCGGCAAGATCCAGACCTTGCTGCTCGACGAAACGCCGGCGATCATCAGCTACTTCTCGCAATACAGCCGAATCGTCAGCTCCAAGGTCGAGGGCGTGCGCTTCACGGCGATCTCGCATCTGCTGCTCGACCGCGTTTCCTTCGTCCAGGCATGATCGAGACATGCTGACGGGCCGCACTTTGTCAACGCGTGTGGGCACACTTGTCCTCACGCTGTGGCTGGTCAGCATCCTGGTGTTCTTCGCCGGGCAGGTCCTGCCCGGCGATGTCGGCCGCGTGATGCTCGGTCCGTTTGCCGACGCGCAGGCGGTGGCGGAACTGAACAAGCGGCTCGGCGCCGACCAGCCGATTCTCGTCCAGTACTGGCTATGGTTCAGCAAGGCCGTGACCGGTGACTTCGGCACCTCGTTGTCTATGCGCGGGCCGGTGGCGCCGTTCGTGCTCGAAAGCCTCAAGCGCTCTGCTGCCCTTGCCGGCATTATTCTGATTTTTCTCGTGCCGCTTGGTGTAGGGGCCGGCGTCATCGCGGGTCTCAATGCCGGCCGCCTGATCGACCGGCTGATCGTGATGGCGGGCGTTTCCTTCGGCATCGTGCCTGATTTCGTTTCCGGGCTGATGCTCCTTATCCTCTTCGGCCTGTGGCTGAACTGGTTCCCGATCTCCGGCGTTGCGCCCGATGGCGCGGGCTTCTGGACGCATGGCTATTATCTGATCCTGCCGGCGCTGCCGCTGGTGCTGAACCTTGCCGGCTACATCGCCCGGATGACGCGGGCAGGGGTGATCGAGGCAATGGCCGCCGACTATACGCGCACCGCCGTCCTGAAAGGGCTGGAGCGGCGCGAGATCATCTTTCGGCACGTGCTGCGCAACGCGCTGACGCCGACCATCGCGGTGCTGGCGACGCAGACCGGCTACATGCTTGGCGGGCTGGTGGTGATCGAGGCGCTGTTCGGCATCCAGGGGCTTGGCAATCTGGTTCTGAATGCGGCCAAGGCACGCGATTTCCCGATGCTCGAGGCCGGCGTGCTGGTGATGGCGGCAATCTTCGTGCTGTCGGCGGCGGCCGGCGACCTCGTGCTGGCGCTGCTCGATCCGCGGCAACGCCGCCGGACCTCGCCATGACGGATCTGGCGGAGTTTCCCGCACCACGGCGCGCGGTGGCCGGCTTTCCGGCAGTGCGCAGGATCCGCAGTGTTTTCTCCGGACTGGCCCCGTCGGTCGTGGTCGGATCGCTGCTGCTTCTGTTCTGGGTCGTTTGCGCACTGTTCGGCAACCTCTTCGTTCCCTACGATCCCTATGCCGAGGATTTTCTGGCGATGCTGACGCCGCCCGATGCGCTGCACTGGTTCGGCACCGATCATCTCGGCCGCGACGTGCTGTCCCGCATAGTCGTCGGATCGCGCGATATCCTGCTGGTTGCGCCGCTGGCGACGCTGGCCGGCGTTGCCGCCGGCAGCATCATCGGTCTGGTGCTCGGCTATTTCGACGGCCTGGTCGATGCCATCGGCGCGCGGCTGCTCGATACGCTGATGGCGTTTCCGTTCATTGTTCTCGTCACCATGACGCTGGTGGCGATCGGCCCGTCGAACCTGACCGTCATCCTGGTGATCGGCATCGCCTACGCGCCGCTGGTGGCTCGCACCGTCCGCGCCGCCGTGCGCGAGCAGAAGGAGCGCGACTATGTCAGCGCTGCGCGGCTTGGCGGCGAGGGCCCGCTCGCCATCATGTTTCTGGAGATACTGCCCAACATCAGGGAAACGATCTTGATCGAGCTGGTCACAAGGCTGGGCTACGCGTTCTTTTCGATCGCGACGCTGAGCTTTCTCGGCCTCGGCATCCAGCCGCCATCGGCCGACTGGGGACTGGCCGTCGCCGACGGCTACGGCTTCCTGACCGGCGGCAAATGGTGGGTCGTCGTCTTCAATTCCGCGGCAATCGTCTCATTGGTCATGGCGACCAACCTTATCGCACAAGGCATCGGCGCCTTCGAAAACAGCGATGCATGAGCCTTGATCGGGTGCGTCGAAAAATCTCTTTGGCATTGAAGCCTGACGCGCATCCTTATATCGCATGGCTATGAAGAAAATCGGTTTCCTGTCGTTCGGGCACTGGACGCCCTCGTCGCAATCGCAAGTGCGCTCGGCATCGGACGCGCTTTTGCAATCCATCGACCTCGCCGTCGCCGCCGAACAGCTTGGCGCGGATGGGGCGTATTTCCGCGTGCATCATTTCGCCCGCCAACTCGCTTCGCCGTTCCCGCTGCTGGCCGCCGTTGGCGCCAAGACCAGCCGCATCGAGATTGGCACTGCAGTAATCGACATGCGCTATGAGAATCCGCTCTACATGGCGGAAGATGCCGGTGCCGCCGACATCATCGCCGGCGGCCGCCTGCAGCTTGGCATCAGCCGTGGCTCGCCCGAGCAGGTGATCGATGGCTGGCGCCATTTTGGCTACGCGCCACCGGAAGGCAAAAGCGACGCCGACATGGCGCGGCATCATGCCGAGGTATTCCTCGAGACGCTGCGGGGCGAGGGGTTCGCCCAGCCCAATCCGCGGCCGATGTTCCCCAATCCGCCCGGCCTCTTGCGCCTCGAGCCGCATTCGGAGGGTTTGCGCGAGCGGATCTGGTGGGGTGCGGCTACCAACGCCACGTCGGAATGGGCGGCCAAGCTCGGCATGAACCTGCAGAGCTCGACGCTCAAATTCGACGAGAGCGGCAAGCCGTTCCACATCCAGCAGGCCGAGCAGATCCGCATCTATCGCGAGGCCTGGAAGGCGGCCGGCCACAAGCGCGAGCCGCGCGTCTCGGTCAGCCGCAGCATCTTCGCGCTGGTCGACGATCACGACCGTGCCTATTTCGGCCGCGGCAACGAAAGCCGCGACCAGATCGGCTTCATCGAGGAGAACACCAAGGCGATCTTCGGGCGCAGCTATGCGGCTGAGCCGGATGTGCTGATCAAGGAATTGGCGCAGGACGAGGCGATCGCCGAGGCCGACACGCTGCTGCTCACCGTTCCGAACCAGCTCGGCGTCGACTATAATGCGCATGTCATCGAGGCGATCCTGACCCATGTCGCGCCGGCTCTGGGCTGGCGCTGACGCCGGATCGATCGAAGCGGAGTGCTCCAAGGGAGGTACACCATGCCAAAGAAGGCCTTGATCGCCTGGGGCGGCTGGGAGGGCCATACGCCGGAGCAGAGCGCGAAGATCGTTCGCACCTTGCTTGAGCGAAACGGCTTCGACGTCACGTTGGGCGAGGGCACGGCGATGTTCGCCGATCCGGAGCTGTCGTCATTCGATCTCATCGTGCCCGTCATCACCATGTCGACGATCGAGAAGACCGAACTGCAGAACCTGACGCATGCGGTTCTCGGGGGGAGCGGACTCGGCGGTTTCCACGGGACGATGGGCGACAGTTTCCGCAACGAGCCCGACTATCAGTTCATGACCGGCGGTCAATGGGTCGCGCATCCCGGCAACATCATCGACTATCACGTCGCCATCACCCGGCCGGACGATCCGATCACAAAAGGTATCAGCGATTTCGCCTACCGGTCGGAGCAATATTACATGCATGTCGACCCAAGCAACGAGGTGCTGGCGACCACCACCTTCACCGACGCGCATTTTCCGGGGATAGGCGGCGTCGTCATGCCGGTCGTCTGGAAACGGCGCTATGGGGCGGGGAAGGTTTTCTACAGTTCCCTTGGTCACACGGCGGATGAGTTCGCGGTGCCGGAAATGGCGCTGATGGTGGAGCGGGGTTTGCTTTGGGCGGCGCGGGGGTAGCAGCAGGCACGTTTTCGTGAAAACCTGGGTTGAATTCACAGGGCATCCATGGAGATATCAAATGAGTGATTTCGAGTGGTCCGGATCCGAAAAGAAGCTCGCGCGCCATGCCTTCGATACCGCTCTTGAGGCGGCGCTCGCAAAGACGATGGCCGACTTCAAAAGCAAGGCGAGTGCGGTGACGCAGCCCTCCGAGATGTGGGAGCTCGAAGGCTATTTGCGTGAACAGCGACGGGAAATCGATCGCACGTTCGACTATCGCTATTCGCAGCTTCTCTTCGTGTTCGCGCAGCTTATTCGAGCAGGATATCTCGATGAAAAGCTGCTTGGCGGTCTGTCGCAAGACAAGCGGGATGTCATTCAGCGGGACCTGGCCTATGTCGAGAGTCGCTTTGCAAGTGGATGACGAGGGGAACGGCGCTGCCAGAACTGCGAGAGGTTGGCGATCGTTGATTGACGACACTTTTGCGAACCCCACGCTTCGTCATCCTAGGGCGTAGCAGTCGCGAAGCGACGTGGCGAAGACCCTAGGATCCATGCCGCGACTTCCGTGCGGTGCGACGGTGGAGAACTTTCAGTCGCAATCGCTGCATCTGGAAAGAAAAGTTGACCTCAATTGCTCTGGACCGATGCATTCTTCGGTCACAGTCCTGGCATGGATCCTAGGGTCTGCGCCGCGTCGCTTCGCTCCTTGCTCCGCCCTAGGATGACGAATTCGGGGAGGCTTAAGGCACGAATTGCGCAACCTCACCCAATCCCGCCCGTAACCAGATAGGCGCCGGCGCTGCGCCCATCCTCCAGCCACACCACCGCTGTGACGATCGAACCGTAGGAGCCACGCCAGACGCTGTGGAAGCGCTGATGCTCGGCGGCCGGAATGAGCGCGTGCCCGCTGAAGCGCGCACCGCTTCGCTGCAGCGCGACGGCCTCTCCGTTGACATGTACCTTGAGGCAGGCCGTCCCAGACACCTCATTTGGCAGGTCGAGCGTGATGACGATCTCGTCCTGATCGCCGAAAGGCCGCGTCTCGGCGGCAAGCGTGATGGCGAACGCTGACGCCTTGCTGTCGTCGGCTCGGGCGGGGCGGCCTGAAAACACATCGGCGGCAAGTTCTGGCGTGCGCGGCGGGCGGGTGCGGCGCTGCGTGGAGCGTTCGAAATCGCCGGCCATGCGCAGCAGCCTTTCGTCGTCATAGGCCTTGCCGGCGAAAGTCAGGCCGACCGGCATACCGATATCGGCCATCGTACCCATCGGCACGGTGACGGTGGGGATGCCGAAATGGCGCCAGACCAGATTGCCGTTGGCGACCCAGGTGCCATTGCGCCAGGCAAAGGCGGCGGACGCCTCGTCGATGTCTGCATCGGCCGGCCCGACATCGGCAGCGGCGGGCAGCACCACGGCGTCGATGCCTTGCGCGTCCAGCCAGTCCTCGAAATCGATCCGCCTTGTCGCTTCCAGTCCCTTCAGTCCCTCTTCCAGCGTTGGAATGTCCACGAGGGGCGTGACGCCGGACCGTGCCCGCTCGACATATACCCTCAGGTCGAAGCCGCCTTCGTATCGGTCGGACAGCGTGCCGGGCGGTTGCGGGAAGATCTTTGGGCCATCGACCGAGACGAGATCGGGAAGCGCCGGATCGGCATTGGCGCGCAAAAAGTCGTCCCAGCCCCAGATGCAGAGGTCCCAGAGCTCGCGCTCGGCGAACTCTGGGGGCACCAGCCCGCGCTCGACCATGCTGCGCGCGCCGGGACGGTCGCGTTCATAGTTGGAGACGACGGGAAAATCGACCTCGATCACCTCGGCGCCAAGCCGCCTCAGATCGGCCGCCGCCTGCTCCCACAGGGCAAGTACCGAGGCGCGGGTTTCGATCGGCTTGTCGGCCTCGGTGTCGCGGCCGATATACATTCTGGGCACGCCAAGCCGCATGCCTTTCAACGACCCCGCCAGTGTGAGGTCGGTATAGCGCGGCGGCCGCACGTCGGAGCTTTTCGGCAGCTTGACCCAGGGCTGCGCGCGCCAGAAATCGCCGTGCGTCTCGGGGTCGTCGGCGACAATCACGTCGAGCAGTTCGAGCATGTCGGGGACGCTGCGCGTGTGCGGCGCGACGACATCCATGGTCGGGACCAGCGGCCAGTTGCCGCGCACCGAAATGACACCGCGCGACGGCGTATAGGCGACCAGCGCATTGTTGGTGGCCGGCGCGCGGCCGGACGACCAGGTTTCCTCGCCAAGCCCGAAGGCGCAGAAGCTGGCCGCTGTCGCTGTGCCGGAGCCATTGGATGAGCCCGATGCGAAGGCGGCGGTGAGATAGTCGCCATTGTACGGACTTTCGGCGCGGCCATAGACGCCGCGCTGCATGCCGCCATTGGCCATCGGCGGCATGTTGGTCAGCCCCATCAGCACCGCGCCACCGGCCCGCAGCCGGGCGATGGTGAAGGCGTCCTCATTGGCAATGAGATGCTCGAAGGCCGGCGAGCCGGCGGCGACCGTCAGGCCTGATACCTTGTAGCTGTCCTTGGCGGTGTAGGGGATGCCGTCGAGTGGCCCGAGCACGGCGCCGTTGCGGCGGCGCTGGTCGGAGGCGGCAGCCTCCTCGAACATGCCAGGGTTGAGCAACGGGACGGCATTGAGGCTGATGCCGTGCCGGTCGAAATGCGCGATGCGCCTGAGATACGCCCCGACCAGTTCGACGCTGGTGACGGTGCCGTCATCGAGCGCGCGGCGCAATTGGTCGATCGTCGCTTCGACGAGATGAAAGCCGGCATCGGTCATCACGGGTCCCACATTTCCACGCACCATGGATGAGCGAGGCAGCTGGCTTCGGCAAGAGCCTATCGCGGTCATCTCCGGAACTTTTGTCCGGCTGGCGGTTTTGGATGTATGGTGTGATTCCGGAAATGGCCAGGAGGGTATTGGCGATGACCACGAAATGCGTTGCGATCCTAGCTCTCGCTGTCGCCATGGGCTCAAGCGTTTGCGCCCCGGCCTTCGCTGGCGACCGGTATCACGACCGCCGGGTCCACTCCGAACGCTACGTTCCCGCCGAAGGCGATCTCATCGACATCCTGTTCGGCGGCCCGCGCTACTACGATCAGCAGTTGGTCACGACAGCAGCCGGCGCGTGCTCCTATCATCGCGTCGGACCCGACGCGAATGCGTTGAACAAGATCAACGATCATCACTGTGGGAAGTAGGCGGCAGGCAGCGCCTCAGCGCCCGCCACTCTCCTTCATCCGCTCGATGATCTCGGCCATCAGCGCCAGGTCGCGGCGGGAATCGGCGAGGTCGGTCAGCGGCTTTGTGCCTTCGGTGATGTGGCGGTGGAAAGTCTCGAGTTCTTTCGAGAAAGCATCGCCGTAGAGAGGCCCGAGGGTTTTCGTCACCGGGCCGAACGGGCCGGCATCGGTGACCTCCAGCCGCGTCGGCAGGCTGCGGATGTAGGGCGTGTCGTAGATGATGCGCACCCGCCTGTTGTTCGAGCGCACCTCGATCATGGCGTCGAACAGACCGAGATCGTCGACCACCGCGTCGTAGAGACAGGCGAAATGGCCGTAGTCGAAGGTGACTGATGTGTTGGCGCCGCCATTGGTGCGGTGCGCGGCCAGCACGCGCGTCGGCTCGCCGATCAGCCCACGCATCGCCGAAATGTGGTGCGAGGAAAGTGCCGTCAGCCCGCGATAGGCGCGCACCAGATCGGCCGGCGCGTCGGCGCCCACCACTTCGCGGATCAGCGCGTCGCGTTCGCTTGCGCCACGCGCCAGCAGGGCAGGGTCGATGTCCTGGGGGTAAAGGACGTTCTGGCTCTTCTTGAGGAAATGCCGGCCCTCCGAGATCAGGTCGAAGATGCGGACATGGGTGATGTCGGCGAAGGCGGGCAGCTCGTCCCTGGCGGCCAGATAGGCGGGCGCATAGCGGCGCATATAGCCGACGAACAGGGTCTTGTCGTAGCCCGGCATCAGCGCCAGCAGATCGTCGATTTCGCGCACCGTGAGGCAAGCGGGCTTTTCCAGCAGGATATGTTTGTTGGCAGCAATCGCCGCCCGCACGAAGCGGCTGTGGGTATCGTCGGATGACAGCACGAACACAGCGTCGATGTCGGGCGAATTAATCAGCGCCTCGGCCGTGTCGAAGGCCTTTGCCGTCGCAAATTCGGAGGTGACGAGTGACACCAGGCTGGGCGACACGTCGTACACGCCCGCGATCACCCAGCGGTCGCGCTGATCGCCCAGCACAGGCAGATGGATCGACTGCGCGACCTCTCCAAGACCTATCAGTCCGACACGAATTGGTGCCACAGGCGAACTCCCTTTGATTTCAAGTCTGATGCTGCAGGACTATGCCGCGCCGGTTACCAGCGCGACGAGCTCGTTTCCGGACGTTTCGGAAGCGCGTACGGTCGCCGCCATCTTTCCCGCCCGCATCACCCAGATCTGGTCGGACAGGCGGCGGACCTGATCGAAATTGTGGCTGACCAGGATGACGCTGACGGATTGCTCGCGCAGGCGCCGGATCAGCGCCTCGACATTGGCCGTCTCCTGCACGCCGAGCGCCGCCGTCGGTTCGTCCATCACCACCAGCTTGGCGCCGGAGCCGACAGCGCGGCAGATCGAGATCGCCTGCCGCTGGCCGCCCGACAGGCGTCGCACGCGCTGGTTGATCGACGGCACGTTGATCGACAGCCGCGACAGCATTGAGCGGGCCTCGCGCTTCATCGCCTTGCGGTCGAGGAAGGCGAACGGGCCGATGCGGCGCACGATCTCGCGGTTGAGGAACAGGTTCTGCGCGACCGTCAGTTCGTCGATCAGCGCCAGGTTCTGGTGCACGGTCTCAATGCCGGCCTTGCGTGCCTCGTCGGGATTGGCGAAGGGCCGCGCCCGTCCGTCGAAGAACAAATTGCCGGTGTCCGGCTGATGCACGCCGACCAGGCTGCGGATCAGCGTCGACTTGCCGGCGCCATTGTCGCCGATGACGGCGGTGACCTCGCCGCGACGGGCCTGGAAGGCGACGTCGGTGAAGGCGCGGATGCCGCCGAAATGCTTGCTCAGCCCTTCGCAGGCGATGATCGCCTCAGTGGCGGGGATATGATGGGGAGCGCTCATTTCTGATACCGCATGATCAGCGCCGCCAGCACCACGATGGCCCCCACGGCAAGCGGTTGGTAGAAAGCCGAGACGTTGAGCAAGGTCAGGCCGTTGACGAGTGCTGTGAGCATCAGCGCGCCGATCGCCGGTCCCAGAATGCTGGCGCGGCCGCCGAACAGGCTGACGCCGCCCAGCACCACCGCCGCCACCGAATTCAAGAGCAGGCTGGTGTTGATCTGCGGTTCGGCCGAGCCGATGCGGGCGACCAGGAGAATGGCCGCGATGCCGGCGCAGAGACCGGAAATCGTATAGGCGGCGATCTTGACCCGGTTGGTGCGGATGCCCAGCGCGCCGGCACTTTCAGCCTGGCCGCCGGTCGCCAGCAGATGTACGCCGAAGCGCGTGTGGTAGAGCGCGATATGGGCGACGATGACGGCTGCGATCGCTACCCAGACCGGATAGCCGAACGGTCCGAACGAGCCCGAGGCGAGCCTGAGCAGGAAGGTCGAGCCGACCATGGTCGGTTCGCCGCCCGACAGGATGAGCCCAAGCCCGGTGATGCCCGACAGCGTGCCGAGCGTCACCACGAAGTCGGGGATCTTGCCTGCCGTAATGATCAGCCCGTTGAGGAAGCCGACGGCGCTGGTGGCGAGAACCGCGAGCATGCAGGCGATGAAGATGCCGTAGTCGGCGGCATTGACGAGGCCGAGGATGATGGCGCCGAGCATGACGGCGGCCGCCAGCGACAGGTCGATGCCCGAGGTGGCGATGACGAAGGTCTGGCCGATCGACAGCACGACCAGGATCGCAGCCGCCAGCAACAGCGCCTGCAGATTGGCGACGCTGAGAAAGACCGGCTGGGCGATGCCGAAGACGATGACGAGGCCGACCAGGCCGACGACGGATGCCCAGTCGGCCCAGAAGGAGGGATCGAGGAGGAGAGCCGCCAGGGAGGGACGGCTCTCCTCCGCACCCGCCGAATGGGCGGCGGGCGCGTTGTCTGCAGGTGTGCTCACTTCAGCATCTCGCGGAAGGGATCGGGATAGTCGCCGCCCGGACGCGGAAAATTCTTCAGCGAGGCTTCGGCATTGTCCTTGTTGATCAACAGCACCGGTGCTGGCACGTTGGCCGGCAGTTCCTTGCCCTTGGCGGCCACTGCACAGGCCTCGAGGCCCATGGCGCCGACGACATAGGGATATTGGGCGACGGTGGCGGTGAGTTCGCCTGATGCGATCGACTTCAGCGCGTCGACGATGCCGTCGAGGCCGATCACCTTGACGTCCTTGCCCGAGGTCCGCACGGCGCGCTCGACGCCGAGTGCCATGATGTCGTTGGCGGCGAAGAAGCCGGCGAGGTCCGGATGGGCAGCGAGGATATCGGTTGCGGCGGTCAGCGCCTTTTCGCGATCCCAGTCGGCGCTGACCATCACCACGATGTCGAGTTTACCTTCCACCGCCTGCTTGAAGCCCTTGATGCGGGCGTTGGAGCCGACATCGCCGACGATGCCGGCGACCAGCGCGACCTTGGAGCCCTTCGGCACCAGCTTCAGCATCTCTTCGCCGGCCAGCGCGCCGGCGGCGACATTGTCGGTGCCGATATAGGTCGAGACGGCAAAGCCGGCGGCCTTGGCCTGCTCGGGGTCGATGGTCGAGTCGATGTTGACGATCGGCTTCTTCTTCTGGGCGACCGGCACCAGCGCCTGGACGAGATTGGAGACGCTGATCGGGTTGACCAGGTAGCAATCGAAATCCTGCATGGCCATGGCGGTCAGGCGGTCGGCCTGGCCGGTGGCGTCACCCATGTTGGCGGCGGCCTGGACGCTGACATTCACGCCGTTTGCCTTGGCCTGCTCCTCGATGCCCTTCTGCATGGTCTGGAAGAACGGATTGTCGAGGCCTTTGACGATGGCCGCGACTTTCGCCGCATCCTCGGCATGGGCGGGCGCTGCGATGATGGCTGCAAGCATGCCTGCGCCAAGCAGGTTCGTGCCAAGCTTCAGGCAATTGAACATACGCATGGTTTTTCCTCCTCCTGATTGTTTTATGGGCTGCATCAATGTCGCTGGCCGGCGACTGCAATGTCCGACGGGGCGCGAGCCCGGCGCCCCGCGCGATGGTCTCGCAACAGAATGCTGCCCGCTTGGGATGTGCGGACTGCAGCCCAGGTTCGGGCACTTTCGACGTCAGGCATTGCTCCTCCCAGAGCGCCGGTCGATGCCATGCCGGCGTTTGCGCATGTTTTATAAAAAATTGACACGCGTCAAGATTTAAAATGTGCGTAGCGATTTTGACTGTGCGCCCTTGGGGCATGACTGTCCTGCTGGCATGCGCTACAACCAAGGCGCGAAAAAAGTGCCGGCCTCAGGGAACCAGTTGGGGGATGTCCGCGTTGGTCGCTACTTTTGTGCAGAGGGAGGTTTCGGGTGGGGCGTTTCGAAATCGTGGAAGAGCCAACGGGTACGTTTTCGATTTTCGACACAATCACGGAATTGCCGGCAGCGGTCGAGGGGGGCGTGTGCATTGGGCTTTATCGGCACGAAGTGCCGCTGGCGCTGCTTGCAGCGGTTGAAACGGTCCAGCCCGGCCCTTTTTCGCTGCTGCCCTCATTGTCGGTGTTGAACGACTGGCGGGCCCATCGAGACGGTCTGCTGGCATGAGCAAAGGTGCCTGATGTCGCATCGAAAATCATACCGTATGGGAAATCACGCCCTGTTGTCGAAAGCGGCGGTGAGGCATGGAAAGCAAGGGGAGGTTGCAGTGCGTCGGGAGGTGAAGCGATGTCTGATCAGGACGACCTGATCCGAGCTGCCATCGGTCGGCTGCTCGCCGAGAAGACAGGCGCTGCCGTCATATCGATGAGAGAGAGCATCACCGAGCTTCTGGCGCTGACCGGTGCCGCGCTGGACGAAAGACTGCAAGACCTGCTGCTGGAAATGGCCGAAGTCCGCGGCATGATGGTCGCTCTCGACTTCTGAGCAATATCGGCTGGGGTCGATGGGCATCAGTCCGCTACGCCGGCAACGCCTTCACCGGCAGTTCAACACTACTGCGCCGGCTTCAATGCTGAACCAAGCACCCGGGGTTAAAGATCGAGCAAAACCGTTCCTTGCGGGCGGCTGCAACATGCCAGGACATAGCCGGCCGACTTCTCTTCAGGGGCCAGACCGCCGAGATCCTCCATGGCGACTTCGCCGGACAACTTGGCGATGCGGCAAGTGCCGCAAACTCCCTGCTGGCAGGCGGTTGGGACGTAGACGCCACATTGGCGTGCCGCCTCCAGCAGCGTCTCTCCGGGCAAGCAGTTATGCACGATCCCGGAGCGGACGAAACGGACCGAAGATGGTATTGTCGAGGCCGGTTCCAACTGAGGGCTGCTGACGCCGCCGAAGCTCTCCTGGTGGTACCGCGACGGAGCCACGCCAATCGCATCCAGGCAGGCACGTGCGGCTTTCATGTACGCTTCAGGGCCACAGGCAAAGATAGTGCGGTTGTGGAGATCGGGAACGAGGGTCAGCAGCATCTGACTGTCTATTCTGCCAGTCGGCCCCCTCCAGGTGGGATCTTCCTGGCTACAAACGCACGTTACTTTTACGTTGGGAAAGCGAGAGGCAAGTGCGTCCAATTCCCGTCGAAAGATTATGTCACCAGGCGTTCTGGCACTATGAACGAATGAGATATCCTGGTCGGCCGCGCGGTCGGTAAGCGCACGCAGCATGGACATCACCGGCGTTATCCCGCTGCCGCCCGAAAGGAAGAGCGGCTTTTCATAGGGCAGGTCATCGAGACTGAATGAGCCGAGCGGCCCTTCGATCTCGATCTCGTCGCCCGCCCCCAAATTGTCGTGGAGCCAATTCGAAACCAGGCCGCCCGGTGTTCGCTTCACCGTGATCTGCAGGTCGAGCGGTCGCGTCGGTGGTGACGAAACAGAGTAGGAGCGCGTCACCGCGGCACCCTCGATCTTGAGGTGCACGAGCACATACTGGCCCGCGCTGAAGCAGAACATCCGATCCGTCGGGGATGTGAAAACGAAGGTTTTCACATCGGGCGTTTCCTCGATGACACGACGGCAGAGTACAAGCTGCGATGTGGTTTGTGCCCATTGCCGATGGCGCCTCATCGGGAGGAGGTCGGGGGCCCCAAAGGAAACGTGTGCGTTCATCATTCATCTCGGTTTGAAGTCGAGCCAAGATGTCAGTTCCAGGCCCCCCGCAACAGAAGCATCCCTGCCGAGTTATGATCGAGTATTTCGATTACATATCCAGTGACATCACGGCAACGTGAAGGGCGCGGATTCCCTTGCGGATGATCGGTTCGTGTTTGCGGCGCGCCAGGATGGCCGTGTGTACCGGCTGATGCAGCGTCGGAGCGCCTTCGACGATGAACGATGGGCGTTCGAGGGCGAACCTGCGCGCATCGTCACTTCTCATATAGCAGGTGCCGCCCGTGCGCCGTAGCATCATCTCCGCCAAGGTTTCCGATCCCATGGAAAGGCGACAGATCGCCAACTCGCCGAGCAATTCGGCATGGGCCTTCTCCAGCAGGACCGTATAGCCCGGACGAATGTAGGTTTCGGGATCGACCTCGGAGAGGGTTCTGGCCACCGTGGAAACCATCACATATTCCTCAACCATCAAATGCTCATAGGAGATTTCGGGTAGGTATCGCGGAGCGTAAAGCACTGCGATGTCGAGATTTCCCATGCTTAGGTCGCTGACCATCTGGTTTGAATAATCCGACTCGACATGGATCGACGATTTGGGAAGAGCCTGACACAGCGTCTCCACCCAACCCGGCAAAACCGAGCGGGTCATCCCGACCTGCGCGGCGACGCGCAAGGTGCCTTCGAAACGATTGAACGCCCGGACATCGTGGCGAGCCTGCGACCATGTGGACAGCAAGGATCTTGCATAAGCTTCGAACCGGCGCCCTGCGGCGGTCGGCTCCGCCCCGGCGCGTCCGCGCTGGAACAGTTCGGACCCGATTGCGCTCTCGAGGTTCTTAATGCGGGTGCTGATCGTCGACTGGGTCAACCCTAGCCGATCCGCGGTGCGATTGAAGTTTCTCGATTCGATAATGTCGAGAAAGGTCTCGATGTGATCAAGTTGCATGAAATATCCAATCGAAAAACTCGATCATATTCCACGTATCATAAGCTTGATCAAACAATACTCAAGGCGGAAGCTGCAGCAGATCAGCGGCCGGCAGCGCCGCCGGGACGAGACACGGATACGGAGCGGAAGAAGTGTTCATAGTCGACTGCGACTGTCATAATTACTGGTCAAGCGCCA
The DNA here is from genome assembly GCF_040319805.1 of Mesorhizobium sp. M0848. Classification (NCBI taxonomy): domain Bacteria; kingdom Pseudomonadati; phylum Pseudomonadota; class Alphaproteobacteria; order Hyphomicrobiales; family Phyllobacteriaceae; genus Mesorhizobium; species Mesorhizobium sp. M0848. The sequence continues at coordinate 31,281 of NZ_JAMYOM010000012.1, read as the reverse complement.
CCGTGTTGGAGCCCTATCTCTCCGGCTTGTGGAAAGACATGTTCATCGAGGGCGAGAAAACAGGTCCCGTTGGCGCCTTTCCGCATGGTCATCGGCCCTGGTTCCACCCGCAGGACTTTTCCCGCAAGGACATCCGTCCGAAAACGGAAGCCGACAACTATCTCATCATGAAAGAGAAGCACCTCGACAAATACAAAGTCGACGTGGCGATCCTGACCGGCGATGAGCCTATCGAGGCGTCGACCCTGGCTAACCCTTACTATGCCAGCGCTCTGGTCAGCGCCTACAACGATTATCAGATCGATCAGTGGTTGCCGAAAGACGATCGTTTCATGGGCTCGATCATCATCGCGCCACAGGATCCGAAGCTCGCTGCCGCCGAGATACGCCGTCTTGGCAGTCATCCGCGCATGGTCCAGGTTCTCGCCTCCCAGGGGTCCGTCAAGCCGTATGGCGACCCGTTTTACCACCCGATCTACGAAGCCTGCGCGGAAGTGGGGTTGCCATTCGCCATTCATCTGGGCGGGCATGGGGGCGTGAATTCAACTGCCATTGCTCCTGCCCCGACGACATTCTTCTGGGAAACGCATGCCATTCTGCACATGTCGGCGATGTCGCACGTGGCAAGCATGATCGCCCATGGCGTCTTCGAGAAATGGCCGGACCTCTACTTCGTGATCATCGAGTGCGGCGTCGCCTGGGTTCCGTCGGTCCTTTGGCGCTTGGACGCCGACTACAAAGCGCTGCGCAAGGAGACGCCATGGCTGAAGATGCTGCCGTCTGAATATTGCCGGCGCAACATCCGCTTTTCCACGCAGCCGCTGGAGCAGCCTGCAAACATCCAACATCTCTGGTCCACGCTCGAAGCGATGGACGGCGAAAACACGCTGATGTTTGCATCGGACTATCCGCACTGGGATTACGACGATGCCAACACGCTGCAAATCCCTCCTGCCTGGAAGAGCAAGATCATGGGACTGAACGCGCTGGAAGTCTACAAACGCATCCCCCGCGCGCAAGCCGCGAATGCCGCCTGAGGAAGCATACGATGCCCGAGAAGACCTATATCTGCCGCGTCGACGAGATCGAAACAGGGTCTCCGTTCATCGCCAAGATCCGCAGCCTTTCGGTCGGGATTTTCCGCATCGGAGATTCATTCCACGCGCTGCTCAATGTCTGTCCGCACCGCGGCGCTCCGCTTTGCGAGGGGCCGCAATGCGGCACAACCGCGCCCGTTGAACAGGCGCAATTCATCTATCATCGCGAAAACGAGATCGTTCGATGCGCCTGGCACGGCTGGGAGTTCGACATCAAGTCAGGCGCGGCCTTGGTCGATCCCTCCGTTCGCGCGCGCACATTTCCAGTCACCGTCGAAGCCGGCGGCATCTACGTGACGGCCTGATTGGCGCAAGCCGATTGGGATTGGAAAAATTCGAAGGAAAGGTGGCGGGAGCCAATAAGCAGATTTGTTCGCCGGTGCTTGACGAGAAATAACGCGGAGAACTCCGCAATGGGAGAGTCAAATGTCAGAATCTGAATACAAGCTTGGTATCGCGCAAAGCCTGATCGGAGGCGGCAAGGTTTCCCGCCGCGACTTCATTCATCTTGGGCTGGCCGCGGGCCTGACCGTTGCCGCCGCCGACCGGCTGTTCGTGAGCACGGCGCGGGCCGAACCGATGCAGGGCGGCTTCGCCAAGCTCGGCATGGCTCATGGCGCGACGACGGATTCGATCGATCCGGCCGGCTACCCCGACACGTTCACACAAACCGCATTTTCGGGCTCGCTGTCCAACAGCCTCACCGAGGTCGACGCCAAAGGCAATGTCCAACCGGACCTCGCCGAGAGCTTTGAAACTTCGGATGGGGCCAAAACCTGGGCCTTCAAGCTGCGCAAAGGCGCAACCTTTCATAACGGCAAGACCGTGACGGCGGATGACGTCGTGACCTCCTTGCAATATCACATGGGCAAGGACACCAAATCGGCGGCGAAATCGCTGTTGGACTCCGTCGCCGACGTCAAGGCGGACGGCCCGGAAACGGTGGTCTTCACGCTCAAGGACGGCAACGCCGATTTCCCTTACATCATGAGTGACTACCATCTGGTCATCATGCCGGCCAAGGACGGCAAGGCGGATTGGGCTTCAGGCGTTCGCACCGGTGCTTTCGTCCTCGAGAATTTCCAGCCCGGTGTTTCGGCCAAACTCAAGCGCAATCCAAACTACTTCAAGAATGGCAAGCCCTACCTCGACGAGGTGGAGTTCATCGCCATCACGGATCTTGCCGCCCGCATGGCGGCGCTGTCCACGGGGGAGGTGGACTATATCGGCCGCGCCGACCTGAAGACCCTCGGCATGTTGAAACGCAATCCCAAGGTGGAAATCGTCGAAGTCACTGGGTACGGGCACTATACCTTGCCGATGAATGTCACGATGGCGCCGTTTGATAATCCGGACGTGCGAATGGCATTGAAATGGGCGATCAATCGACAAGAAATCGTCGACAAGATCTTTCTTGGCCACGCCACTGTGGCCAACGACAACCCGATCGCGCCGGCCATCAAATTCGCCAAGGATCCAGAACCGCGACACAGCTTCGATCCGGAAAAAGCCAAGCACTACCTGAAAAAGGCCGGAATGGAGAACCTGAAAGTGGATCTCTCGGTCGCCGATGCCGCTTTTGCGGGCGCGGTGGACGCGGCTTCGCTCATTCGCGAAACGGCAGCCCAATGCGGCATCGACGTCAATGTCGTGCGTGAGGCCGAGGACGCTTATTGGGACAATGTCTGGCTGAAGAAACCCTGGTGCGCTTCCTATTGGAGCGGTCGGGCCACGGCCGACTGGATGTTCACGCAAGCCTTCGCCGCCGACTCCAGTTGGAATGAGTCTTTCTGGAAAAATCCCCACTTCAACGAATTGCTTGTCCAGGCGCGCGCCGAGACGGACGAGGCCAAGCGAGCGGCGATGTATGCCGAGATGCAGCAGTTAACCCACGATGACGGCGGCAGCATCGTGCTGGTCTTCAACAATTTCGTAAGCGCGCAATCCAAAAAGCTCGCACACGGTGATGTGGCGCCCAACTGGGAGAACGATGGACTGAAAATGGCCGAACGCTGGTGGATCGCCACGGCATGAGATGGCGGGCCGGAGCCGCGATGGTTTTGAGGCTCCGGCCGGCTTACTCCGAGTGCAGGGCTGCCGCCCAAAGGGAAACGCCACGCACATGAACCCCGTCGCAAGAACGGTCCTGCAGCGCCTTGGCCTCGGCCTGGTCACTTTGTTCATCGTGTCCATCATCATCTTCTCTGCGATCGCGATGCTTCCAGGCGACTTCGCCAAGGCCACGCTAGGGCAATCGGCGACGCCCGAAACGGTCGCCGCGTTCCAGCGGGAAATCGGCATCGATCGTCCGCCTGTCGAGCGCTACTTCGTTTGGGTCGCCCAGATGCTCCATGGCGATTTCGGCTCTTCGTTTGCGAGCCGCACCGGATATCGGCGTACCGTGGCCGAGATCATCGCACCACGCCTCTACAACACGATGTTCCTTGCAGCGGTGACTGCGCTGATAGCTGTTCCTCTGGCCTTGGGGCTTGGCATTCTGGCTGCGCTGTACCGCAACGGTTGGTTCGACCGGCTGGTGAATGTCGCGACACTGACAACCATTTCATTCCCGGAATTTTTCGTCGCCTATATGCTCGCCTACCTGGTGATCTCGCGCGACACGTTCATCGGATCCGATTTCGCTCAAACGCTGCCTCATTGGCTCACTGTCTCGCTGAACTGGGCGCTCAATGCGGTTCCCAAATTTCCGACATTGTCGAATGTGAACGATCAGACGCCATTTTGGGAGCATCTCTGGAAAGTGGCCCTGCCGGCAATCACCCTTACGCTCGTAATCGTGGCCCACATGATGCGCATGACCCGAGCGGCCATCATCAACATGCTGGCAAGCCCCTACATCGATATGGCGCGCCTCAAGGGAATGTCCCCGATGGTGATCGTGCTGAGGCATGCCCTGCCCAATGCCTGGGCTCCGATCGTCACTGTGGTAGCATTCAACCTGGCGTATCTCATCGTCGGAGTGGTCGTGGTCGAGGTCGTGTTCGTCTACCCCGGCATCGGCCAGCTGATGGTTGACGCGGTGAAATCCAGGGATGTTCCGGTTGTCCAGGCCTGCGCCCTGATTTTCGCCGCGACTTACATCCTTCTCAACTTGCTAGCCGACGTTATTTCCATCGCCACCAATCCCAGGCTCTTGCACCCGCGATGACCAGATCCGAATCTGTCGCGGCGGTTCGGAGGCTGAGGCGCTCGCGTGCGACCCGGGCGAAAACTGCGCTGAAGAAGGCACCGTTCAGCGCATGGTTCGGCATCGTCGTGATCCTCGGCTACGTTTTTGTTGCGGTCTTCGCGCACTGGATAGCCCCATATGGCGAGACGCAGGTTTTCAGCGAAGCCTTCGCGCCGTGGAGCCAGGAGTTCAAACTGGGAACCGATCAGCTCGGCCGCGACATGCTTACCCGCTTGATCTACGGTGCGCGCAACACCATCGCTATCGCGGTCGCGACCACGTTGCTGTCCTTCGCGGTCGGCGTCTCGCTCGGCCTTCTTGCCGCATTGTACAGGGGGTGGCTCGACCAGATCTTGTCGCGTGCGGTGGACGTGCTGATGTCGATCCCGAGTCTGATCTTCGCGCTGGTGCTGCTGACGATCTTCGGCTCGTCGATCACCAGCCTGATTGTCATCATTGCGCTTCTGGATTCCACCCGGGTCTTTCGGCTTTCTCGCGCCGTCGGGCTTAACGTGGCGGTGATGGAATATGTCGAGGTGGCACGATTACGCGGCGAGGGACCGAAATGGATCATCGCCAAGGAAATCCTTCCCAATGTCATGCCGCCACTGGTCGCCGAGTTCGGCTTGCGATTCTGCTTCGTGTTCCTGACAGTTGCGGCGCTGTCGTTTCTCGGCGTCGGTATTCAGCCGCCGACGGCCGATTGGGGATCAATGGTGCGCGAGAACGCGACCCTGATCACCTATGGCGATGTCACGCCGCTACTTCCGGCCGGCGCGATTGCTCTCCTTACCGTGTCCGTGAATTTCGTGGTGGACTGGTTCCTGCAAGCAACAAGCGGGTTGCGGGATGAAAAGTAGCGGCCCAGGCCCACGCGAAAAAGGAAAGGATCTGCTTCAAATCCGCAATCTGCATGTGGAGGGGTTTTCGGATGAGCGGTGGCATCCCATTGTCCACGGGGTCGATCTGACGCTGAAGCGGGGCCAGGTTCTTGGGCTGATCGGAGAGTCAGGCGCCGGCAAGTCCACCATTGGCCTTGCCGCAATGGGTTATGCCAAGCCGGGCTGCCGGATCACGCAAGGCTCGGTCCTGTTCGACGGGATTGATCTTCTGGCAGTCAATGAAAAAGGGCGCCGTCGCCTCAGGGGCTCCCGCATTGCCTATGTCGCGCAAAGCGCGGCTGCCTCTTTCAATCCGGCACATCGGCTCTTGGAACAAACCGTCGAAACCGCGGTGGCGCATGGAATTGCCGGCCGGGAAGAGGCGAACCGGAGCGCCGTCGATCTTTATCGACGCCTTCAACTCCCAGAACCGGAGACCATAGGCTTTCGCTATCCTCATCAGGTCTCCGGCGGGCAGTTGCAACGGGCAATGACAGCGATGGCAATGGCTTGTCGTCCGGACCTCATAATATTCGACGAGCCAACAACGGCGCTCGACGTGACCACGCAGGTTGAAGTTCTAGCTTCCATTCGCAACATCGTGGAGGAATTCAGCACCGCTGCAATCTACGTGACGCATGACCTAGCGGTGGTGGCGCAAATGGCGGATCGTATCATGGTTCTGCGCCACGGACGTACCGTGGAGGAGGCTGATACACGCCAGATGCTGGCCTCGCCCAGCCAGGAATATACAAAAACGCTCTGGGCCGTACGCAAGCTCGCCAAGCCCGAAGTTCCAGCCGATGACAATCTGCTGACGATAGACAACGTTACCGCGGCCTATGCAGGAAAGGTCAAGGTGCTCCAGGATGTCTCCATCAAGGTTCCGCGCGGAAGAACCGTGGCTGTGGTTGGCGAATCCGGTTCGGGGAAATCGACGCTCGCTCGAGTCGTCACCGGCCTTTTGCCGCCAATTTCAGGTTCGATTTCTTTTGCCGGCCAGCTTCTTTCCACGGGCCTGAAGACGCGGCCGAAGGAGGTCCTGCGCCGCATACAGATGATTTATCAAATGCCCGACAACGCCCTGAATCCGCGCCAAACGGTCGAAGAGGTCATAGCGCGGCCGCTCGAATTCTACCTCGGCCTTCGGGGCGCGCGGAGGGATCGCCGGATCGGCGAACTTATGCACATGGTCGAGATGAGCGAAGATTTTCTGGAACGCCTGCCTGGCGAGCTGTCGGGTGGCCAAAAACAGCGCGTCTGCATTGCCCGCGCGTTGGCTGCCGATCCGGAGCTTATCATCTGCGACGAGATCACGTCCGCGCTCGACCAGATCGTCCAAGAGGAAATTCTCAAGCTTCTCATACGTCTCCAACGTGAACTCGGAATGAGCTACATCTTCATTACCCATGACATTGCTACCGTGCGCGCGATAGCCGACGAAATCGTCGTCATGCACCGCGGCAAAGTCGTCGAGCAAGGATTGAAGAGCGAAGTTCTCACGCCACCGCACGCGGCCTATACCGAACGGCTATTGTCCTCTGTTCCGGAAATGAATCCGGACTGGCTGACAAGGCTGCTGGCCAGCCGGAAGATCTGACGGATCGGCTATCCGTCAACGCCCGGCATATTCCTCACGATCAGCTTCCTTCGCGATCACCCGATGTCAGCCATATGGCCGGCAACGCCGTTACGATCTTTCCTGGAGCGCTAACGCTGCTCGATCAGCGTCTTTGCCGCGTCTTTCCCCACCGCGAGGATGCGATCGGACAATTCCGTTCCGCCCACGGCGCGGGCCATTTGCAGCGTGCCGAGGAGCGTTGCGAAGACAGCCAGCGCCACGCCCTCCGGATCCTTGGCCTGCGGTAGCGCTTGCGCCAAGTGGCGCACCAAGGCCAGCAGGTGGTCTGTATAGGCTTCACGCGTTTCAGGCGGCTGACGGGCGAGCTCCGGCAGCAGCGCAGCTGACGCGCAGCCCTTTCCGGGATTGTCCCGGTGCTCGGCCGACAGATACGTGTCGATGGCCATCTCCACGCCCGAAGCCAATGCTTCCGCCAGTTGCTGCGCCTGAAGCTCCATCGCCGCCGCCACGCTTTCGCGGACAAGCTGCGCCTTGGATTGAAAGTGTGGATAGAAGGCGCCGTTCGTCAGCCCGGCGTCGCTCATGATGGTCGCCAGTCCGGACGCAGCTATGCCGTCGCCGCGAAAGCGTTCCGCTGCGACCTCCATGATCCGTCCGCGCGAGGTGTCCTTCCGGCCCTTTTCGTAGCGCATGGCTGCTATTCCTTTCTGCTATTGCATTATGAGCGTAATCTGATATTACGACTGTAATTCAACGGGCGCAAAAAAGCTAGCCCTCATGATTTTGGAGCACGAAATGAATGCGAATTCCGGAAAAACCGCTGTTGTGACGGGAGCCTCTTCGGGCATTGGCCGCGCCAGTGCCGAGGCTCTGGCAAGGGCGGGGTTCACGGTTTTCGGAACCAGCCGGCGCAAGGCCGACGACGGCCCGGACGGGGTGACCATGCTGGTTTGCGACGTGACCGACGGTGAAGCCGTTGCCGCACTCGTTTCGACGGTGCTGTCGCAAACCGGCCGGATCGACCTCTTGGTCAACAATGCCGGCGTCGGCCAGCTTGGAGGCGCCGAGGAATTCTCGATTGCACAGGTGCAGGCCTTGTTCGACGTCAATCTGTTCGGCGTCATCCGCGTGACCAATGCGGTGCTGCCGTCGATGCGGCGGCGTGGCGAAGGGCGCATTGTCAATATCGGCTCTGTGCTGGGACTGGTGCCGGCGCCGTATTCAGCGCATTATTCGGCAGTCAAGCACGCGCTCGAGGGCTATTCTGAATCGCTCGACCATGAGGTTCGTGCCTTCAATATCCGTGTCTCGGTCATCGAGCCGGCATTCGTTCGTACTGTCTTCGACCAGAACGGGCTCCAGCCGGATTCGCCTTTGCAGGAATACGATCAGGCTCGAGCTACGCTGGAAGCGCTGCTTCGCGATGTGATGCCTGTCGCCGATCGGCCCGAAGTGGTGGCGCAGGTGGTCGTCAAAGCAGCGACCGATGCCCGTCCGCAACGGCGCTACACCGCCGGCAAGGCAGCGCGCCAAGTCAGCCTGCTGCGTCGCTTTGCTCCCGCAGGGATATTCGACAAGAGCCTGCGCAAACAGTTCCGCCTGCCGGTCTGAACGACAGCGAGCAGAGGATTTCACGCACATGCGACTAGCCAAAAATACTCTCAGAAAGTCACTGCCATGAAGGCATTCGTCGTCGACAAGTATAGTAAGAACGGCACGCTGCGGCTGGCCGAAATGCCGGAGCCGAAACTCGGGGACAGCGATGTCCTTGTCGAGGTCCACGCCGCGGCGGTGAACCTGCTGGATTCCAAGGTCAAAACCGGAGAGTTCAAGCTGATCCTGCCCTATCGCCGACCGTTCATCCTGGGTCACGACGTGGCCGGGAGGGTTGTCCGCGTGGGATCGAAAGTCCGCAAGTTCAAACTCGGCGACGACGTCTATGCGCGGCCGCGCGATGGCCGGATCGGGACATTTGCCGAGTTCATAGCCATGGATGAGGCGGATGTGGCGCTGAAGCCCGGGAACCTCAGCATGGAAGAGGCGGCCTCGATTCCGCTGGTCGGCCTGACCGCCTGGCAGGCGCTCATCGAAAGGGCCAACCTGAAGAGGGGACAGAAGGTCTTCATTCAAGCCGGATCCGGCGGCGTGGGGACATTCGCCATCCAACTGGCAAAGCATCTCGGCGCGACCGTTGCGACCACCGCCAGCGCGGCGAGTGCCGGTCTGGTCAAGGGGCTCGGCGCCGATGTCGTCGTCGACTACAAGAAAGACGATTTCGAAAAAGTGCTGTCGGGCTACGACGTCGTCTTGAACAGCCAGGACACAAAGACACTTGAAAAGTCACTGAATGTGCTGAAACCGGGAGGCAAGCTCATCTCCATCTCCGGCCCACCGGATCCCGACTTCGCCAGGGAAAAGGGACTGAACATGGTGCTGAAGCTGGTGCTTCGCCTGCTGAGCCGCGGTATTCGAGCGAGAGCCAAGCGCCGTGGCGTGACGTTCTCGTTTCTCTTCATGTGGGCGCAGGGCGAGCAATTGAGCAAGATCGCATCGCTCATCGAAGCCGGTGCGATCCGCCCGGTTGTCGACCGGGTCTTTCCCTTCGAAGCCGCCAACGAGGCGCTGGCCTATGTCGAAACAGGACGCGCCAAGGGCAAGGTCGTCATCAAGGTCCGATAGCAACTCAGCTGCGATCGAGGTCAGCCGCGCCGGGCTGCATCGATCGCCGCGACGTCGATCTTCGTCATCTCCATCATCGCATCAAAGGCGCGTTTGGCTTCCTCGCCGCCGGCCGCCATGGCCTCGGTCAACGTGCGCGGCGTGATTTGCCAGGACACGCCCCATTTGTCCTTGCACCAGCCGCACGCGCTCTCCTGGCCGCCATTGCCGACGATGGCATTCCAGTAGCGGTCGGTTTCCTGCTGATCGTCGGTGGCGATCTGGAACGAGAAGGCCTCGCTCTGCTTGAATGTGGAGCCGCCGTTCAATCCGATGCAGGGAATGCCGGCAACGGTAAATTCGACCGTCAACACGTCGCCTTTCTTGCCGGACGGAAAGTCGCTCGGCGCACGGTGAACGGCGCCCACCCTGGTGTCGGGAAAGGTCTCCGCGTAGAAGCGAGCCGCAGCCTCGGCGTCCTTGTCGAACCAGAGGCAAATCGTGTTCTTTGGCATCGTTGGCATTGCGTGTTCCTTTCGGTGTTAGAGTTGGCGGAGGTCAGCCCAGCAAATTACGTGCCGTGCGCATGAAGATCCTTGACCCGATCGGGATCAGGTCGTCGGGAAAGTCATAGTCGGGATTGTGCAAGGCAGGGTGCCGCTCGCCTGCACCGAGGAAGAACATCGCCGACTTGGCACTATGGCCGAACAGGCCGAAATCTTCAGAGGCGCGCATCGGCAGGGCTTCTTCGCCGTGCGCGACGCCCTCTTCATCGAGCGCGCGCCGCAGATGCTCCACCGCGTCCGGCGCGTTGACGCTGGCGACGAAGATCTCGTGATAGTCCCAGCGGACGGAAAGGCGATGCTCGCCCGCGATCTTGGCGACCAGTGCTTCGGCAGCAGCGCACAGGTTTGCCATGCGCTCGTCACGCCGGGTGCGCAGCGTTGCCCACACCTCGGCGTGAGCCGGCGCGATGCCGAACACGGCTTCGCCCATCGCGGCATGGGTGACCGTCAGCATGGAGAAGTCGTCATCGGCGAAGGTCCCGCGCCCGAGCGCCGGCAGCGCCGGCATCAGCTCACTGATCGCCAGCATCGGCGAGATGCCGGTCTCCGGCATGGACGAATGGGCGGTCTTGCCTTCCAGCACGATGCGCATGCCGCGTGATGCACAGTTGACCACGCCGGCTTTGAGCCGCACCTCGCCGAACGGCACGCCGGGCAGGTTGTGCAATGAGAAAGCGAAATCCGGCACGATCTCGCCGAAGCGCGGATCGGCGACGACGCCGGCCGCGCCATTGCCGGTTTCCTCCGCCGGCTGGAACATCAGCACGACGCGGCCGCTTGCAGGCCTCTCGCGCCCCAACTGACGGCCGAGGGATGCCAGGATCGCGGTGTGTCCGTCATGGCCGCACATATGCGACTTGCCCGGCACGCGCGACGAATGCGGCACGCCTGAAAGTTCTTCGATAGGCAAGGCATCGAGTTCCGAACGGAACAGCACCGTCGGCCCCGCTTTGCCGCTGTCATATATGGCCGCGACGCCGTGCCCGCCGAGCTGTGTCAGCACCTTGTCCGGCCCCGTATCGGCGAGGAAGGCGACGACCTCTTTTGCGGTCTTCTCCTCTTCATTCGAGATTTCCGGTTGCTGATGCAGCTTGCGCCGCCATTCGGTTAGTTCGACAATGTCTCGATTGGTCAAAGTCATGCTTTTTCAGCCTCCGCTGCACTCTTCATTTCATTGACACGTCCAGTCTCAGGGGGTGTCAAACGCAATGTTGAATTGCTAGCGATAAAGGGCAGTTCCCGCCACAGTCCAAGTTTCGGGCTTCGGCAGGCCAGAAACGACCGTTCTCCCAGCCACTCTCAGCCTATTGATTGATCTCGGGCTCGACGAGCTTTGCCAGATTTCTGAGCGACTCCTGCCAGCCGAGATAGCAGGCCTCGACCGGAATGACGTCCGGAATGCCCGCCTGGGTGATGTCGATTTCAGTGCCGACCGACACTTTTTTCAAGACCACGGTCACTCGTATCTCGCCGGGCAGGTTGGGATCGTCGAACCTGTCGGTGTAAAGCAGGCGCTCGCCCGGAACGAGTTCGAGATATTCGCCGCCGAAGGAGTGGCTGTCGCCGGTGGTGAAATTGCGGAACGACATCTTGAACGTGCCTCCGACCTTTGCCTCGAAATTATGGACCGTGCAGGTGAAGCCGTTTGGCGGAAGCCACTTGGCCAGCGCGTCCGCTTCAACGAAGGCGCGATAGACCTTTTCCGGGCTGGTCGTCAGAACGCGGTGCAAACGTACGGTGCCGGGCATTGCTGGATCCTTTCATGAATGCCTGTTCGATACCCCAAGGACGGACGAAGGCTAGCCAGTCCGACATTGGTTTGCGAATTTTTTGGGTTTGCGAATTTTTTGAGGCGCACGGCCTGCGTACCCACAGGCATGCCGTTCGACCCCGCGCCTGTCGGGCGAGGCGGCGGACGAACTGCACCGGCTCTGGAGCTGGCGTTCACCTGCTAAATCGGGTTCCTGAGCCATCTTGTTGTTCAGGCGCGGTTTTGCCGATTGGCGCGAACGGCCGCGCGTCCCGGCCAATGCTTCGAACGCGCTAAATAGGGCAGCGCGTCTTTGCCGTCCATGTGCCGATCATTAGAATTTGCATCTGATCAGAGTTGATTTCCTATCAGGCCGTTAATGCGGCCATGCTTTTAATAAGCATTTGCTAATAAATCCTCCGAACCTGAGGCAAGCAATGACCAAGAATCTCGGCAATGCACGTCATACGCCAGCGAAGGACCAGCAGGTCTCCCTTCTAGGCAAAGCCGCGCCGGCACTTTTTCCGCTGGTCGTGGCGGCACTGGGCTACATGATTGGCAAGCAGTTCTTCGGCATCTAGCCGCGAAGACAGGGTCTTCCGTTCCCCAAACGTCCCGGCGGACCAACCATGTCAACGCCGCGGGGCGCCGTTGACATTGCAGCGGCGTGTCGCCGGACATCAACGTCAAACATGGACGTCGCCGAAGGAAAGTTCGCCGTCGTCGCCGGCCGCGAAGAAGGCGAAGGCGAGCAGCCCGACATAGAAAGCCGCCACAAAGACCACGATCGCCACACCGGGAATCGGGCCAAGGGCGGCGCTGTCTACGGCCTCGCGAAGCGAGCCGACAAAGCCGGTCCTGACACCTGCGGACTGAAGGCTGGGGGTCGATATCTTCAGCACCCAGGCCAGTAGCAGGATCAGGAAGAGATAGAGATAATTTCGCCGCAGGCGGCGCGCCAGCGCGACACGTTGCGACAGCAGGAATTTCGGCGCGCGCAGGCCTTCGCCGACGATGAGCAGCCAGTCCGAGGCGAAGTCGGGCTGTGGGGAAAAGATCTGGGCGAAATAGTGGCGTTCGAACTGGCGTACGCGCGCCCGATAGAAATCGAAGAACCGATAGCGGCGCGCCTCGATCCACAGCAACAGCAGGATCAGCAGCATGGCGAACAGCAGCACGCCGTGATGCGCACTGGCCGTCGACAGCGATACCGAAAGCAGCGCCGCCACCACCGTGATTGCCCAGTTGGTTGTCCTGTCCAGCCGGTCGCGCCATCCCGCCATGCGAGCGATCTCGGCGCGGTGGAAATGGGACAGCGTGTTGACGCGCTCCGCCGATGAAAGGACGGGGCCAGCGGGCTTTGCCGACGCGTCGTTCATGGCATCCTCCGGCAAGGAACAGAACAGTTTGCCGGCAACATCGTTCCAAGACGGCTGCACGGCCCTTGAGAATCCTTCAGCCTTCGGCAACATGGCGGTAGGGCTGGGAGCGCGAAGATGAGCAAGGCTATTTCCACCGCATCATCGAGGGTCCCGCGCAACACGCCGATGGCGCTGACCGAGGATCTCATCGCGCGCACCATGCGTGCTGTCGAGGATGCCGGGCCGACGCCGGGCATGGTTCACATGACCGATGCCGACTATGCGCGCATCCGCGACGAGGTGCTGGCCGGCGCTCCGGCCGGGCCGCTGAAACTATTTGCCTATGGCTCGCTGTTGTGGAAGCCCGCCGGCGAGGTGAGGGGCGGAGAACGCGCGGTGGCCAGCGGCTGGCATCGTTCGTTCTGCTTCACGGTGCAGCGTTTTCGCGGCACGGTCGAGCAGCCCGGCCTGATGATGGCGCTCGATCGCGGCGGCCAGTGCCAGGGCATGGTGTTCGAGATCGCGGAGCCGGTGGCGGCTAACCTCGAAGCGCTGCTGCGCCGCGAAATGACCATCCTGCCCGCCGTCAACGTGCCGCGCTGGCTGCAGGTCAGGACCGAAGGCGGCCCATGTCGCGCGCTTGGCTTCGTCGTCGATCCCGCCAATCCGCGTTATGCCGGCAAGCTCGACAAGCAGGCGATCGCGGCGACGCTGGTGACAGCCGCCGGTCATTGGGGCTCGGGTGCGGAATATCTGTTCGAGACCATCCGCCACCTCGAAGCCTGCGGTATCCGCGACCGCAATCTTTGGGCGTTGCAGGAACTGGTGGCCGTGGAGATCGGGCTGACCGTCGCCCAGAAGTGATCCGCCCAGAAGTGATGCGCTCAGACGCGGCACGCTTCAGTCGTGTTTGGCCCCGGATGCTTGCAGGCCACAGCACCTTGCGAAGCAAATCTCTGATTTCGGAAGTCTCCGCAGTGAGGATTTAATGAATTGAAAACTGTTCTGGCCCAACGATGACCTGAACACCGGCGCAGGAAACGGTGCGCGTGGGCAAATCATGAAATCCTCGACCGGAGAGCATTATCCAGCGCTGGATCATGTTCGTGGCCTGGCGGCCTTTCTTGTCTTTACCTGGCATTTCCTTCATGCGTCTCCTGAAGGCCCGGTGCCTTATGACTTCGTGCCGGCTCTTCCCCTCTTCAGCGTTCTGGATGAAGGGCATACTGGCGTTTCCCTGTTCATGGCGCTTTCCGGGTACCTGTTCGCCAAGCTGCTCGATGGAAAACAGATCAGCTATCTGCCCTTCTTTGCCAACAGGGCCCTCAGGCTGCTTCCACTTCTCCTGGTCGTGATATGTATCGAGGCTTGCCGCAGGTACCTGGCCGGCCAGTCTCTCGACGGGTATTTCACGGGCGTCGGATTGGGGTTTCTTTTTCCCACCCTCCCGAATGGCGGCTGGTCGGTAACGATCGAAGCGCACTTCTACCTGTTGCTGCCGTTCTTGCTGATGGCATCCAGGCGGTTTGTGTTCGCGCCCTTGCTGTTCATCGCGGCAGCCATTGTGCTGAGGTCCGTCCTGTATGTGCAGATCGGCGAAGTGCAGTCGGCGGCGTCCGTAACCATCATAGGCCATGCGGATCAGTTCCTGGCCGGCATTCTTGCCTTCCACCTGCGTGCCCACGCGAAGAACCAACACTGGCTGGCGCTGGCCGTTCTCATGGCTTTTTCGGGGTTCTTCTGGTGGTTCGATGCAGCCGGCGGATTTTACCAACTGGGCCGCTATCCGTCGCCTCATTGGATATGGATCATCCTGCCGACCCTGGAGGCGGCAGCCTATTCATTCGGCATCGCCTACTACGACACGAGCTTTTCGAAAAAGCGAACAAGCCCGCCGTTCAGGATACTGGAGAAGACGGGGGCCTACAGCT
The DNA here is from genome assembly GCF_040319805.1 of Mesorhizobium sp. M0848. Taxonomy (NCBI): domain Bacteria; kingdom Pseudomonadati; phylum Pseudomonadota; class Alphaproteobacteria; order Hyphomicrobiales; family Phyllobacteriaceae; genus Mesorhizobium; species Mesorhizobium sp. M0848. The sequence goes on along the minus strand of NZ_JAMYOM010000012.1, from coordinate 16,265 downwards.
ATTCGATCTATCTTCTGCACCTGTTCTTCGTCATGCAATTGGCGGCGTTCATAGACACGAATGTCATGAGCATCAGCAATTTCTACGTCGCATGCCTCTGGTCCGCATTGTGCTTCGTGGCGACGATCCCGATCGGCTATCTCAGCTACACCTGCGTCGAGGCGCCATTCCTGCGCCTGCGTCTGCGCTATATGGACCGAAAGCCCGAAACTGCGGCATCGACCGCGGCTGAGCTTGGATCGGTCATCGCCCATAGACCGACCTCGTTCAGCCGTCCCTGAGCCACACCAGCATTTCGCCGGGCTCGCGGTTGTCCCAGGCGAAATAGGGAATGGCGGTCAGGCGCGTCTCGGCGGTGGTCGGCGGCTCGGGCCTGTAGAGCCCGTCCTGCCAGCCGTCGGGGACATCGGCAAGTGCCGCGGTCGACAGCGTCACCACACCGCCGAGAAGTTCCGGCCGGTGCTGCGCTTCGATGGTGGCCGTCCGCGGCAGCGTCAGGCGATGCGGCTGGCTGTCATTGTCTGATGCCTCGACGCAATAAATCAGCGGACCGCGCGACAGCGCGACGCGGCCCGCATCCTGGCGCACCTGCGGGTTGGCATAGAGCCGCTCGATCGGCATTTCGAGATCGAGCCGGACATTGTCGCCCTTTTTCCATGTCCGCTTGATCGCGGCGTAGCCGTCGCTGGTGATTTCAGCCAGCTTGATGGCTTCGCGGTTCACCTTCAACTGGGCACTGGCGCTCCAGGCGGGAATGCGCAGGTGCAAGGTGAATTCGACCGGCGCCTGCGGTTCGAGCGCGATCTCGACGGCGCCGTCCCAGGGATACCTGCTCGTCTGCGTCAGGCTGACCGGGACGCCCGATATGTCGAAACGGGCGGTCGAGTCGCCATAGAGGTGGATGGCCAACGCATCGTCGGCCAGGCTGTAGAAATAGCTGCCGATCGAGGCGACCATGCGCCCGATATTGGGTGGGCAGCACGGGCAGCGGTGCCATTTCCACCTGTTGTGCTTGCCCCGGCTTTCCAATGGATTCTCGTAGAAAAACAGCGAGCCGTCGAGCGACAGGCCCGAGATCGAACCGTTGTAGAGGGCGCGTTCCATCATGTCGGCGTAGCGCGCGTTCGGCCCCATGCCAAGCATGCGGCTGGCCCAGAACACCAGGCCCACCGCTGCACAGGTCTCGGCATAGGCGCTCTCGTTGGGCAGGTCGTAGTCGCTGGTGAACCCCTCATTGTGCGCCGATGGTCCCAGTCCGCCAGTGATATAGAGGCTCTTGGTGGTGAGATCGTCCCACAGAAGGTCGAGTGTCGACCGCAGCGTGTCGTCGCCATATTCGGTGGCGATGTCGGCCATGCCCGAATAGAGGTACATCGCTCTGACCGCATGGCCGACGACCTTGTCCTGTTCGCGCACCGGGATGTGTGACTGGCTGTATTCATAGGTCTTGAAATGATAGGCCTTCGGGTCGGCGCCGCGGGCGCGGGCCTCCTCGTCGAAATAATGTGGCTGCTGCCCGCGCTGGTCGATGAAGTATTTGGCCAGCTCCATGTATTTCCGCTCGCCGGTCACCCGCGCCAGCTTGACCAGTGCCAGCTCGATCTCCTCATGACCGCAATAGCCCTTCTTCTTGCCGGGCTCGGGGCCGAGCACCGACGCGATATGGTCGGCATAGCGGCACATGATGTCGAGCAGCTTGCGTTTTCCCGTCGCCTGGTAATAGGCGACCGCGCCCTCGATCAGGTGGCCGGCGCAATAGAGCTCGTGGCAGTCGCGCAGATTGGTCCAGCGCTTGCCGGGCTGGATGCGCTGATACCAGCTCGAGAGATAGCCGTCCTCCTGCTGCAGCTTGCCATACATGTCGATGACGGCATCGATCTTCTTCTCCAGTTCGGGGTTCTTGCGCCGGTAAAGCGAATAGGCCGCGGTCTCGATCGTCTTGCCGAGATCGGAATCCCAGAACATCTGCGTGGTCACCGTCGATCCGGTGAATTCCGCGCCCTGGCGATCGGCTTCGTCGGGAGAGGGCGAGTGAAAGGGGATGACTATGCCGGGCGAGGGGCGGTCCGGATCGATCTGCTCCAGCATGCGGGCCTCGACGCAGCGCTCGTAGAGGATGTCGGCGGTGCGTGTGGCGACAGCGTCGGCGCGGTCGCCCCAGAAGCCGTGCACGTCGACCTGCGGCACCGGCAGCGGGCGGAAGGCGAGCTTCGGTTTTCCGGTTTTTGCGGATGGCGATGCGGTCATGAAACTTACTCCATTCGGTCTGTCTATTTGACGGCCCCGGCCATCAGGCCGCGGATGTAGAAGCGCTGCAGCGCCAGGAACAGGATCAGGCACGGCACCATCATCACGGTGACGCCAGCCTGCACCGCGCCCCAGTCGATGGCGCCGAAGCGGCCCGACTGCAGTGCGGTCATCATCACCGGCAGCGTGAACTTGGATTGGTCGGTCATCAGCACGAGGGCGGCGAGGAATTCGTTCCAGGCGCCGAGGAAGGCAAACAGGGCGATGGTGACGACGCCCGGCCAGACCAGCGGCAGCATCACCTTCAAAAGCATTGTGAGATTGCTGGCACCGTCCATGCGGGCGGCCTCCTCGATTTCGCGCGGCACGGCGTCGAAGGCGTTGCGCATCATGAAGATCGAGAACGGCAGTTGCAGCGTCACATAGACGCCGACCAGGCCGGTCAGGGTGTTGTGCAGGCCAAGCTTGGTCAGCACCAAGAAGATCGGCGTCAGGATCGACTGGAACGGGATCATGATCGTCGACAGGATGAGGATGAAGAACAGGTTCTTGAACGGAAACCGGAAGCGCGAAAAACCGTAGCCGGCCAGCACGCTGACGGCGACCGAGAGCACGACGGTCATCACCGAGACATAGATGCTGTTTTGCGCCGAAGCCCACAGCCCGTCACCGAAGCTGTTGAGCGTGGCATAGTTCTCCAGCGAGAACCCCGACGTCGGCCAGGGCGGCAGCGGCGGCAGGCGTGCTTCGGCCGCCGGCTTGAACGCCGACAGCACCGCCCAAACAATCGGCGCGGCAAACAGCACCGAGGCGATGATGCCGGTCGAATGCTCTGCGACGCGGCTCAGGAGCCGGCGGCTACGAGAGGCGGCCTGCGCCATCAGTCGAGCCCCTCGGGTTTGCGCAGCAGCCACAGCTGGACGAGGCTGAGCGCCACCAGGATAACCAGCAGCACCATGGAAAGTGCCGCGCCATAGCCGAGCTTGAACGACACGAAGGACTGGTTGAAGATCCAGTAGACCGCCGTCAGCGTCTGGTTGCGCGGGCCGCCGCGCAGGATGATGTAGAATTGGTCGAAGGCGAGGATCGAGCCGGCGACTGACAGGATCAGCGCCAGCGCCAGCGTGCGGCGCATCAGCGGCAAGGTGATCGCCCTGAACCTGGCGAAAGGCCCGGCACCGTCGATGACGGCCGCCTCCTGCAGGTCCTGCGGGATCGATTGCAGGCCGGCCATCAGGATAATCACGGTGAAGCCGGCGACCTTCCAGACGACCATGGCGATGATCGACCAGAAGGCTGGCTGGAAGGTGGCCAAGAGGTTGAATTTCCTATCGATCAGGCCAAGGTCGTAGGCGGCCGGGCTGAACAGGCCGGAATCGACGTTCAAGAGCCATGACCAGAGCAGGCTGGCCGAGGCGAAGCCGACAACCGCCGGCATGAAGAACATGGTGCGGTAGAGATTGGTCAGCGGCCGCGGCCTTTCGACGAACAGCGCCAGCGGAAAGGCCACCACGAAGATCGCGATGGTGACGATCACCGTGTAGAAGGCGGTGAAGCGCAGCGCGTTCCAGAACCTGGTGTCGCGCAGGATGGCGACGTAATTGCCGAGGCCGATAAAGCTGTGCTCGCCCATCAGCGGCCAGTTGTGCAGCGACATCCACGCCGTCATGCCGAGCGGGATCAGGAAGAAGACGACGACCAGCGCGACAGCCGGCGCGACATAGAGCAGGCCGATCCACTGCCGGCGGCTGGCGCGTTTGCGGGCGCTGGGCGGCGCTGTGGTTGCTGCTGTGATGATAGCCATGGCTGCTCTTCCGCTAGCGCTGCGTCCCCCTCCCCTCGAGGGGAGGGTCCGGCCGTAGGCCGGGGGTGGGGTCCTCCGCGGAGCGCGCCGACCAAAAAGGAACGTCGAGCACTGCCGAGGCGACCCCACCCGGACCTGCGGTCCGACCTCCCCTCGAGGGGGAGGTGGGGTTGGCGCTACTTCTGCGGCGCCTGGTCGATGATCGACTGCATCGTCTCCTGCGCATTGGCGATGGCGCCATCGACATCGTCGCCGAAGAAGACCTCGTTGATCATCTGCGTCCACGGCCCGTTGGCGGAGTTGATCAGGTCGTTGAACACCACCGAATAGGGCGTCTTGCCCTTGGCCATGGCCTCGGCGGCGATCTGATAGCGTGGATCGAGGTCCTTCAGTGCCTCCTTGGCGATGTCGCCGCGCACCGGCAGGCTGCCGTATTTGGCAAGGATTGTCTGGCCTTCGAGCGAATAGGCGAAGTCGAGGAACTCCTTCACCACGGGCAGTTTGGTGGTGCCCTTGGTGACGACGAAATTGTCGCCGCCGGCAAAGGACGACCAGCCGCTGTCCTTGCCCGGCAGGAAGGTGACGCCGTAGTCGATATCGGGATACTGGGTGTTGAGCGCGCCAATGGCGAAGGCGCCGGACGGCGAGATGCCGATATTGCCGGCGGCAAATGCCGCAAAGAAGTTGGCGCCGGTATCGGTCTGCGCGCCCGCCGGCACCAGATCCTTCTTGACCATCGAGCGGTAGAGATCGATGGCGCCGCGCAGCTGCGGGCTGTCCAGCGTCGCTTTAGAGCCGTCTTCGCTCAGGATGTCGCCGCCAGACGCCCAGATCAGCGGTGTGAAGGTGAAGATGTTGCAGCCGCCGCAATTGCCGGAGAAGTAGAAGCCCTTGATGTTGCCGCCGAGCGCATTGACCTTCTCGGCATCGGCCGCGATCTCGGCCCAGTTGGCCGGACCTTTTTCGGGGTCGAGGCCGGCCTGCTTGAACAGCTTCTTGTTCCAGATCAGCACCGAGGCGTCGGCGGAGAAGGGCAGGCCATAGATGTGATCCTTGTAGGTGCCGGTCTTCACATGCGCCGGCGACAGGCTGGCAAAATAGGGCAGGGACTTTGCCCAGTCGGTGATGTCCTCCAATTGGCCGGCTGCGGCGAAGGACGGCGTGTAGATCAGGTCGAGCGACAGGGCGTCGGGCGCCGTGCCGCCGGCGGCCGCGGCACCGTATTTCGGGATGATCTCGGCATTGGGAATGATGTCGAGCTTGATCTGGTTGGTGTGCGCCTTGTTGTAGGCATCGACGATCCTCGGCATGAAATTCGAGCCGTCGGCGCGCACCCAAATGTTGGCCGTCTCGGCGGCGGCAGTGCCGAGACCGCCACCCAAAACGGCAGCGGCCAGAGTCAGTTTGGCAATCAGGTTCCTCATGTTCTCCTCCTCCAAGGTTGGCCGCGGTCCGCGGCTCGGCGCCGATTGCGCGGCGCTTCGCTTTCAGCCACCCGGCGGATGGCCGCATGACTGCCGCACCACCAGCCGGCACGGCAGTTTTCGAATGCCTGGCGCGGCGGGCTTGCCGCCGACCAGCGAAAGCAGGGTCAACCCGGCCTCGCGCCCGAGCGCGACCAGGTTCATGTCGACAGAGGTCAGCGGCGGGCGCGTCGCCTCGGCCACGATCTCCCAATTGTCGAAACCGATGACGCCGACATCACTGGGGACGTCGAGCCCGCGTTCGCGCAGAGCATCGATGACGCCGCGCGCGATCTGGTCGTTGCCGCAGAAGACCGCGTCCGGCCTTTCGCTTTTGCCGTCGAACAGTTGCGCAACCGCCTGGTGACCCCAGGCTTCCGACCAGGAGCCGAGCAGCGGCTCGCTGACCGGGAGGCCGTTTTCGACGAGCACGTCGCGGTAAGCCTGGACGCGCGCGTGCACCACGGCAAAGCTCGCTGGCCCGGTGACGTGGGCGATGCGCTTGCGGCCAAGCCGGCAGAAATGCTCGACGGCCAGCCGGGCGCCGCCAACATCGTCCGAGACGAAGGCGACGGCGTCGGGATCTGGCTGCGTGAAGGCATAGATCACCGGGACGCGCAGATTGGAGAGGTCGACGGGCAGATGGCGATCGATGCGCTTGCCGGTGGCGATGATGCCGTCCACGCGCTTGTCGAGCATGGCGTCGACATGCATCTGGCCCAGCCGCGGATCCTCCTCGACATTGCACAGGAACACCGAGACGCCATTGTCGACCAGCGCGTCCGAAATGCCCGACATCAACGGCAGCGAGAAGCGGCCATAGGTATCGTTGGTGAGCAGGCCGACGGTGAAGCTGCGGCGCCGGAGCAGGCTTTGCGCCAGGCTGTTGGGCCGGAAACCGAGCCGCCGGGCGGTCTCGCGAATGCGTTCGCGCGTCTCGGCTGTCATCCGGCCCTGGCCGTTGAGTGCCTTGGATGCGGTGGCGACGCTGACTCCGGCCTGGGCGGCCACGTCACGCAAGGTGACTGGCTTGGAAAAGACCGGAACAGGCAGATCGTCCGATGGCATCGCGCCGAGATCCTTGGTTGGGAAAAGGTTTTCTCTTACCGAGCCGGATAAGGCCCGGCAGGTGGCCGAGCCCGACGACGATTGCTTGGGAAAACCTTTTCTCAGATGAAGCTAAGCCAGATCGAATCGCTGTTCAAGGGAAAAAGTTGGTTGGCCTCCGCTCCTCTCCTCCGAAGTGCAACGCGGGGTAAAAGCAGCCTCGGAAGCGCGTAGCTCAGGGGAAGAACGTCAGTCGCAGTGCTGGAGGCCCTCGGTCGAGACGGGGCGGGCTGCCGCTTGGGGCGTGAAGGATCGCAACTCTGCGCCGGAAGCGAGACCCGGCAAGGTTGGCTGGCGAACGCTCTGAAACTCGACCCCGAAAATTCTGAACAATCCCTCGGGATTAACCTTTCCGTAAATATTTGGCCGCTACTTCACAGCCATGGCCTCGTGGCGGAGCGGCTACGCTGGAGACGGCAAATCTCTGAAGCCTCGGTTCGATCCCGAGGCGAGGCCTCCAAAATTTGGCGTCCCAATCTGCCCCGGGCGCAGTCAATTCCCACGAATAGATTGTGTGTTGCGAAGGCAGTACGGACTGGCCGTCAAAGCAGTCCTGTCTTGAATTTGGCATGCAGGCGCTCGCGAAAAGAGTGCTATGGAAGGGGTGCGAGCGTAGTTGCTTCGCTTTTCCCTGACATTCGAGGCCTTTCGTGCGTGAACCGTCGCTGCTGCCCGTCTTTGGAAAACTTGGCCTCAAGGCCCCTGTCGCCTTGGCGGCGGCACCGGTCTCGTCGGCAGGTGTGCCGCACCTGCGGAAGCTTCTGGCCGTGCATGGCGGCATGGTGCTGAAACTGTCGGTCGTCGCCTGGACGGTGCTGATCCTGGGCGCCGTGTTTTTCACGATGCAAGGCTGACCGCCATGGCCAACCGCTACACGCTGCGCATGGAGCTTCCCCAGAGCTGGAGCATCATCGATGTCTTCACCGGCCAGCCTGCGGTTGTCCGGCAAAAGGTGATGGTCGGGATGGGGCCGCGCGAGGCCGAGGACATGGTCGTGCAGATGAATGTCCGCGACGTCAAACGCCGCGAAAGGGCCGAGCGCAAGACCTGATCGCGGTCAGCGCCAACTCGCCGCCATTTCAGCCGAAATCGGCCGCCGTCAGCACATACATGCTCTTGCGGGTGCGGTCATAGGCCTTCGACGCCACCTCGCGGATGGCGCTGCTCTCGGTGTCGAATGTCTGGAGATAACCGGCTTCATCGGCAGCAGTGCCCGGCCGCATCTTGGCCATGGCGTCGGCAGCGACGGAAAACGAGATCTGGAACATGCCGTCATGGCCAACGAAACGAATGCGCTGGCCCGCTTCGTCATAGCTGCGGCTGCGGTTGGGAAAGGTGAGGCTCATGCCTTGGCCTCCGTGGCTTTCTTGGTTACCCGCTTCTTCTTCGGCGTCGGATTGAGGGCCTCGGCGACACGATCGGCCTCTTCCTTGGCCAGCCGAAGCTCCCTCAGCCTTGCCGTCTTGATCTCCCTGGCTCTTGCCTCGGACATATATTCGGCGGTCGCCTTGTTTTTCTCCGCTGTCTTCTTCTGCTTGTCGACAAAGCGGGCTTCAGCTTTTTCCATGATCGTCTGATTGCCTTCGGCCATCGAAGAAATCTCCCTTGTGCCTGAAATCGTGAAAGTGAACTTGTCCGATAAATAGGCACTCGATCGGCAAAATTCAATCTTTTGAATTATTTGACATTCTGCGGATATCACGAAACGGCCAGCTGAAATAATACTTTTGAATATTTAATGTGGTCCGCGAATAATTTTTGGCACTCCTATCTATCGAGTGCCAACGCGTCTATAGAGGAGGGGCGTGGCCGCCTGTGCCGGCCCCAGAAAGAAAGTTCCCATGAAATTTCGGCCACTCCACGACCGCGTCGTCATTCGTCGCGCCGAAGGCGATATCAAATCCAAGGGCGGGATCATCATCCCCGACACTGCCAAGGAAAAGCCGCAAGAGGGCGAAGTCATCGCCGTCGGCCCTGGCGCACGCGACGAAAACGGCGCGCTTGTTCCGCTCGACGTCAAGGCCGGCGACTTCATCCTGTTCGGCAAATGGTCGGGCACCGAGGTCAAGATCGACGGCGAGGACCTTCTGATCATGAAGGAAGCCGACATCATGGGCGTCATCGACAAGAGCGAGACCGGGATCATCGACAAGGGCGAGACGGCTGCAACCGACAAGACCGTGGCCGCCAAGAAAGCTGCCTGACCTCATTTTCTCCGAACGAACTGGATAAAAATCATGTCTGCCAAGGAAATCAAATTCTCCACCGATGCGCGCGACCGCATGCTGCGCGGCGTCGAGATCCTCACCAATGCGGTGAAGGTCACGCTCGGCCCCAAGGGCCGCAACGTCATCATCGACAAGGCCTATGGCGCGCCGCGCATCACCAAGGACGGCGTCACCGTCGCCAAGGAAATCGAGCTTGCCGACAAGTTCGAGAACATGGGCGCCCAGATGGTGCGCGAAGTGGCCTCGAAGACCAACGACCTCGCCGGTGACGGCACCACCACCGCCACGGTGCTGGCCGCCTCGATCCTGCGCGAAGGCGCCAAGCTGGTCGCCGCCGGCATGAACCCCATGGATTTGAAGCGCGGCATCGACCAGGCGGTTTCCGCCGTGGTCAAGGAAATCCAGGCGCGCGCCAAGAAGGTCAAGTCGTCGGCCGAGATCGCACAGGTCGGCACCATCGCCGCCAATGGCGATGCCAGCGTCGGCGAGATGATCGCCAAGGCGATGGACAAGGTCGGCAATGACGGCGTCATCACAGTCGAGGAAGCCAAGACCGCAGAGACCGAACTCGACGTCGTCGAAGGCATGCAGTTCGACCGCGGCTATCTCTCGCCCTATTTCGTCACCAATGCCGACAAGATGCGCGTCGAGCTGGAAGAGCCCTACATCCTCATCCACGAGAAGAAGCTCGGCAATCTGCAGGCGATGCTGCCGATCCTCGAAGCGGTGGTGCAGAGCGGCAGGCCGCTGCTGATCATCTCCGAGGACGTCGAGGGCGAGGCTCTGGCGACGCTGGTCGTCAACAAGCTGCGCGGCGGCCTCAAGGTCGCGGCCGTCAAGGCGCCGGGCTTCGGCGATCGCCGCAAGGCGATGCTGGAAGACATCGCCGTGCTGACATCAGGCCAGATGATCTCCGAGGACCTCGGCATCAAGCTTGAAAACGTCACCATCGAGATGCTCGGCCGCGCCAAGCGTGTGCTGATCGAGAAAGACACCACCACGATCATCGACGGTGCCGGCACCAAGGCGACGATCCAGGCGCGTGTCGCCCAGATCAAGGGCCAGATCGAAGAGACGACCTCCGACTACGACAAGGAGAAGCTGCAGGAGCGACTGGCCAAGCTCGCCGGCGGCGTTGCCGTCATCCGCGTCGGCGGCGTCACCGAGTCGGAAGTCAAGGAAAAGAAGGACCGCATCGACGATGCGCTGAACGCCACCCGCGCGGCGGTTGAAGAAGGCATCGTGCCCGGCGGCGGCGTGGCTCTGCTGCGTGCCCGCTCGGTGCTTGGCGGCCTGACCGGCGCCAATGCCGATGTCACGGCCGGCATCACGATCGTGCTGCGGGCGCTCGAAGCGCCGATCCGCCAGATCGCCGAGAATTCCGGCGTTGAAGGCTCGATCGTCGTCGGCAAGCTCACCGACAGCAAGGACCACAATCAGGGTTTTGACGCCCAGAACGAGGTCTATGTCGACATGATCAAGGCAGGCATCGTCGATCCGGCGAAAGTGGTGCGCACCGCACTGCAGGATGCCGGTTCGATCGCAGCCCTTCTGATCACCGCCGAAGCGATGATCACCGACATCCCGCCGAAAGACGCTGCCCCGGCGGGCGGCGGCGGTATGGGCGGCTACTAAAACCCGGGACTTGTCCGATCTCTTTGAGAGGTGAATGACGGCCCCGATCGGGGCCGTCATGATTCTCAAGATGATCGCAAAGTTTACGCATAGCTGCCTTGCCGTCCGGCTCAGCGCCGGGAGGCACCCCTGATCTTGCGGCTTTCGGAGGGGACGCAATCCACGCTAGACTGTGCGGGCGGCCGTCTGGTCGCGGAGCTCGCCGACTTTGGCAAGCGATCGGACGAACAGCTATCCTCGATACGGAGACACGTTCATGTTTGCGGCCAAGGCCATCGACACCTCAGACAAGGCCGCGTTCTACCGCGACCTCGCCACTCAGCTTAAGGCGCTGCTCGACGGCGAGCGCGATTCGATCGCCAACGCCGCCAACACCGCAGCACTCATCTTCCAGATGGTGCCGGACCTCAACTGGGCCGGGTTCTATTTCCTGCAGTCGGACGAGGAAATGGTGCTCGGGCCGTTCCAGGGCAAGCCGGCCTGTATGCGCATCGCCGTCGGCAAGGGCGTGTGCGGAACGGCGGTCGAACTCGGCACCTCGATGCTGATCAAGGACGTGCATGATTTTCCCGGCCACATCGCCTGCGATGCCGACTCGCGCTCGGAACTGGTGGTGCTGCTCGAGGACGATGAAGGCGTCTTCGGCGTGCTCGATCTCGACAGCCCGCTGCCCGGCCGCTTCGACAAGGCCGACCAGGCCGGCATCGAGACGCTGGCGGCGATCTATGCCGCGGCGAGTTCGTTCGAGGACTAGGCCCGGTTTAGACTAGGCGAATTTCACCAGCAGCAGGCTGAAGCAGCCGATGAACAGGAAGGCCGAGAAGGCGAGCGCCAAGGGGCGCAGGCCGCGTGAGCGCAACTGCGAGATGTCGGCCTGCAGGCCCATGGCGGCCAGCCCCATGGTCAGCATGATGGTGGTGGCGAGCGCCATTGCCGATTTCACCTCGGCCGGCACGGTGACGAGGCTGTTCAGCGCCACGATGGCGACGAAGGCGGCGACGAACCACGGCATGGGCGGCCGCGCCGCCACCTCACTGCTGCTCCTGCGGCGCGCCATCAGGCCGAGCGCGACGACCATCGGCGCCAGCATGGCGACGCGGGTCAGCTTGGCGACGGTGGCGATCTCGCCGGACTGGGTGCCGTTCTGGAAGCCGGCGCCGATGACTTGCGCCACTTCATGGATCGAGGCGCCTGCCCACAGGCCGAAAGCGTGCTGGTCGAGGCCGAGCATGGGCGCCATGAGCGGGAAGCCGAGCATGGCGACGGTGCCGAACAAGGTGATCGAGGCGACGGCGTAGGTGACGTCCTCGTCGCGCGCATCGGTGACGATGTTGGTGGCGACGATAGCCGAGGCGCCGCAGATCGAGGTGCCGGCGGCGATCAGCTGCGCCAGCTTGGCGTCGACGCCGATCAGCCGACCGAGCGTGATGGTGAAAACGAAGGTGGCACCAAGCGTGGCCGCGACAATGCCGACGCCGCCGGCGCCGATCGAGACGACTTGGCCCAGCGTCAGCTGGAAGCCGAGCAGCACGATGGCGAAGCGCAACAGGCGCTTTTGCGAGAATGCGATACCGGCTTTGGCGTGCACCGGTGTGCCGAGCACGTTGGAGTGGATCATGCCGGCAACGACGGCCAGGATCATCGGGCTGAACAAGGCGACGCCGGAGACATTGCGGGCCGAGAAGGCAACAGCCGTGATCATCGTGACAAGGACGACGCCGGGGACGATGCCATTCCAGTTGAGGGATTTCCGCCTTGGTGTCAGATCAGCAGGAAAAGCGCTTTTCGGAATATCGTTCGCGAAGTGGGAAACGGAAGACAATGCAATGCTCCAGGCGAGTACGCGGGGAGAATGTCATTCCTCAAATAATCTTTCCAACGAATTATTTTCGTCATAATGATCGGTTTTTACGAACGATCGGTCGGGCATTGGCTGTGCGTCATCTTCTGGCCGACCTGGATTAAAGCTGCGCTTCGATCGCCGCCTTGTCGATCACCGACCAGACGTTCCTGATTGTGTCGTCGAGGAATTCATAGAAGACGTTCTCACTGAAGGAGATCTTCCGGCCGTTGATGGGCAGGCCGAAGAAGGTTCCCTTCGGCGTGCAGTTGAACTGGAGCCGGCTGGCTATGAACGGCGGTTCGGCGATTTGCAGTTGGATGTCGAAATAGAGGTCTGGGATCTCCCGAAAATCGCGCTCCAGCATTTCGCGGTACCCCGCCAGCCTGACGCGGTCGCCATTGTAGTGGACCTCGTCATGGACGAAGCGATGCAGATTTTGCCAATCCTGATTGTTGAGGCAGGCGATGTAGCCTCGATAGAGGTCGGTAACGGTCACGGCGATGGCTCCGGTGCTTGGTCTGGGTCGAGCAAAAAGATAGAACGACTGCGGGTGCAGTCCAGATGCGACATCGCCTGCCGGCGCGCCGCCTAGAACATGCCGCGGTCGTTGCTCCGCTGGTCGTCGTCCACCAGATGCGGCTGATAGATTCCCGTCCGCGCCGTCCGCCGCCAAGGCCGGGCCGGGTCCGCCGGATTTGTGTGGATATCGGCGACGGGGATGGAGGGTGTTCCATTGGCCGGGCATTGCGCCGCCACCGGCCGCCGGGGGCAACGATTCCCGAAGGCGCGGTCAGGCTGTGTTGCGCGGGGAGGGAGAAACTGGCCCAGTAATTGTTGCTTGCCGCGCGTCCCTGCATCTCGACGGCGAAAGCCGGCCGTCGGCGGCGGTGATTGTCGGATGCGTCCTCCAGAAAATCGATGCTGTCCGCGAACAGCGATGCCGATCCGATCCAGACGGCTACGGCAAACTCGATCCCGAAATAGGCCAGGTTCAGGATGGCAACCATCCGCACCCTTGTTCAGCGTTCCGGTCATATTTTGTCCATCGATCAATTGCCGTTTATCGCAAGGCCCGCAGCGATTCCATGACATGAGACATTACCGATCGAGCAGCCGCCTTGACAGCGCCACGCATCATGTTCCAGCTTGGCGCCATGTTCGTCCTCGCGCCCACCAACACCAAGCGACGCCGCACCTGCACAGTGCGGAGCGGCAGACTGATTGCGCGACGACAAAGACCGGCAGGATAGATCCGGTTCGTTCGTTTCCAGCCCCGCCCGCGACACCGCCGGCGGGGTTTTTCATATCTGGAGCACTTTGATGACCACCAATTCTTCTATCCGGCTTCGGCCCGCCGAGCCCGCTGACGCCACCGCGATCCGGGATATCGTTCGTGCCGCCTATGTCAAATGGGTGCCGGTGATCGGCCGCGAGCCGCTGCCTATGCGCGCCGACTACGACAAGGCTGTTGCCGAGCATCCGTTCGATCTCGCCGTCGAGGATGGCGGCATTGTCGGGATGATCGAAACCATCCTGGCCGCAGATCACCTCTGGATCGAGAATGTCTGCGTGGCACCGGATGCGCAGGGGAGAGGGATTGGCCGGCTGTTGCTGGAGCTGGCCGAGCGCAAGGCAATCGAAGCAGGACGTGCCGAGCTTCGCCTGCTGACCAATGGCGCCTTCGAGGCGAATGTGTCGCTCTACAAGAGGCAGGGCTATGTCATCGATCGGGAAGAGCCGTTCATGGGCGGCATGACGGTCTATATGAGCAAGAGGCTCGCGGGATTACCGGCAATCTGACGAAGGAGTTCGATAATGGCTGCCAGGGTCAGGCTTAAGCAACTCCTAGGGCTTTACGCGGTTTCCCGGCTGGAGGCGGGCGAGATCATTCCCGGTTGGGCGGACGGGCCAGGCTTCGTCAGCATCACAAGGACTGACGACGAGCTTTCGATCGTTTGCTTGCAGGACCGCGTGCCGCATGCCGTCAAGCAGGATATCGACTGGGTGGCCTTCAAACTCGAGGGCCCGTTTGCCTTCGATGAAACCGGTATCGTGCTGTCGGTTATCAGGCCGTTGTCGGAAAACGGGTTGGGCATCTTCCTGGTGTCCACTTTCGATGGTGACCATCTGTTGGTGAAAGCGACGGATCAGGCCGCCGCGAGGCGGTTTCTGGTCGAGGCCGGGCATATCTTGCTGTAGTCCATCCTCACCACTACTCGCTGGCCCAACCGCTCTGGCTCAATCACTGCCGCACTGGCTCAACGACTTCGGGGGTTGCGTTTGACAGCGGCGTTTGTGCATCGTTATCTCCAGCCAGATATGACGGCCCGGCGCGGCCATGCGGCCAAGGAGAAAACCATGTCACACAATCTGCAATTCTATATCGATGGCGCGTGGGTCGATCCTGTTGTGCCCAACACATTGGACGTCATAGATCCCTCGAATGAGGACGCCTTTGCGCAGATTTCGCTAGGCTCCAAGGCCGATGTCGACAAGGCGGTGGCTGCCGCCAAGCGCGCCTTCAACAGCTTTGGTTTTACAGAGGTTGGTGAGCGGCTCGACCTGCTGAACCGCATCATCGCGGTCTACAAGAAGCGCAGTGGCGATCTTGCCGTCGCTGTGTCACGCGAGATGGGCGCGCCGCGCCAGATGGCGTTGGACAGCCAGGTCGGCATTGGGCTGGCGCATCTGACCAAAATGGCCGAGACGCTGAAGACTTTCGAATTCCGCCACGTGAAGGGCAACCATCTGGTGGTCAAGGAGCCGATCGGCGTCGTCGGGCTGATCACGCCGTGGAACTGGCCGCTCAACCAGATCACCTGCAAGGTCGGTCCGGCGCTTGCTGCTGGCTGCACGATGGTGCTGAAGCCCTCCGAGATCGCGCCGCTCGACGCCATCATCTTCGCCGAAATCCTGGACGAGGCCGGCGTGCCGAAGGGCGTCTTCAACCTCGTCAATGGCGACGGTCCCGGCGTCGGCCAGGCGCTGTCCAGCCATCCCGACATCGACATGGTGTCGTTCACCGGCTCGACCCGTGCCGGCATCCTGGTGGCCAAGGCCGCCGCCGACACGGTCAAGCGCGTGCATCAGGAGCTTGGCGGCAAGTCGGCCAACATCCTGTTCGGGGATGTCGACCTCGCAAGCGCCGTCAGCAAGGGCGTCGCCGGCTGCTTCAGCAACAGCGGCCAGTCCTGCAACGCGCCGACGCGCATGTTCGTGCCGCGCGACCGCCATGAAGAGGCGGCCGGCTATGCCAAGGCCGCGGCGGAAAAGTTCACCGTCGGCCCCGCTGACGCCGCCGGCACCAAGCTTGGCCCGGTCGTCAGCCAGGTCCAGTTCGACAAGATCCAGGACCTGATCCAGGCCGGCATCGATGAAGGTGCGACGCTGGTGGCGGGCGGCCCAGGCCGGCCGGCCGAGCTTAACCGCGGCTACTATGTCAGGCCGACGGTGTTCGCCGACGTCACCCACGACATGCGCATCGCGCGCGAGGAGATCTTTGGGCCGGTGCTGGCGATCATGCCCTACGACAGCGTCGACGAGGTGGTCGAGACCGCCAACGACACCGTCTATGGCCTTGCCTCCTACATCCAGGCCAAGGACATGAAGAAGGCGCGCGAAGTCGCGGCGCGCATGCGCACCGGCAATGTCTACATCAATTATCCGCAGTGGGACGCCGGCCTGCCGTTCGGCGGCTACAAGCAGTCGGGCAATGGCCGCGAATATGCCGAATACGGGCTCGAGGATTTCCTCGAGATCAAGGGCATCGCAGGGTATGAGGCGGCAGAGTAGACGGGGTACTGGCGGCGACTTTCAGGACTTGGGTTCCTCCCCCCCCCCTAACGGGGGGGGGGGGGCCCCCCCCCCCGCCCCGGCCCCCCCCCCGATGCCCACAACAAGGGGGTGGGGATATATTTGGAAATTGGCAAAAAAAAAGT
>NZ_JAMYOM010000011.1:0-199990 GCF_040319805.1 Mesorhizobium sp. M0848 | reverse complement strand
GGCAGTAGGCAGTAGGCAGTAGGCAGTAGGCAGTAGGCAGTAGGCAGTAGGCAGTAGGCAGTAGGCATGTCTATTCAGGTGTAAGTCTGACAATGAGTTGGCGAAGCATTTTGCCGATGCCCTCGGTCGATATCAGCAAGTGATCAGCTTGATCATGCGTGGCAAGGCCAATGCGTTCGGCGATCTGGAGGTGTGTCTCGAACTCCTTCAGCGAGCCTTGGGCGATCCGGAGAAATTGCTGATAAGAGCCTCTGTTGTCTCGACCATAACCTTCGGCGATGTTTGCAGGGATAGAGGTCGCTGAACGGCGGATTTGGCTGGTCAACCCGTACAATTCTTCCTTGGGCCATGCCTTGGTCAAAGAATAGGTGGCGACAGCCAGATCCATCGCCTGCTGCCACACGATAAGATCCTTGTACGAACTGATCTTGCCGGTCATCTCACTGCCTACTGCCTACTGCCTACTGCCTACTGCCTACCAATCAGCGCCCGCGCGATGATGACGCGCATGATCTCGTTCGTGCCTTCCAGGATCTGGTGTACCCGCAGGTCCCGCACCAGCTTCTCGATGCCGTAGTCATGCAGGTAGCCATAGCCGCCGAGCAGCTGCAGTGCGTCGTTGGCGACGTTGAAGCCGGTATCGGTGACGAAGCGCTTGGCCATCGCCGACCATTTGCCGGCATCCGGCGCCTTGCTGTCGAGCTTCGAGGCGGCGGCATAAAGGAAAATACGCGCCGCCTGCAGCTCGGTCTCCATGTCGGCCAGTCTGAACTGCAGCGCCTGGAACTGGTTGATCTTCGAGCCGAAGGCCTTGCGCTCGGCGGTGTAGGAAAGCGCCTTGTCGAGCGCCGACTGCGCGCCGCCCAGCGAACAGGCTGATATGTTCAGCCGGCCGCCGTCGAGCCCGGCCATGGCGATGCCGAAGCCCGCGCCTTCGCCGGACAAAAGGTTTTCCGCCGGCACCTTGCAATCCTCGAAAATCACCTGGCGGGTCGACTGCATGTGCCAGCCCATCTTGTGCTCGTTGGCGCCGAAGGAGAGGCCTGGCGCGTCTTTCGGCACGATGATGGTGGAAATGCCTTTCGGCCCCTCGGCACCGGTGCGCACCATGACGGCGTAGACATCGCTGTCGCCAGCGCCGGAGATGAACTGCTTGGTGCCGTTGAGGACATAGTCGTCGCCGCTCCTGACCGCACGGGTCTTGAGCGCCGCGGCATCGGAGCCGGAGCCGGGCTCGGTCAGGCAGTAGCTCGCCAGCCATTCCATCGACGTGAGCTTGGGCAGGAAGCGCTGGCGCTGCTCGTCATTGCCGAAACGGTCGATCATCGAGGCCACCATGTTGTGGATCGAGATGAAGGACGAGAAGGCCGGATCGGCGTGCGCAAGCGCCTCGAAGATCAGTACGGCATCGAGCCGGCCGAGCGCGGAACCACCGACGTCATCGCTGATATAGATGCCGCCAAGGCCGAGCGGCCCGGTCTCGCGGATCACGTCGGCCGGGAAATGCTTGTTGCGGTCCCAGTCTAACGCATTCGGCGCGACACGGTCTGCGGCGAAGGCCTGCGCCATCTCCTGGATGGCGCCCTGCTCCTCGTTAAGTTCGAACTGGCTGGTGCTCGCATCGACCGCGGCGTCCATGGCGTGCTCCCTAATCTTCGACCTGTTGGCCTGTCGTTTTTGGCTTTGCGCGCGCACCAATCTAGACCAATGATGCCGCCGCGCAACCCGAGCCTATCAACCGGCCCTTTGGGGAGCGGCTGTGCATCAATGCATGTCCGGAGCACAATGTGACGACAAAATTCGATGAACTGCTGGGCCGGTTCCACGCATACCTTGCGTCCGTGGATCACGCCTTGGTGCGCGAAGCCGTGGCGCGCATTGGCTGGGGCATGCCGGCCCGCACGCTGGAGCCACATCCGCTTGCCTGCCTGCGCCATCTTGATCGCGCCGCCGAACTGGCGCCGTCGGATGCCAAGCCGCTGGTGCAACTGCTTGCCGAGCGTCGGAATGATTTCCGCTGGGGGCAGACCTACAGCGAGGCGGATTTCGGAAAAGAGTTCATCGACAATTACGGCTGGCTGGAAGTGTTCGGCAACCGAGGCCACTTCGCCAATGACGCGGTCGCCGCCGGCGTGCTGATCCTTGGGCCTGATATCGTCTATCCCGACCACCATCACATTGCCGAGGAAATCTACATTCCGCTGACCGGCGGTACCGAATGGCGCACGGGCGAGAGCGGCTTTTGCATGCGCACGGCCGGCGAGGTCGTCCACCACGCGTCCAACGTCAATCACGCCATGCGCACCGGCAAGGACCCATTGCTGGCGCTCTACATCTGGCGCGGCGGGCCGCTGGCGCAGAAATCCGATATTACCGGAACCGTGGCGCAGGGCAGGGGCTGATGGCCAAAGCGATCATGCTGCAAGGCACGGGTTCGGATGTCGGCAAGACGGTGCTGGTCGCCGGCCTCTGCCGGGCGGCAAAAAAGCGTGGGCTGAAGGTGCGGCCATTCAAGCCGCAGAACATGTCGAACAACGCCGCCGTCGCCGACATTCCGGGCGACAACAATCATGGCGGCGGCGAGATCGGCCGCGCGCAATGGCTGCAGGCGATCGCTTGCGGTGTTGCGCCATCGGTTCACATGAACCCGGTGCTGCTCAAGCCGCAGACCGATGTCGGCGCGCAGGTCATCGTGCAGGGCAAAATGTTCGGCGAAGCGCGGGCGCGCGACTACCAGGCGATGAAGGGCCGGCTGATGGATGCCGTGCTGGACTCCTGGGGCAAGGTCGGCGAGGGCGCCGATCTGGTCATCGTAGAGGGCGCCGGTTCGCCGGCCGAGATCAACCTGCGCAGCCGCGACATCGCCAATATGGGCTTTGCCACGCGCGCCGACGTGCCCGTGGTGCTGGTCGGCGACATCGATCGCGGCGGCGTCATCGCTTCGGTCGTCGGCACGCATCTGATCCTGCCGGAAGAGGACCGGCGCATGATCGTCGGCTACCTCATCAACAAGTTTCGCGGCGACGTTTCGCTGTTCGACGACGGTCTGAAGTCGATCGAGACATTCACGGGATGGCGCTGTTTCGGTGTCGTGCCGTGGCTGAAGGCGGCGGCACGCCTGCCTTCGGAAGATTCGGTGGTGCTGGAACGGCTGGCATCCGGCGAAGCGCGCGCGCTGAAGGTGGCGGTGCCGATGCTTGGCCGCATCGCCAATTTCGACGATCTCGACCCGCTCAAGGCCGAACCGCAGGTCGAGGTGGTGTTCGTGCCGCCGGGAAGGCCGCTGCCGGCCGATGCCGGACTGGTGGTCATTCCGGGCTCCAAGTCGACCATCGGCGATCTCCTGAAATTCCGCGAGAACGGCTGGGATCGCGACTTGCTGGCCCATCGCAAGCGCGGCGGCCATGTCGTCGGCATTTGCGGTGGTTTCCAGATGCTCGGCCGTGCTGTCCGCGATCCCGACGGCGTCGAGGGCAGCGTCACCGAAGCCGAAGGGCTAGGCCTGCTCGACGTCGAAACGGTGATGGAACCGGAAAAGACGGTGCGCAATATCAGCGCCCGTTCGGTGCAATTCGACCTGCCGCTCGAAGGCTACGAAATCCATCTCGGCCGCACCACCGGACCGGATACGCTGCGGCCGTCGGCAATCATCAATGGCATCGAGGATGGGGCGGTGTCGGCCGACGGCAAGGTGTTGGGTACTTATATGCATGGCCTGTTTGGCGCCGATGGCTTTCGCGCTGCCTACCTTGCGAGCCTTGGCGTCAGCGGCGGCGGCGTCGATTATCGCGCCGAGGTCGAGAAAGCGCTGGACGAGATCGCGGCCGAGCTGGAGACTAATCTCGACTGTGACGCGATTTTTGGGTTGGCTCGATAGAGCCCGTTTGGCGAACCACCTTGGCAACTAGCGATAAACGCCCATCACGTCGTC
The DNA here is from genome assembly GCF_040319805.1 of Mesorhizobium sp. M0848. Taxonomy (NCBI): domain Bacteria; kingdom Pseudomonadati; phylum Pseudomonadota; class Alphaproteobacteria; order Hyphomicrobiales; family Phyllobacteriaceae; genus Mesorhizobium; species Mesorhizobium sp. M0848. The sequence continues at coordinate 196,059 of NZ_JAMYOM010000011.1, read as the reverse complement.
ATCCACGGGCGGAGCAAGGAGCGTAGCGACGCGCCGCAGACCCGAGGATCCAATGCCGCGACTTCGAAGCGTTGCTTCGGTGCAGAATTCTGCTCCGTTGCACTCTTTGGTCGAGGTCACGGCATGGATACCAGGGTCTCCGCGACGGAGCTTCGCTCCTGCTTCGCCCTGGTATGACGAAGTTTGGACGCTTTCGCCAACTTCAAGCGCTGGCGATGGTCGTTCAGGCCCTTTCGCTTGCCTTCGGCCAGTAGGTGCCGAAGGACCAGACATTGCCTTCCGGGTCGCGGCAGATGAATTCGCGGCTGCCATAGTCGCGGTTGGTCAATTCCTGGATGATGGTGGCGCCGGCCTTCTTGGCCTTGGCATAGGCGGCATCGGCATCATCGACTGCAATGTAGATCGACTTGCCGCCGCCTGAGCCGGGCTCGCCGACCATCTTGCCGTAGTCGTCGTCGCGCACCGTGCCCAGCATGATCATCGAGGAGCCGAAGACCAATTCGGCATGGTGTACGACATCGCCTTCGCCATAGCGGGCACGAACGCTGAAGCCGAAGGCTTCGCCCAGCCAGTCGATCATTTTTGCAGCGTTCTTGTAGCGCAAAGCGGGGTAAAGCCGCGGCGCTTCAGCGGTGGTGGGCATGGGAACTCCTTCAGTTGGGTTGGTCGATGCCCACTGTCGTCGAAGGCCGTCCCAAGGTCTTGAAGAAATGTTACCTGATTGAAAGCGCGGTTGGCGTCTCGCCGGCGAGGTCGCGAAACTCGCGCACCAGATGCGCCTGGTCGGCATAGCCGCAATCGGCGGCTATGCCAGCCCAGTCGGCTGCCGGCTGTCTCGACAGGCCGAGCGCCCGGTTGAAGCGGACGATGCGCGACAGCGTCTTGGGGCCGATGCCGATGGCGTTGGAAAAACTGCCGGCGAGATGTTTGCGGCTCCAGCCCAGCCTTTCGGCGATCGATCCAATGCGGGTCCGGCCGCCGGATGTGATGATGCGGTCATAGGCCCAGGCTATTTCGAGCGGCGTCTCTGCGGCATTCTCGAGACGGGCGGTGACGAAGGCTTCGGCCATATCGAAACGCGTCGTCCAGTCCGGCGTGTTGCCAAGCTTTTCACGCAGCGCCAAGCCTTGCGCGCCAAGCACGTCGTCGAGGACGACCATGCTGTCAGCCAGCTCGCTCATCGGCAGGCGGAAGAAACGGCGTGCGCCAAGCGGCGTGAAGTTGACCTGGACGCAGCAGGCACCGCCGAAGGATTCGATCACCACCGGTCCGGCAAAGAGGCCGGCGGCGAAACTGGCGAAGCGGTCATTGTCGCCGGGCGCCTTGCCGAGGCCGATGGCGAAGGGTTCGGCGAAGCTGATGACCAGCGGTACGGTGAGCGACGCGTATTCGACGTTGCGCAGATGGCCGGGCGCTGTTTCGCGATAGCCGCAAATGTCCGACACCATGCCCTGAAGTCGAGGATCGGGCAGGCGCCGGCGCATCTCGAACCGCCCGGCGACAGATCGGTCCTGCTCTTGCCGGGGTTGCATCTCGACTGGCATCGGCCATCCTTCCGTAGAAAGAAATCTAGCAGACCCTTGGCCGGAATCAAAAGCGCCCGGCTTTTTGCCGGGCGCTCCTCGTCCCCACTTCAAGAGAACGTGTCAGGCGCCGCGCATCAAGCAGCCGCCGGCAAGCACGATGAAAGCAATAAGCACGATCCACACCGATGCGAGTGGAATGAACGCAAGAACGCCAAGCGCGGCGAGAACGCCGATGATGGCGATAACAACGGAGATGATAAAAACGATCTGGGTAGGTGCGCTAAGATTCATGTCTGCCTCTCCAACATGATTCGAACAGCGGCATTCTATCAGGGCGCGTGATCACACACCAATCAAGGCGCGCAGCGGGTTCGCAGGGTCGGCCAGCAGCTTCACCGCCAGCGCCAGGCACACGATTACCAGCAGCGGCTTGATCAGTTTTGCGCCGATGCGTATGGCCAGGCTGGCGCCGACGCGGGCGCCGAGGAACTGGGCAACGCCCATCATCAGGCCGATCTTCCAGTAGACGACGCCGAAGGCCGCGAAGACGATGAAGCCGCCGATGTTGGAGGCGAAGTTGAGCAGCTTGGTATGCGCCGTCGCCTTGAGCACGCCATAGCCGGCAAGCGCCACGAACGCCAGCATGTAGAAGGAGCCTGCGCCCGGTCCAAACAGGCCATCGTAGAAGCCGATGGCGGGCACAAGGATCAGTCCGAACAGGAAGGGCGACAGCCGCTCGGCGCGGTCGATGTCGTTCATGTTGGGCTTAAACGCGAAGTAGAGCGCGATGGCGATCAGCACAATAGGCAGGGCAGCCCGCAGAATGTCACCCGGCACGATCGTTGCCAGCAAGGCGCCGATGGCGCTTCCGACAAGGGCCAGAAGCGCCGACGGCAATTGCCGGCGGAGGTCGACATGACCCTTCGATGCGTAGTGGATGGTCGCCGAGCCCGAACCGAACATGCCCTGGAGTTTGTTGGTGGCGAGCGCCTGGACCGGCGTGAAGCCGGCAAGCAGCAGCACCGGCACCGTGATCAGCCCGCCACCGCCGGCGATCGAATCAACAAAGCCCGCGGCAAAGGCGGCGAAGGCGAGCAGGGCGACGGTCTGGATGCTAAGGTCGATCATCTGATGTATGGGGGTGTCCGGCCGGCTGAAATATCGGGCGTTCGACCACGGCCGCCCTGTTTGCGCAAGGTCCATTCCGCGCTACCTCTATCCAAGCGCATCGCGCTTGGATTTGTATTTGTGTGGTTAACCCGGAAAGAGGCTCCTGATGGCATTCGCATTGCTGGACCAGATACGTCAAATATTCGACGGCGACCCGGGTGTGCGCAAGGTGGCGGACGATCCGGTCCTGTCGGCGGAACTGCTGATGTTGTTTCGCATGATCCTGGCCGACGGGTCTGTCAGCGAGAGCGAGATGGTTGCCTTCCGGCGCATCTGCAAGGACGCCTTCGGCATTGCGGAAAGCAGTATCGACAGCGTCATCGAATATCTCAACGAGTTCGGCTACGAGACCAATGGTTCGCAGGCGATCGCACTGTTCCGCGACCTCGATGTCGAGCGGCGCCGGCAATTGGCCAAACATATGGCGGAGATCGCCAAGGCGGATTCGCAACTGGCCGAGAGCGAGATACGCCTGCTGCGCCGCACGCTCGACCTGCTCGATATCAGCCCGGTCGATGTGGTGAAGCCGCAGGAGTGATTGGGCCGCCTTCTCTCCTGATCAGCCTTGCTCTCGCAGCCGCTTCGCGATTGCCCGGTGCAAGTCAGGGGCGGCGGTGACAAGCGCCTTGGCAGCCTCGGATTGCGGGTCGTCGAGCACCTCGCTCGTCTTGCCGCGCTCGACGATCTTGCCGTCATGCATGACCAGCACCTCGTCCGTGATGGCGCGGGCGACGGTCAGGTCGTGGGTGATGAAGAGGTAGGCGATGCCGAGCTTCTGGTTGAGCTCGGCGAACAAATCGAGGATCTGGGCGCGGATCGAGACGTCGAGCGCCGAGACCGGCTCGTCGGCGACGACCAGCTTGGGGCGGGTGATGATGGCGCGGGCGATCGACAGGCGCTGGCGCTGGCCGCCGGAAAATTCGTGCGGGTATTTGTCCATGTCGCTGATGCCGAGACCGACTTCGTGCAGCGCATGCGCCACCATCTCGCGGCGTTCGGCGCGCGTCGGCTTTTTCTCCAGCACATGCAGGGGTTCGGCGACCAGTTTTTCGACCTTCTGGCGCGGGTCGAAGGAGCCGTAGGGATCCTGGAAGACGACCTGCATGTCACGGCGGGCCGGCTTCAGCTCGGCTTCGCTCTTGCCGGTGACGGTCTCGCCTCGGAACCGGATCGTGCCCGAGCTTGGCTGGTCCAGCGCCAGGATCATGCGGGCGAGCGTTGACTTGCCGCAACCGGAGCGGCCGACCAGCGCCACTGACTGACCCGGCGCCATCGACAGGGACACGTCGTCGACGGCTCGGATACCAGGCGCACGCTTGAACAGCGAAGTGCGCCGGCCGGGATAGTCGCGCGTCACGCCCTCGACCAGAAGCAGGGGATGGCCCGCCTCGATGCCATGCGGCCTGGCGCGCGCCGGCACATGCATCGAGGCCTGCGCCAGCTGGCGCGTATAGGGATGGAGCTGTTCGGACAGCGTGCGCGCCGTGTCGCCGGCTTCCATCACCTCGCCGCCGCGCAGGATGGTGATGCGGTCGGCCATCTCGGTGACCACGGCGAGGTCATGCGAGATCAGGAGCAGGCCCATGCGGCTTTCGGCGACGAGGTCGCGCAAGAGGTCGAGGATCTGCGCCTGCAGCACCACGTCGAGCGCCGTCGTCGGTTCGTCGGCGATCAGCAGCTTCGGCTTCAGCGCGCAGGCGATGGCGATGACGACGCGCTGGCGCTGGCCGCCGGACAGTTCGTGCGGAAAGCGCGCCATCGGGAATTTCGCCTCGGGCAAGCCGACGCGGTCGAGCATCTTTCGCGCCCGGTCTTCGGCTTCGGCGCGGTTGGCCTTGGTGTGCCAGCGGATGCCTTCGGCGACTTGTTCGCCGATGGTCTTGACCGGGTTAAGCGCGGTCATCGGCTCCTGAAACACCATGCCGATGTCGTCGCCGCGCAGCGCACACATCTGGTCCTCGGTTGCTGCCAGGATGTCGATACCGTCGAATGTGACGCGTCCGGTGGCGCGCGCGGCATGGGGCAGAAGCTGCATCACCGTCAGCGCGGTCATCGATTTGCCCGAACCGGATTCGCCGACCAGCCCCATTACCTCACCGGGCGCGACGGAAAGCTCCATACCCCTGAGGATCTGCGTGTCGCCGATAGTCAGCGACAGGTTCTCAATGTCGAGCAGGCTCATCGCTGCCGCCGCGATTTCGGATCGAGGATGTCGGCAATGCCGTCGCCCAGCAGGTTCAGTCCCAGCACGGCGACGACGATCGCCATGCCCGGAAAGATCGCCATCCATGGCGCCACCACCATGCGGGTCTGCGCGTCGAACAGCATGCGGCCCCAGCTCGGCATCGGCGGCTGGGCACCCAGGCCCAGATAGGAAAGCCCGGCCTCGGCCAGGATGCCCAGCGCGAACTGGATGGTGCCCTGCACCAGGAGCAGCGTGGCGATGTTGGGCAGCACATGTTCGATTGTGATCTGCGTGCTGCTCTTGCCGGCGGCGCGCGCGGCCAGAATGAACTCGCGCGGCCAGATCGCCAGCGCGCCGGCGCGGGCGACACGGGCAAAGACCGGAATGTTGAAGATGCCGATGGCGATGATGGCGTTGATCGCGCCCGGCCCGAAGATGGCGGTGATCATGATCGCCGACAGCAAAGCCGGGAAGGCGAAGACGAGATCGTTCAGCCGCATCAGTGCCTCGTCGACGAGGCCGCCGCGTGCCGCGGCAAAGGCGCCGAGCGGCACGCCGACCCCCATGCCGATGCCAACCGCGACCAGCGCCACGGCAATCGAATTGCGGGCGCCGACCATGACCATCGACAGGATGTCGCGGCCGAAATGATCGGTGCCGAACCAGTGCGTCAGAGAGGGGGCTTGCGTCTTGTCCGATATCACCAGTTTGGTGACGTCGTAGGGCGTCCACGCATAGGAGACGATTGCCATTGCCAGGATCAGCAGGGTGATGACGAAACCGGCCACGAAGGCGGTGTTCCTGAATGCCTTGGCCAGGATGCTGCCGAACGTCTCCTCTGGGATGTCGATGTGCAGTGTCATTGCCGGCTTCTCAGGCGCGGATCGACAACCGCATAGGAAAGATCGACGAGAAGGTTGACGGCGATGACGGCGGCGACCAGCAGCATGACGACGCTTTCGACGACGATCAGATCGCGCTGGGTGATCGCCTGGAATACCAGCCGGCCGAGGCCGGGCAGATAGAAAACATTCTCGATGATGATGGTGCCGGCAAGCAGGAAGGCGAATTGCAGGCCCAGAATGGTCAGGACCGGGATCATGGCGTTGCGCAGTGCATGCCGCCACAAGACTGCGCGATAGGGCAGGCCCTTGGCGCGGGCGGTGCGGATGTAGTCTTCGCTCAGCACCTCGATCAGCGCCGAGCGGGTGACGCGCGCCAGGATCGCGGCTTGCGGCAAGGCAAGTGCGACCGCCGGCAGCAGCAGCGATTTCAGGGCTGGCCAGACGCCGGCACTCCAGCCGGGAAACCCACCGGCCGGGACCAGCCGCAGCCAGACGGCGAACACATAGATCAGCATCAGCGCGAACCAGAAATTGGGCACGGCGACGCCAAGCTGTGCGGCACCCATCGAAATCGTATCACCGGCGCGTCCACGCCGGCTGGCGGAAAACAGGCCAACGGGAATCGCGATGATGGTGGAGAGCGCAAGTGCAATCAGCGCCAGCGGCAGCGAGACGGCAAGCCGCTCGCTCACCAGGTCGATGACCGGCACCGAATAGGTGTAGGAACGGCCGAAATCGAGGCTGAGCAGGCCGCCGGCCCAGTGCAGATAGCGCAAGGCCAGTGGCGCGTTGAGGCCCATCTGGTTGCGGAGAAGTTCGATCTGGTCGGCGCTTGCGTTCATGCCCAGCATCAGCCGTGCCGGATCGCCGGGCAGGATCTCCAGCACGGCGAACACCACCATGGAAGCCAGCAGCAGCGTGGCGATGGCGACGGCGATGCGTTTTAGGAGATAGGCGGTCATGGAAGCGGAGGCACTGTTATTTTGTCCACCGGGCAAAGGTTGCGTTCCCGCACACCCCCCTCTGTCCTGCCGGACATCTCCCCCGCAAGGGGGGAGATTGTGCTCTCATCGAGGCTTTCGCCAATCGTTGACGGTGCGCAGACCAAGAAGGTTGCAAAGGGTGCACCATCGGCCAAACTGCCGATCTCCCCCCTTGCGGGGGAGATGCCCGGCAGGGCAGAGGGGGGTGTGACGGAGCGCAAGTTCCGCCAAGCAGCCTGAGTCTTCAATCCGACCACTTCACCTTGGTCAAATCATTGGCCTGGATCGGCGCGTTTTCCCACAGCCCTTGCAGCTTGGCGTCCCAGACTCCGACCTTCGGCAATTCGTAGAGGAAGCCGACCACGGCGTCGTCGGCCAGGATCTTCTGCGCTTGCCCCAGCAATTCCTTGCGCTTGGCTTCGTCGGAGGTGACACCGAGGTCGGCAATCACCTTGTCGAAGGCCGGGTTGTCGTAGTTGAAATAATAGTCCTTGCGCGAATAGATATCGATGTCGTTGGGCTCGGTGTGGGAGACGATGGTCAGGTCGTAATCCTTCTTGGTGAACACCTGATCCAGCCACTGTGCCCATTCGACCGGGATGATTTCCAGATCGATGCCGACGTCGCGAAGTTGTGAGGCGATGATCTCGCCGCCGAGCCGCGCATAGGCGGGCGGCGGCAGTTTCAGCGTCGCCTTGAAGCCGTTCTCGAGGCCTGCCTCCTTCAGCAGTTCCTTGGCCTTGGCGACATCATGCGGGTAGCGGCCGGTGAGGTCGACATAGTCCTTGTTGGCCGGCGACATATGCGAGCCGATCGGCTGCCCGAGGCCGGCCGAGGCGCCGTCGATGATCGCCTTGCGGTCGAGCGCGTAGGAGATCGCCTGTCTTACCTGCAGCTTGTCGAAAGGCGGCTTCTTGTTGTTGATCGACAGGATGGTCTCACCCTCGGTCGCGCCGATCACAACCTTGAAGCGCGGGTCGTCCTTGACCTGGGCGACGCTGTCGGCATCGAAGAACGGGAAAGCCTGGATGTCGCCCGAGAGCAGCGCCGGCACATAGGCGGCTGCATCCGGCACGATGCGGAACTCGGCCTTGTCGAGGGACGCCGGCGTACCCCAGTAGTTATCCGATTTGACCAAGGTGATCGACGATCCCTTGGCCCAGCTCTGGAACTTGAACGGGCCGGTGCCGATCGGTTTCTCCTTGTTGGTATCGGCAGATTCCGGCGCCACGATTACCGCGTCGCCCCAGCCCATATTGTAGAGGAACGAGCCCTGCGGGTTTTTCAGCGTGACCTTGACGGTTGCCGGGTCGACCACGTCGACTTTGTCGATGGCGGCGAACAGGCCCTTTTGTGCGTTGACGGAATTTTCGGCGCGGGCTCGATCGAGCGAGAATTTCACGTCGCTGGCGTCGAAGTCGGTGCCGTCATGGAATTTCACGCCGGTGTGCAGCTTGAAGGTGTAGACCTTTCCATCATCGGAAATGGTCCAGCTTTCGGCCAGATCCGGCAGCACCTCGCCATTCGGCCCGATGCGCGTCAGGCCTTCGAACACATTGGCGTAGAGAACCTCGTCGATCGCCGCGGCCGCCCCGGCGGTCGGATCGAGATGCGGGGGTTCGAGCGCGATGCCGATGACCAGGTCGGTTCGCGCGGCAAACGCAGAGGTGCCGGCGGCCAGCGACAGCACCGCGGCCGCCAGAATGGTTTTCCACAGTTTCATCGTGCAACTCCCCATGCGTTCAGACACGTGCTCGAACCCGGGCGATAGAAGCGTGATTTCGCCACGGAGTAAATTGCGTTTCGTTCTGCCCATTGGCGTGGCCGGGAATCTTTTTGTCCTGGCGACCGCATCGGCAGGTCGAAGCTTGTCGCGGTGCGCACCTTATTCCGTGGCTGTGCCGCGCAGCAGCACGTTGAGCCCTATTGCCATCACCTTGGCCGATTCTACCATGTCCGATATGCCGACCCATTCGTCCGGCCGATGGGCGAGGTCGAGAATGCCCGGCCCATAGGCAATGCAATCATAGATATGGCCGATGCGGGCTATGTGCTTCTGGTCGTAGGTGCCGGGCGAAATGACGTAGTCGGGTTCGCGGTCGAAGATCGCCATTATGCCTTGCGCAACCGCCTTGACCACCGGGGCGTCGCGCTCGGTCATCAGCGGCAGCACTTCCATCAGGTCGCGGATTTCGTAGTCGAATTTTGTCCGCTCGCGCTTTAGCCGGTCGAGAATACCGGTCACTTCGCCTTTGACGGTGTCGAGATCTTCCTCCAGCAGGAAACGGCGGTCGATGGTCAGCCGGCAGGAGTCGGGCACGTTGGGCGACGGCAGGCCGGGCCGGAAGTCCTCGGTCTGGCCGCCATGGATCGAATTGATGTTCATGGTCGAGCGTTTTGCCCCTTCGGGCACGACCGGCATGCGCGTCATCTTGCGGTCGAGTGCGGGGAACAGCTCGTCCTCGAAAGCCCTCAGCACGGCGCCCATGTGACGTACGGCATTGTCGCCGAGAAACGGCATCGAGCCGTGCGCGATCTCGCCCTTGGTCTCGATCTCCGCCCACCAGACACCGCGATGACCGAGACAGATGCGGTCCTTGTTCAGCGGCTCGGGAATGATGACATGGTCGACCCTGGGCTTCGAGAAATAGCCGAGCCTGGCCAAATGGGCGACGCCGCCGAAACCACCGGACTCCTCGTCGACCGTGCCGGATATTTCGATGGCGCCGGGAAAATCGGGGAAGACTTCCAGGAAGGCTTCGGCTGCGACGATCGAGGCGGCAAGACCGCCCTTCATGTCGCAGGCGCCGCGGCCGTAGACCTTGCCGTCTTTGACGATGCCGGCAAAAGGATCGACGGTCCAGCCGTCGCCAGCTTCGACCACGTCGATGTGTGAGTTGAAGTGGACGCAGGCGCCTGACGATCTTCCGTCGAAACGGGCAACGACATTGACGCGCGGGTAGCGGTCGGTGTCGCCGGGCGTGCCTTCTGCGCGGATGAATTCGGTCTCGAAACCGCTCTTCTTCAGCCGCGCGCCGAGATATTCGGCGCATGGCCGATAGGCCTCGCCGGGTGGATTGATGGTCGGAAAACGGATCAGCTCAGTGGTCAGCGCGACGACATCGTCGCGCCTGTCATCGATTGCCCGGAGGAGTCGCTCGTTCATACCCAGAGTTGAGCAGCGATCTCAGCGGTTTTGCAAGCCCGTTGGTGATCGAGCCTGGGCGGCGTGTCGTTGCGGCAACTATTGCGGGAAATCGTTCAAATTCGCTGCTTTGGATTGGCGAATTGGTCAAGGTGTGTGTGTTAGCCCGTTCATCTGCCATTAAAAAGATGAAAGACAATTTGAGGGCAGACAGGTTAGGGGCAATCAAAGGGGTTTGATCGCATGAAAAAGACAGTTCTCATGGCAGCCGTGTTTGTTGCGATGCTGTTCGGTGCTTCGGGGCAGGGCTGGGCAGCCAGCCTCGTTGCAAATATTGACGTGTCGTCGCAGACGATGACCGTCAGATATGGTGCGTCGGTTTACCGGTGGAGCGTCTCCACCGCGCGCAAAGGCTACATTACCCCGCGCGGCAGCTATCGGCCGCAACGGACGGCGCGGATGTGGTATTCGCGCAAATACGACATGTCGCCGATGCCTCATTCCGTGTTCTTCCGCGGCGGCTATGCCATTCACGGCACCGGCGCGGTGAGGCAGCTCGGGCGCCCGGCATCGCATGGCTGTGTGCGCTTGCACCCGACCAACGCCGCCGCCTTCTATGCGATGGTTCGGCAAGCCGGCTTCGGCAATACGCGGATTGTCGTGACGAACTGAAGAGATTCAGGTTCGCTGTTGTCGGCTGGCGCAGGGCTAACACCCTCGCCAGCAGTTCTGTTTAAGCGTTTGGGACCGCTTTTGCCTGCGAGGGCCGCTTTCGACGCCCGCCGCTGATCTCCCACCTTTTGTGGAACCACATCCACTGGCCGGGATCTTCTCGCACCCAGCGTTCGACGACATCGTTGAGACGCTGGGTGGTGGCGTGGACATCGACGCTGCCGTCAGCGGTGCGCGGCAATGTCAGCTTGTCCTCGATTTCGAGCCGGAAGCGGTTGCCTGGCAGCCTGATGCAGCGCGCCGGATAGACGTCGCAGTCATAGTGACGGGCAAGGGTGGCCAGCACCCGATTGCTCTGGCACGGACGGCCGAAGAACGTCGTATCCAGTCCATTGGAGAATTTCTGGTCGACAAGGATGCCGATGTTGCCGCCGTTCTCCAGGACCCCGGCCAAGGCGAATGAAGCACCGGCCATCGATGGCAGCAACGAGCCCATGGTCGAGCGGCGCGTCGAGAGGATGTAGTCGGCAAGATAAGGATTGTTGGGCGGCCGAAACAGCGCCGTGATGTTCATGCCGAAGGTCGCCGCCGCCACCGGCAGCAATTCGAAATTGCCGAGATGACCGGTAAAGACGATATGCGGCTTCTGTTCGCCAGCGATTTCGACGAAGTGGTCCGCTCCTTTGACCTCGATGCGGCCGGGCTTGATGGCTGTAGGGTCATAGTCGAAGAGGGCGTCGAGAAAGATGTATTCCGCGGCAAGACGGGCCATGTTGCCCCACATGTCGGAGGCGATCGCCTGGATCTCGGCTTCGCTCTTTTCCGGATAGGCCTTGCGCAGATTGTCGACGGCAACCTGATGGCGTCCCACCTGGGGGCCGACCATGCGTGCGACGCGGTCGGCGAAATTCAGCGCACTGTCGGCCGGCAGCAGGCGCAGGACCGAGATGATCATCATCGCCGCCCGCGCCACCAGCCAGTAATTGAGCTGGCGCAGTTGCCTGCCGTAACGAAATTTTAGATCCCGGCGGAACTTCTTGAACACAGAGGTCAAGGCTCTAGCCGACGCGCAGGATGATCTTGCCGAACACGTCGCGGCCTTCCATGCGCTTCAGCGCGGCATCTATACCGTCGAAGTCGACTTCGGTATCGATGACAGGTGCGACCTGTCCCGCCGCCATTTTCTGCATGGCGTTTGCCATGTTCTCCATGCGGCAGCCAAAGGAGCCAAGCAGTTTCAATTGCTGCTGGAACAGCTGCATGAGGTTGATCTGCGTCGACACGCCGGAAGTCGAACCGCAGGTCACCAGGCGGCCGCCACGCTTCAGGCACAACATCGAGGCGGCAAAAGTGTCGGCGCCGACATGTTCGAAGACGACATCGACGCCCTTCTTCTTGGTCAGCTTGCGCACGACGCCCTCGAAACGGTCGTCGCGGTAGTTGATGACATGGTCGGCGCCGAGCGCCTTGGCCTTGTCGATCTTGTCGTTGGAGCCGACCGTGGTGATGATGGTGCAGCCCATCCGCTTGGCCAGCTGGATGGCCGCCGAGCCGATGCCGGATCCGCCGGCATGGATAAGGATCGTCTCGCCGGGCTGTAGCCTGGCGTTGTCGAACAGCATGTGCTCGACCGTGCCGAAGGTGACGGGCGCGACCGCCGCGCCGATGTCGGTCACGCCGGGCGGGGCAGGGACCAGCAGGCGAGCCGGCAGGTTGATCTTCTCTTGCGCGAAACCGTCGAGATGGAAACCGTGCACACCCGAAACATGTTCACAGAGGTTGTCGCGGCCTTCGCGGCAGGCTCGGCAGAGGCCGCAGGTGCGCGCGCCGTAGATCGATACCAATTGTCCGGGCAGCAGGCTGGAAACGCCGGGGCCTACCGCCTCGACCTCGCCGGAGGCTTCGGCGCCGACGACCAGCGGCAGCTTGCGCTTGGCGAAGGCCATGCCGCGCCAGCCCCAGACGTCGATATGGTTCAGCGCCACCGCCTTGATGCGCAGCGTGACTTCGCCAAGTGCCGGCGGTGAGGGTGGCGGCAGGTCCACCGTTTCAAGACGGCGGTCCTCGATAAGTTGCAATGCGCGCATTGGGCCTGTCGGTTTCGGTCTGGCTGAAAAAGGTCGCTTAGACCGGTTCCCGCGCCATGACAAGGCAAGTGTTCTGGCCGCCGAAGCCGAAGGAGTTCGACAGAACGGTGCGAACCTCGGCATTGCGCTTCTTGTTCGGCACCACGTCCAGCACGATCGCGGGGTCGGGATTGTCATAGTTGATGGTCGGCGGAATGACGCTTTCGCGCATCGTCATCAGCGAAAAAGCTGCCTCGACCGCGCCGGCGGCCGACAGCGTGTGGCCAATCATCGACTTGTTCGACGAAACCGGCATCGAGCCGATCCGCTCGCCGAACACCGTCGACAGCGACAGATGCTCCATCTTGTCGTTTTCGGGCGTCGAAGTGCCGTGAGCGTTCACGTAGTCGATCTCGTCTTCGCTCAAGCCGGCATCGGCAAGCACAGCACGGACCGCCGCGATCGCCGGCGAAGCGTCCGGCTTCGAGCGGGTGCGGTGGAAATCGTCCGCCTTTTCGCCGCAGCCGCGCAGGATGCCAAGAATCGTGGCGCCGCGCGCCATCGCGGCTTCCAGCGATTCCAGCACGAGAGCGCCGGAGCCCTCGGCCAGCACAAAGCCGTCGCGCTCCTTGGAGAAGGGTTTTGACGCCTTTTCGGGAATGTCGTTGTGGGTCGACAGCGCCGACAGCAGCGAGAAGCGGATCAGCGCCTCGGCGGTTGCCGAACCGTCGGCGCCGATCGACAGCGCCCGGTCGCATTCGCCGCGGCGGATCGCCTCGACACCGAGCTGGATGGCGGTGGCGCCGGAAGCGCAAGCGGTCGACAGCGTGATCGGCAGCCCGCGTGTGCCGAAACGGTCGGCAAGCCGGTCGGCGATCGAGCCGAACTGCGTGGTCTCGAAAATGTCTAGTTCCTTCAATCCGCGCGCCACCCGCAGCAGCCGTTCGCCGCCGGAGTCCAGTTTGTCGGAATTGTAGAGCGCGAAGCGGTCGTGCCAGTCGAGTTCGACCGGCGGTGAAGCGAGGAAGAGAGGACCACCGAAATCACCGGAATCGAGGCCGGATTCGGCCACGGCCTCACGCGCGGCGGTTTCCGCCAGTTCATAGGTGAGGTGGCTGGAGCCCTTCGAGCTCGATGGCAGGAAGTCGACCATGCCGGAGATGCGGGTGTTGAGATGATCGACCGGAAAACGGGTGATCGGGTGGATGCCCGACTTGCCCGAGGTCAGCGCCGCCCAATTGTCGGCCTTGCCGACGCCAAGCGAGGTCACCACGCCGATGCCGGTGACGGCGACGATCGGCCTGCCCATATGATCGTTCAGATTGGCCATGCGGGAGCCCTCGAGCGTTTATCGTTGCAGCATGGATCGTGGAACACCGCCTCAGGCGGCGTTGATCAGCGCCATGCCCTCGAATTGGTGATAGCCGATCGCCGTTGCAAGGACGGTTGCGGGAACCCCTTCGAACGGCTTCTCGGCTGCGGCATCAAAAACGGGGTAGGCGGCCTTGCGATCGACGGCCAGCGCCGCCAGTGCCACGGCGAAGGGAAACTGTGCTTCCTTCATGTGCCCGGTCAGCGTCGAGAAGCCGCGCGCGGCAATCGCCGGATTGGCGTCGAGCGCTGCTTTCTCGGCGATGGTTGCCATATGGGCGCCTGACGCGCCCGACAGGGCCAGTAATTTGCCGTTCGGCATTGCAGCCTGCTTGAGCAGTGCGGCGATCTCGGTGTCGAGTTCTCCCCGTGGGCGCCTGGCGCGGCCGGAGACGACCGGCCCAAGCTCGGCATAAATCTTTCGTCCGCGGCTTGTCGCGTGTTCGCGCTGCTCCAGCACCAGGAAGGCACCGCCGGATCCAGTCACGACGCCGCCGCCCTCAGCCCCCTGTCTTTGCCAGACCGGCTTCCACGGGCCGCGATGCAAATAGCCGGCGAGTTCATAGCCGAGCAGCATGTCGGAATGTTCGGTCTGGAAGGCACCGCCGACCAGGATGTGCGTCGACTGGCCGGAGCGGATGCGCGCGGCTGCCGTCTCGACGGCGGCGACACCGGCACCTTCCTCACCCATGAAGGTTCTGGATGAGCCCGTCACCTTGTGGACGATGGAGATGTTGCCGGCGAGCAGATTGGAAAGCTGGGCCAGGAACAGTGTCGGCCGCAATTCGGTGGTCAATTTCTCGTTGAGCAGCACATCGCGGTCGTTGCGGCTTTCCGAAGCGGCGAGAATGGCGGCATCGACCGCCTCGTCGCGTTCGCCGCCGCCTGCGGCCACAACCATGTCCATGGTCGTGCAGAGTTCGTCATTGCCCTTGATGCCGGCGTCGTCCAGCGCCAGGCCTGCGGCATAGGTGCCGAGCCTCTGCCAGGTTTCCATCTGGCGCTGATCGCCGCGTTTGGCGATCTGCAGGTTCCAGTCGATCTCCGGCAATGGATGGACGGTATAGGGTGCAAAGCGCGCCGCTTCGAGCACCGGTTCCAGGCCCGGCTGCGCGAGCTTCTGCCAATGGGCGTCCGGACCTTCCCCCAGCGAGGAGACAAGGCCGATACCAGTGATGACGACGTCGCGGGGGCTGCTCATGAGCGGCTTTGTGGGTCAGGCGGCAGGGCGCGTCAAGATCACGCGCTCAACCGAAGTCAGGCGGTCTTGGCGGCAACCAGTGCGTCGATCTTGGCGCACAGGTTCTTCATGACGAAGTAATCGTCGGTCGAAGCCTTGCCGTCATTGACCTCCTGGGTCCACTTTTCCAGCGGCACCTTGATGCCGAATTCCTTGTCGATGGCAAAGACGATGTCGAGGAAATCGAGGCTGTCGATGCCGAGATCGTCGATCGTGTGGCTCTCGGGCGTAATGGTGTCGATATCGATCTCGCTGGTGTCGGCAATGATCTTGGCGACTTTGTCGAACGTGGTGGACAAGGGCTTTTCCTTCGGTTGCGGGCGGAATCTGTCCGCATCTTGTTTGGGCGCTGTCTAATCGGTTTTTCCCGGCAGGAAAAGGCCTGATACGCCGGGCGCAGATGGGAAGCCTGCTCTGTAAAGGCAAGAAGGGACGCCGGCTGACCGGCGGCCCTTCCCTTTGACGTTACGTCAGCCTTTGTCTCGATGCATGTCGTTCCCCAAAACCGGAACCACTTTGGGCGACATGCATTAGCTGTCGCGGAGCTTGACCAGGTCGTTCAGCAGCCCGCCCGTTCCGTTGTGGACGGTCAGCCGCTCGACCTTGCCGGCGATGGTTTCCAGAGCCTCAAGCTCCTTCAACCGCAGCATCACCGGGTTTTCCGCCATCACCCTGGCCGTGTTGAGGAGGGAACGCGTCGCGTTCGTCTCCTCGCGGCGACGGATGATGTTGGCCTCGGCCTGCTTTTCGGCCGACACCACCTGGTTGAGGATCTCGCGCATCTCGCCCGGCAGGATGACATCCTTGAGGGCGATATCGCTGACCTCCACCCCGATCTCGGCCATATCAGCGCGGACCTTGCCAGCGGCTTCTTCGTCGATCGTCACCTTCTTTTCAAGGATCTGATCGAGTGTCAGCGCGCCAAGGGTCTTGCGGAAGGCGTACTGCAGGGCGCGGTAAAGGGCTTCGGAGAAGTCCTTCACCATGCTCACCGCCTTGACAGGATCGACGACCCGGTATTCGGCTGCGATGTTGACGCGGATCGTCACGCGATCCTTGGTCAGCACTTCCTGCCCGGCAACGTCGAGCGACTGGCGCTTGAGGTCGACGACCTTGATCTGCACCATGCGTCCGACGTTCCAGAAGCCATGCACGCCCGCCGTCAGCGTCCTGACCAGGACACCGTCGATGAACAGCAGTCCGGCCTGACCGTCGACGACCGGGTGGACGGACATCAATTCCGCCTTCCGGGCCTGGCCGAGCCGGCGCATGACCGCCGCATCGATGGCGAGATCGACCGATGTGTCGATCAGCGTCACCTTCCACGGACCGGCATCCGTCCACAGCACGAGCTTGCGGTCCGGCGCCAGAACGGCGTGCAGATTGCCGTCACGCTCGATGATGGCGACATCCGTGCGCCCGGTGCGAACGACGGTGAAATGACGCGCGGCCACATCCGGGAGCTTGTCGAACAACGCCTTCTCGTATGCCGAAACGAATTCCGGGTTCTTCAGATCGTGCCGGGACACTTCAAGGCTGCCGCGCCGGTTGGCGAGCCAATGTTCGCCCGGCAGCAGGACAGTCTTGATCTCACCCTTGTGGAGGGTGAGGGCACGTTCGTTTTCCTTTACGAGGACGCGCTCGCGTCCAAGAACCTTGTCGAGAATTGTCATTGTTTCACTCCTGTCGGGCATGGCCACATGCGAGGCGTCAAGTCATGCGTCGATCGTTCCTTTCGTTTCTCGTTTCACATCGTCGTCTTGCGTCATCGTCCGGGCACGAATGATCCGGGGACTGGTGGCATCAATCCGTGGCGGGCCTTCGGGAGCGGATCGCGGGGCAGCGAAGCGGGCGCCGGAGGCCGAGCTTCCTTTGCCGGCGACACTGCGCC
The DNA here is from genome assembly GCF_040319805.1 of Mesorhizobium sp. M0848. Lineage (NCBI taxonomy): Bacteria > Pseudomonadati > Pseudomonadota > Alphaproteobacteria > Hyphomicrobiales > Phyllobacteriaceae > Mesorhizobium > Mesorhizobium sp. M0848. The sequence continues at coordinate 178,965 of NZ_JAMYOM010000011.1, read as the reverse complement.
TTGATCGTCACCGCGGGCCTGGCCGCGAGCCGATGGCGAAAGACGCTTGGGATGATCCGCGCCCGAGGGCTTGGGCCATCCGTTCAGTCTTTCGCATTCCAGTCCCCTGACCGTTTTTCGGATGGCTTTTCAGGCCAATGGAGAAGGAATCGAACCTTCGACAGTCAGATTAACAATCTGATGCTCTAACCAAACTGAGCTATCCGTGGTGCAGATGAAGGGAATTGAACCCCCGACCTCCGGACCCAAATCCGGCGCTCTCCCGCTGAGCTACATCCGCGATCCCAATCCCCAAAGCGGCGCCGTATACAGGGCGGCAAAGCCGCCTGCACGGGCGGAGGCGAAAGCTCCAACCGTTGTGCTCGCTTCGGTTCTCGTGACCGGGAGCGCGCCTATAGCCCCTGCGACGGGTTGTCGCAAGCGGCATTGTCGTGGCGGATTTGCGGCTTCTTGCGGCGGTGGCATTTCGGCAACACCGCTTTCGACGTCAGCGATCGCGCGCAGGGAGCTCAGAAGGTGACGCGGCCGAGCACGCGCAGGCTATCGCCCTGCGGCTCCACGACCACGGCCTCGCCTTCGCGCGGCGAGATGCCGGTCAGCGCCACGATGTCTTCCAGATGGGTGACCATGACCAGATTGTCGGAGCCGGAATAGGCGCGGATTTCTTTCAGGATCGCCGCGATCTGCGCGGCTTTCTGCGCCTCGTCGCCCTTCAGGAGATCGAGCGGAGCAAACAGCTCCGGCTCGGCCTCGAAGGCGATGCGGGCAGTATCGAGGCAGCGGCAATAGCGGCTGGACAACACGCGCTCGATCGGTGCCGCACGGGCGGCAAACAGAGCGCCGATCTTGCTCGCCTGTTGCTTGCCACGGGCCGACAGGTTCATCTGGGTGGCGCAACTGTCGATGTCGAAATTGGCCGGGTCGGTGGTGCCGGTGACCATGGCATGGCGCAGCAGCACGACATGTCCGCCATCGCGCAGCAGCGCCCAGCCTGCATCCGTGGCGTGGGCCACGCCGGGAATAAGAAACAGGAACAACGCCAAGGCAAATCGAATCATCCGCTATCCTTCTCCGGTTCCCGGCAATGGGTTCCGGTGACGGGACATATAGGGACGGTAAAGCCAGCCGAAAGACAAGGCGCGGTCGGCGGGATGCGTAGACCTACTTCTTCGCCATCTGCTTCTTCACCAGATCGATCTTCTGGTCGGTGAGCGGGATGGGGATTGTGTAGCCGGCTTCGGTAAAGCCCTGCTTGGCGTTCTCGAAGAATTCGATCGCCTTTTGATATTCGGCCTTGCCCCCGCCATAGCTGGCTCGGTTCCAGCTGACGTCACCGAGATTGTTCTGCGCGAAGGCCCATTGCATGGGCAGGCTTTCCCTGGTGAATACCTTCAGCGTGGCCGCGAAGGCGGCCTCGGCATCACCGAGGTATTTGCCGGTGCGTTCGAGATTGCCGAGGTTGAGCAGGCTCATGCCGATGCCGTTCTGGGCGTTGGCCCAGTCGACTGGTGCCGCGTCGACGGTGAGTACTTCGAGGGCTGCTCGGCGGGCCGCTATGGACTCAAGCAGCGTCCTGGAGTCGGCATTGCTCATGCTCAGCCAGTGCAGCGTCGAGCCGAGGCCGGCCTGGGCCAGCGCCCATTGGCGGGGGTTCGTCTCGCGCTTGTACTCGCGCAACGCATCGCGGTAGGCGGCAATGGCTTCACCATAATGTTCCGGCTTGTCGGTGACGCCGCCGAGGAGCTGCAGCGTGTTGCCGAGATTGTAGTGGCTCATTGCCCAGTCGAGAGGGAATTTCCGTCTGACATAGACCTGCCGGGCCGCCCGGAAGGCCGCGGCCGACTGCTCCAGCTTGGCCGCGTCGCGGGTGCGCTGGCCAAGCGTCTGGTAGATCGAACCGAGATTGTTCTGCGCCGACGCCCAGTCCATCGGGAAACGCTGCCGGGTAAAGACCGTCAGTGCATCGTCATAGGCGGCCGCGGCCTCTTCGAGCGCGCCGGTGCCCATATCGAAACGGGCGACACCGCTCAGCGCGTTGCCGAGGTTGAGCCTGCTGGTCGCCCATGAGACGGGGAAGGTTTCACGGGTTCGCACTTCAAGCGCGGCACGGAACGCGTTGGCCGCCTCGTTTATCTTCGCCTTGTCGTTGAGCTGAATGCCGAGCGACACCAGCGTGTTGCCGAGATTGTTCTCGACCATCGCCCATTCAACCGGCGCCTTTTCGCGTGTGTATTCCTCAAGTGCCAGCCGGTAGGCCGCCTCGGCTTGCGTCAGATGTTCGCCGGCGGCCTCGCGCTCGGAAAGCGCATAGAGCGCCAGGCCGAGATTGTTCTGCGAAGCGGCCCAGTCGAGCGGGACCTTGTCGCGCGGGCGTTTTTCGAGTGTGGCGCGCATCGCCACCACCGCCTCGTTCAGGCGTTTCGGGTCGCTCTCACGTTCGCCGATCTTCAACAGCACGTTGGCCAGATTGTTCTGCGCGGCGGCCCAGTTAAGATCGTCCTTCTCGCGCTCGAACACGACAAGGGAATCGCGAAAGATCCGCGCTGCCTCTTCAAGGCGCGCGGTCTCCGTCTCTCGCTCGCCGATGGTCTGCAGCACCACCGCCATGTTGTTGCGGGTGATCGCCCAGTCGCGATTCTGTTCGTCATTGGGGATGAAGTTCAGAATGGTGCGATAGGCCTCGATGGAGTGCTGCAGCGCATCGAGATCGCCGGTGGCGTAGCCGTAGGCGTTCAACGCCTCGGCTTGCTGGTTCTTGTAGTTCCAGCGCAGCTTGTCGTCCCATTTCTCGGCCAGCGAGAAGGCCTTGGCGTAATCGCCTGCGGCGGATTTGTAGTCGAAGACCAGGCCAGAGGCATCGGCGCGCCTGGCATAGATCGCGGCATCGGCAAGACGCTTCTGCTTGACGAGATCCTCGGCTTGATCGACCGCGTCGTTGGTCTCTTCGATCCGGCCGACGGCATCGTCGAGGAATTTACGCGCCGTCACGATGGCGCCCTGGCTGATGGCCTTGTCGGCGGAGGCGACAAGCCGTTTGATCTCCGGATCGTCGGTGCGAAGCGCTGCACGCTCGGACATCATCTTCTTCAGGCGCTCGGCCTGGGCGTCGAGCACCTTTTGCAGGTCAGTCGGATCTTCCGGGATCTTTTCCGTGCCGAGCGCTTTCAGCACGCCATAAAGCGCATCAAGCGGCACGCCTTCCTGCAGCGAGGCCAGTTCCACCTGCGCCCGTTTGGGGTCGGGCAGGTCGGAAATCGTCAGCAGCAGCTGGCGCCGCTCGCCGGTGATCAGCCCGTCGTCGCCGGTCGGCTCCGCCGGCGCGACGCCGAAATAGAGCAGCCGGCGCAAGCTTTCATTGACCCAGGGGCGCTGCTTTGCCTTTGTGTCGAGATAGACCTCCTCGGTCACCATGCGCATGACCGAGCCGAACTCGGTACCCTTCATCGCCGCGAGGTGGCGCAGCAAAGCGGACGCATAAGGGCTGTTTTCGCCGGCGGCGCCATCGAGCGCTGGACGACCCGGTTCTGCGGCAAAGCCGACCACCGTACCCAGGCTCGCGTCGGCCGCCGGCGCATTGCCGAGCGCCTTCGCGCCGCGCACCGGCTCCAACCCGCCGGCGCCTATGGGCGAGGCGGAAGCGGTCGGTGAGCGCCGGACCATGGCATCCGCGGGGAATGGATTGGTGCGGCAGGCGTCGAGCAGCATGATCGTCACCGGCACTGTCTTTTTCAATGCCTCCATGACGGCCGATATCGGCACAAGGCTGGTGCCGGCATCCTTCAGCGACGGGACGTCGGCATCGACCGGAACCAGATAGTTTTCGCCGCCGGCCTCGATGCCATGACCGGAGTAGTAGATGAAGGCGACATCGGCGCCGTCGGCATCTTCGGTGAACCGCTCCAGGTCGCGCTTCAGCTTGGTGGCGTCGCGGTCGGTGACGCTGCGGGCGTCGAAGCCAAGGTCGGTCAGCATCTTGGCCATGTCGCGGGCGTCGTTGGCGGGGTTGGGCAGGGCGGCGATGTGCAGGTAATTCGACTGGCCGATGATCAGCGCCACGCCCTTAAGGCTTATTGTCTCGGCAACTGCAAGCGCGGTCGCGGCAAGGCAAAGCAGTGCGGCGATGAAAGCCGTCAGCCATGCCCGCCGCAAAAGATTAAGCTTCGAGGTTTCGACAAAGGTCATTTGTCGTTCGCATCCGCCCTGATGATCCAAGCCCTCTATAACGCTGCCAATGGACCATGATCAAATTTGGCCATGATCAAATTAGGGCATGATCAAATTCGGGCGCGATTGCGCCGCGGCCGTGGCTCGCCTATCCCTGAAAAATGTCGCCGCTCACCGAAACCGTTCTTTTCGTCTTCAGCCTCGTCGCGCTCGGCTATCTCACCGGGCTCACCGGCTATCTAAAGCCGGCCAGCGGGGACGGCATCTCCGAATTCGCCATCAACGTGGCGATGCCGCTGCTGCTGTTTCGGACGATGGTGAATTCCGATTTCCATGGCGTGGCGCCATGGTCGCTGTGGGGCGCTTACTTCACCGCGGTTGCAATGACATGGGCTGCCGGCCATCTGGTGACGACGCGAATCTTCGGGCGGGACGCACGCACAGGTATCGTCGGTGGAGTGTCGTCGTCCTTCTCGAATGTGGTGTTGCTGGGCATTCCCTTCGTTCTCGGCGTATTCGGGTCCAGCGGATTCGAAGTGCTGTCGCTGCTCGTTTCCGTGCATCTGCCGACCATGATGATGGCGTCGATCATCATGTTCGAGATATTTGGCCGCGGTGGCAGCGAGCCCGTACACCCGCTGCGCATCATCCAGAGCTTTCTGAGAAGACTGTTCACCAATCCCCTGATCATCGGCATCCTGGCCGGGCTGGCATGGCGCCTAACCGGCGCGCCGCTGCCGAACCTTGCCACACGGCTGGTCGATGCGCTGGCTGACACTGCCGGGCCAGTGGCGCTGTTCGCCATGGGCCTCAGCCTGCGCCGCTTCGGTATCTCCGGCAATGTCCGGCCGGCTCTGGCGCTTTCGGTGCTGAAATTGTTCCTGATGCCGGCTCTGGTTCTCGGTCTGGTCTGGCTGCTTGGCCTGCCGCCATTGACGGCCAAAGTGGCGGTGGTGGTGGCGGCGCTACCATCCGGCATCAATTCCTATCTCATCGCCGTGCAGTTCAACACCGGCCAGGCGCTGGCGTCGAACCAGATGACAATCGCCACGGCGAGCGCGGTTGTTACAACCGCCTTCTGGCTGACGGTGGTGCTCCACGTTTTCGGATAGATAGCCAGATGGTGCGGCCAGCGATCGGCACGGCATATGTCCGGCCTGCTCTCGCCTCGGGCTGGTCCAACCCCTATATGCCATCTTGCGATTGCTTGCGGGCCTTGCCCTCGGTAAAGAGCAGTGGCTCCGGCGTGCCGGCTTCAGTCCATGGCGCACGCTCACCGAAGATTTCACAGACCGGCCGTCAGCGCGCCGAACGGAGGATAGACCATGCTTCAGAAAACCAGCCATTTCATGCGGCAGGCCAATCTCATCAATGGCGAATGGGTGCAGGCCGACAGCGGCCAGACGGTTGACGTCAACAACCCGGCCACCGGCCTCAAGATCGGCACCGTGCCGAAGTCGGGCAAAGCCGAAACCCGCCGCGCCATCGAAGCCGCCGCGGAAGCTTTCAAGACCTGGCGCAAGACGACCGCGCTCGAGCGCTCGAAGCTGCTGCGCAAGCTGCATGACGCAATGATGGACAATCAGGACGTGCTGGCCGAACTGCTGACCATCGAACAGGGCAAGTCGCTGTTCGAATCGAAGGGCGAGATCGGCTCTGCCGCGGCCTACATATTGTGGTTCGCCGAGGAAGGCCGCCGCACCTATGGCGACGTCGTGCCGTCGCCATGGGCGGACCGCCGCATCCTGGTGACCAAGGAACCGGTCGGGGTCATCGCCGCCATCACGCCGTGGAATTTCCCGTCCTCGATGCTGGCCCGCAAGCTCGGCCCGGCGCTCGCCGCCGGCTGCACCGCAGTGGTCAAGCCGGCCTCGCAGACACCATATTCAGGCCTCGCCTGGGGTGCGCTCGCAGAGGAGGTCGGCTTCCCCAAGGGCGTCGTCAACATCCTGACCGGTTCGGCAAGCGAGATCGGCGACGAGATCTGCGCCAATCCGCTGGTGTCGAAGATCACCTTCACCGGATCGACCGAAGTCGGCAAGCTTCTCATCCAGAAGTCGTCGGTCACCGTCAAGAAAGTGTCGATGGAGCTCGGTGGCAACGCGCCGTTCATTGTCTTCGATGACGCCGACCTCGAGCGTGCGGTCGCTGGTGCGATCACCGCCAAGTATCGCAATTCCGGCCAGACCTGCGTCTGCACCAACCGCTTCCTTGTCCAGGCTGGTGTCTATGACAAGTTCGTCGAGAAGCTCGCTGCCGCCAGCAACGGGCTGAAGGTCGGCTCCGGCCTCGAGGACGGCGTGCAGCAGGGGCCGCTGATCGACGAGAAGGCGGTCGAGAAGGTCGAAGAACTGATCGCCGACGCCACATCCAAGGGCGGCAAGATCGTTGCCGGCGGCAAGCGCCATGCGCTCGGCGGTTCGTTCTTCCAGCCGACGGTCATTGCCAATGCGACGCCCAAGATGCGCTTCATGAAGGAAGAGATCTTTGGCCCGGTCGCACCGGTGTTCAAGTTCGAGACCGAAGAGGAGGCGATAGCACTCGCCAACGACACCGAATTCGGCCTCGCCTGCTATTTCTACACCGGCGATCTCGGCCGCGCCTTCCGCGTCATGGAAGGGCTGAAATACGGCATGGTCGGCGTCAATGAAGGCCTCATCACCACGCCGGAGGCGCCGTTCGGCGGCGTCAAGGAATCGGGTCTCGGCAAAGAAGGCGGACATCAGGGCATCGAGGATTATCTCGACACCAAATATGTCTGCATCGGCGGCCTCGGCCTCTGATAGGATATTCCCTGAGATGGGGAGGCCGATGGCCTGCCTGTCTCTCATGGGAAAACCAGCCGAAGTCTTCTGGATCAACTGGCATTTACGGGCATGGCGATGAAGGACGGCGAGGTTTTCGGCACGACGCAGGCAGGCGAGCCGGTGCGTCGCTTCACGATCAGGGGCGGCGGTATCACCGCCAACATCATCGGTCTGGGCGCGATCATCCAGGATCTGCGCCTGACCGGGCACGATGCGCCGCTGGTGCTTGGCTACGACAATCTGGCGGCCTACGAGACGGATACGGGCTTCTTTGGAGCGGTTGTCGGCCGCTATGCCAACCGCATCCGCGACGGCCGCTTTACCATCGCCGGCAGCCGCTACCAGACCGAGCAAAACTTCCTCGACAAGCATACGCTGCATGGCGGCTCGCAAGGCTATTCCCACAGGCCGTGGACGGTTTCGTTGCATGGCAGGGATTTCGTCACGCTGACGTTGCACGATCCCGACGGCGCGATGGGCTTTCCCGGCGCGCTCGATGTCACTTGCACCTACCGGTTGAAGATCCCCGGCACGCTCAGCGTCGAGCTGACCGCCACCTGCGAGGAGCCGACGCTGTGCAATCTGACCCAGCATTCCTATTTCAACCTGGATGATGGCGGCGCCGGCGACATTCTCGACCACAGGATGATGCTGAATGCCGGCGCCTACCTGCCGGTCGATGGCGACATGATCCCGACCGGCGTGGTCAAGCCGGTTGACGGTACGCCGTTCGATTTCCGCCAGGCGCGGCCGCTGCGCATGGAGACCGAGGGCGAACAGCTGCCCTACGACCAGAATTTCTGCCTCGCTTCGGCACGCGGGCCGCTCAAGCAGGCGGCATGGGCGCAAGGCGCCAGTTCCGGTGTCGAGATGGAGGTCTGGACCACTGAGCCGGGCGTCCAGCTCTATACCGGCCAGTACGTGACGCCGCGCACCGGGTTGGAAGGCCGCGACTACAAGGCTTTTTGCGGCTTCTGCCTGGAGCCGCAGATTTGGCCGGACGCGCCGAACCGGCCTTATTTCCCGCAGGCGACGCTGTGGCCGGGCGCGATCTACCACCACGTGACGGAATACAGATTCCGTCTGCCCTGAGGCCTGCCAATGTTCAGGTGAAGCCCGCCTGACCTGAATCGCAACAGACTTTAGCCGGCGAAGGCCGCGCGCAGCGTCTCGAACGGCGCCAGCGCGCCGCGCACCTGCACCACGGCGGCGGCGACGCGATGCGCACGGCGTGCTGCTTCAAGCGGGTCGTGGCCGGCAAGTCGAGCCGCAAGATAGCCGCCGTTGAAGGAATCGCCGGCGCCCGTCGTATCGGCGGGAGCGGCGACATGGATTGCCGGGACTTCGCGCAGCGTTCCTGCTTGGGCAATCAGTGCCGGTGCTTCGCCGTTCTTGACGACGACCTCGCCGACGAGTTGCCCGAGCCGCTTCGCTGTGGCTTGCGGTGTTGGATCGCCGAACAGCATCTGCTCGTCGGGGAAGGTCGGCAATGCGATGTCGGTGACGGCAAGGGCTTCGACGATCGCTGCCTGCGCATCCTCGCGCTCACGCCAGAGCCGCGGCCGATAGTTGGGGTCGAAGGCGATAAGTGAACCAGCCGAACGCGCCTTGGCGACGGCGGCCAGCAACTCAGCGCGCGCGGCTTCGTCCAGAATTGCCAAAGTGATTCCGGAAAAATAGACAAGTGCCTGATTTTCCAGGTTTTTCGATAATGCGGCCGGGTCCGAGACAAGCTGCCGCGCGGCGGCGTCGCCACGCCAATAGGTGAAGGAACGTTCGGCTCCCGTCAGCGTGATGGCATAGAGGCCGGGCCGCGCGCCCGCTATGAGCGGGCTGGAGCCGATGCCGATGCCGTTTTCAGCGAAGAAATCGATCTGGCCTTGCGAGAATGGATCGTCGCCGAAGGCCGAGACATAGGTTGCCGGCCGCTCAGCGCTCAGTGCATGCAGCGCCCACAGCGTGTTGAACGTGTCGCCGGCAAAGCCTATGCGCCAGTTCGGTCCCGTCTGGCCCGACAGTTCGAGCATGCATTCGCCGATCGAGGCGACGCCGTTTCCCGCCATCTGCAATCCTCCAGTGATCTCGGTGCTGTAGCTTTTTGCCACCGGCAGCGCCATGCTTGGCAAGCAGGGTTTTTTCCGCCACAGCGTTTTCCCACAGGCTGGCGGGATGCGATCCGTTCGGCAGAGCGTTGTCTGCAGAAGAGGAACCGGTTTGGCATCGATATGGCGTTATCTTCTGGCAGGTCTTGGTCTGGCTGCCTTGCTGGTCGGCATTCTCGCGGTCGTTTACCTGACGGCGCCGCGGTCGGCGCGGCCCGCCGGCCCGGATGTCTCTCGGACGAAGAACACCGCCAACGGGCTGTTCGTGGCAAGCTTCGCGCCGGAGCGAGGCGTTGTGCGGCTAGGCCAACTGCAATCCTGGCTGCTGACGCTGAAGACAAAGGCTGGAGCTCCGGTGGAAGGGGCGGCGATCGCGATCTCCGGCGGCATGCCGCTGCACAGTCACGGCCTGCCGACCAGCCCGCAAGCGACCGACTATCTCGGCGACGGGCGTTACCGGATCGAAGGGGTGAAATTCACCATGAGCGGCTGGTGGCAGCTGCATTTCGCCATCTCGGCCACCGCAGGCTCCGATACGGTGCTCTTCAACGTGGTGCTGTGAGCAGGACATGAGGCGGCGTTCGCGTTTTCTGGCGCTAATGGTGGCCGTTGTCCTTACCGGCTGCACGAAGCCGGATTTTTCCGACGCCGAGAAGACGACCATCGCCTCGCTGGCGCTGTCGTCGCTGCCGGCGCTCAAGCCCGACACCACCGATCGTTTTGCCGACGTGCCGGCGGCTGCCGCACTCGGCTCGACGCTGTTCTTCGACCAGGGCATGAGCGGTGACGGGTCGATATCCTGTTCGACATGCCACAAGATCGACCGCCAGTTCCAGGACGACCTGCCGCAAGCCGTCGGCGTCGGCCGTACCAGCCGGCGGACCATGCCGCTGGCCGGCGTCGCGCGCGATCCCTGGTTCTTCTGGGACGGCCGCCGCGACAGCCTGTGGGCGCAAGCGCTGACGCCGCTCGAAAACCCGCTGGAGCAGGCGGGAAACCGCACCGCCTACGCGCATTACATCAAGGCGCGCTTCGGCGAGCGCTATGAGCGCATCTTCGGGCCGCTGCCCGATCTTTCGGGCATGCCGTCGAATGCCAGCCCGCTTGGAAACGATGCCGAGAAGGCGGCCTGGAATGCGATGAGCGGCGCGCAGCGCAGCGCAATCGACGGCGTCTTTGCCAATATCGGCAAGGCGATCGCCGCCTTCGAACGCTCGATCGAGCCGGCGCCGACGCGTTTCGACCGCTTTGCGCTGGACCTCGCCACCGGTGCCGAGCCGAAGGGCGATGCTGTCTTTTCCAAACAAGAAATCCTTGGACTTAAACTGTTCATCGGCAAGGCCAATTGCGTGACCTGTCATAACGGCCCGCGCTTCACCGACAACAGCTTCCACAACACCGGCGTGCCATCCGTTGCGGGCCTGCCGCCGGATCGCGGCCGTATCGATGCCGTGCGCCAAGTCGAGGCGGACCCGTTCAACTGCTTCGGCGCCTATCGCGATGGCGACGCCAGCGCCTGCGGCGAGTTGCGCTTCATGGTCAAGGATGCGCCCGAACTCGTTCGCGCCTACAAGACGCCATCGCTGCGCGGTGCGGCAACGCGGTCGCCCTACATGCATGCCGGGCAGTTTTCGTCGCTCGACGAGGTCGTGGCGCACTACGCCAAGGCTGCACCCAGCGTGGAGGGTACGTCCGAAGTTCATCCGCTGGGGCTGTCGGATCGTGAACGTGCGGCGCTGGTGGCTTTCCTGAAGACGCTTTCGGAGTGAGTTAGAGCCCGATCCATCCCGATGTATCGGGATGGGGCTCTACGTTTGACCATGATCTTGTCCGAAAACCGGCTTCCACTTTTCGGGATCATGGTCATCGATCCTTGACTGTCTCCATCGCCACGAAGGTCGAGGTCTGGGCGACGTGGGGCAGGGCCGAGATGCGTTCGCCGAGGACGCGGCGGTAGGCGGCGATGTCCCTGGTGCGGACTTTCAGCAGATAGTCGAAGCTCGACGCCATCATGTGGCACTGCTCGATTTCCGGCACGGCCTGCACGGATCGGTTGAAGGCATCGAGCGCGGCGGACCTGGTGTCGGACAATTTCACCTGGACGAATGCAACATGGCCTTCGCCCATGCGCTCGCGGTCGATGATCGCCTGGTAGCCCCTGATGTAGCCGTCCTTCTCCAGCCGCTTCACCCGCGCCTGCACCGGCGTTTTCGACAGGCCGACGTTTGCCGCCAGTTCTGACATCGAAAGCCGGCCATCGCTTGCCAGCGCCGCCAGGATATTCCTGTCGATGCGGTCCAATTGGTCTTCTGTCATCGAAAATGCAGTCCATATGTCGGTTTTGAGCTGCTACGATAGATCGAATGACCTGCAATGTCGATTTCTTCGGACCGATTGAAAATTCGCATCTGTGCTAGCTTCCACCATTCGGTCCGGTGACCGCCGGCCCGATCCCTTTGCTCGATCCATGGGACCGCCATGCCAGCGCTCGATGCCATCCGCCAGCAGATCCGCGCCAACTACCTGCCCGATGAAGACGAGGCCGTGAAGCGGCTTGCCGACGCGACGGCGCTCTCCGGGAAAGACCGCAAGGCGATCTCGGCCCGCGCCGCCGATCTGGTGCGGGCGGTGCGCGGTTCGTCCGATCCCCGGCTGATGGAAGTCTTCCTCTCGGCCTATGGTCTCTCCACCAAGGAAGGCGTCGCGCTGATGTGCCTGGCCGAGGCACTGTTGCGCGTGCCCGATACCGAAACGATGGACGACCTCATCGCCGACAAGATCGCGCCGCACGACTGGTCGGCGCATTCGGGCGGTTCGAGCTCCATCTTCGTCAACGCCTCGACTTGGGCGCTGATGCTGACCGGCCGCGTCCTCGATGAGGGCGAGGGCGGCATCGAAGGCACGCTGCGCTCGATGGTGCGGCGGTTGGGCGAGCCGGTCATCCGCAAGGCGGTGGCCGCCGCCATGCGCGAGATGGGCGAGCAGTTCGTGCTCGGCCGCACCATCACGGAAGCCGTCAAGCGCGGCCGGCCGATGACGCAGAAGGGCTACCTCTATTCCTTCGACATGCTGGGCGAGGCGGCCCGCACCGAGGCCGACGCCTTGCGCTATCACAAGGCCTATGCCGACGCGATTTCGTCGCTCGATTCCGGCTCCAACGGTCCTGACATCAGGCAGAACCACGGCATTTCGGTCAAGCTTTCGGCGCTGCATCCTCGCTACGAGGTGGCGCAGAAGGAAGAGATGCTGCCTGTGATGGCCGAGCGGCTCTTGTCGCTGGCGCTTGCCGCGCGCCATTCGCGTATGGGCCTCAACATCGATGCCGAGGAGGCCGATCGCCTCGATCTGTCGCTCGACGTCATCGAGCGGGTGCTGGCCGAGCCGGAGCTCGCCGGCTGGAACGGCTTCGGCGTGGTGGTGCAAGCGTATGGGCCACGCGCGGCCTTCGCCATCGATTGGCTCTATGCGCTGGCCAGGAAATACGACCGCAACATCATGGTGCGGCTGGTCAAGGGTGCCTATTGGGACACCGAGATCAAGCGGGCGCAGACGCTCGGACTGTCAGGCTATCCCGTCTTCACCCGCAAGACCAACACCGACGTTTCCTACATGGCTTGCGCGAAAAAGCTGCTATCGATGACCGACCGCATCTATCCGCAATTCGCCACCCACAATGCCCACACCGTCGCCGCCATCTTGGCGATGGCGGATAATCGCGATTCCTTCGAGTTCCAGCGCCTGCACGGCATGGGCGAGGCGCTGCACGAGACGGTGCGACGGTCCGAAGGCACACGCTGCCGCATCTACGCGCCGGTCGGTGCGCATTCCGATCTGCTGGCCTATCTGGTCCGCCGGTTGCTGGAGAACGGCGCCAATTCCTCCTTCGTGCACCAACTGACCGACGAGGACGTCGAGCCGGAGGACATTGCGCGCGATCCGCTCGAAACGGTCGAGAGCCAGGGTCCGGCCACCAATCCGGCGATTGCCCGGCCTTCCGAGATTTTTGGGGCCGGGCGTCGCAATTCGAAAGGATTCGACATCACCGACACGGTGACGCTGGCGGCGATCGACAAGGCCAGGGTGGCCTTCGCTGGGCCGGATCGTTGGCATGCCAAGCCGATCACCCGTGCCGCCGGCTACGGCAAGCAGCGTCCCATAGTCAACCCAGCAAAGCCTTCCGAAGTGGTCGGTACGGTCAGCGAAGCCGCCGCCAAGCAAGTCGCGACCGCCGTGCGCTTTGCGGTGGAAGCGCAGCCGGCATGGGCAAAACGTTCCGTCGCCGAGCGCGCTGCCATCCTCAACCGTGCCGCCGTTCTCTATGAATCCAAAGCCGTCGAGTTCTTTGCACTCGCCACCCGCGAGGCCGGCAAATCGCTGGCCGACGGCGTCGCCGAAGTGCGCGAGGCGGTCGACTTCCTGCGCTACTACGCCACCGAGGCGGCCAATGCGGAGGCGGGCACGCAAGCGCGCGGCGCCATCGTGTGCATTTCGCCGTGGAATTTCCCGCTCGCCATCTTCACCGGCCAGATCGCGGCCGCACTTGTCACCGGCAATTCGGTCATCGCCAAGCCGGCCGAGCAGACGCCGCTGATCGCCTTCCGGGCTGTCGAGCTGCTGCGCGAGGCCGGTGTGCCGGAAGACGTCATCCAGTTGCTCCCTGGCGACGGCCCGTCGGTCGGCGGGCCGCTTACATCAGATCCGCGCATCGCCGGCGTCTGCTTTACCGGCTCGACCGAGGTCGCCAAGCTGATCGAGAAGCAACTGGCCAAGACGGCCGCGCCCAACGCCATGCTGATCGCCGAGACGGGCGGCCTCAACGCCATGATCGTTGATTCCACCGCGCTGCCCGAACAGGCGGTGCGCGACATCCTCGCCTCGGCATTCCAGAGTGCCGGCCAGCGTTGCTCGGCACTGCGCGTGCTCTATGTGCAGAAGGACGTGGAGAAGAAAATGCTGGAGATGCTGAAGGGCGCCATGGAGGCGCTCAGCATCGGCGATCCCTGGCGGATTTCGACCGATGTCGGCCCTGTCATCGACGACGAGGCGCAAAGCTCTATCCGCGAGTACTGCACGAAAATGGGCTTGCAGGGCCGGCTGATTGCCAAGCTCGAAGCGCCGAAGGAAGGTCGCTTCGTTGCGCCGCATGTTTTCCGCGTCAAGGGCATCGAGGACATGGAGCGCGAGGTGTTCGGGCCGGTGCTGCATGTCGCTACGTTCGACGCCGACGAAATCGACGCGGTCATCGCCGCCATCAACCGCAAGGGCTATGGCCTGACCTTCGGCCTGCACACCCGTATCGAGGGCCGCGTGCAGCATTTCGTCGACGGCATCCATGCCGGCAACATCTACGTCAACCGCAACCAGATCGGCGCCGTGGTCGGCTCGCAGCCGTTTGGTGGCGAGGGGCTTTCAGGCACCGGGCCGAAGGCCGGCGGCCCGCACTACCTCCGCCGGTTCCGCAAAGGGCCGGAGGCTGGCACCCATTTGCAGGATGGCCATAAGGTCACGGCGACCGAGCTTGCCGACAATCTGCCTGATCCCACACTTGGCGGCTGGTCGACGCGTCCGGACCGGATCGCCATTCTGAGGAAGCATCTGCGCGGCAAGGGTGCTGCGGCCATAGGTGCGGCCGCCGGCATCGATTTCGGCCAGATCGACCTGCCCGGGCCGACCGGCGAGGCCAACACGCTCTCGCTCTCGCCACGCGGACGGGTGCTGTGCCTCGGTCCCGATGGCGATACGCTGCTGGCGCAGACGATCCAGGCGCTCGCCGCCGGCAATGCGGTGCTGGCCGTGGCGCCCGGCGCACCGGCTGCCCTTTCCCCATTGACCGGCAAGGGCTTGCCGCTGGCCGCCATCGATGGTCGGCCGGATCCGGTCGAAGCACGCTCACTGCGCGTCGATGTCGTCGCCTTTTCGGGCACGCCGGAGGCTGCACGCATCGTGCGCAAGGTCATCGCCGACCGCTCCGGCCCGATCGTGCCGCTGGTCAGCGAGGTACTGAACCCGGCGGCCTATGCACATGAACGGGCTGTCTGCGTCGACACCACCGCCGCCGGCGGCAATGCGAGCCTGCTGGCCGGAGCTTGAGCCCGGCCAGTATTTAAGCGCCTTCGACGACCGAAAAACCTTCGAACTGGGGGTGACCGAGATAGTGGACCTTCGTCGTGCCGACATTTCGATGGGCGGCGCGGAAATTCTCCGACTTGGTCCAGGCGATGAAATCCTCGTGGCTCGCCCACACCGTGTGCGACGCAAACAGCGTGTAGCCTTCGGTCTCGTTGACCGGGCCACGCAGCAGGTGGAATTCCCGAAAACCCTTCATCTCAGCGAGGCTGGAATCGCGGTTCTTCCACACGGCTTCGAAATCGTTCTCCGAGCCGGTCTGCACCTTGAAGCGGTTCATGGCGATGTACATGGCGGTTCCTTTCGTGCGGATGTTGATGATTGGCGGCTGCAGCGTTTGTTCTGCGCACATTCAAAATGGGCCGATTTCGGTCTCGAACTCCAAATTTGCGCTTGCTGCCTGTGGTGGAATTGGAGGGAAGGGGGCTGCCTTGCGGACAATGCCAAGCGCCGCCTGATCGAAAGCCGCCGACCCTGAGGTCTCCAGGATGCGCAACTCGTTTATGTTGCCCTTCCTGCCTATGACGAATGTGACAACCGCATTGTTGCGTGCCGCCAGCTGTAGGGAAGGCGGGAGGGTGCGATTGACGCTGCCGAGTTTTCTAAAAACATCGCCGCGGTAATTGTCTTCCGCGGCCGTGCCTGCCTCTTTTTGCCTTTTGCCCTTGCTGGCTGCTTGCGCCGACCGGTCCTCGCCATTCGCCGTGCCGCGCTTCTCATCCGCCGTCTTTGAAGGGGCAGCTGCCGACGTTGGCCTGGCGCTGGGGATCGGTGGCTGCTCTGGAACGGCGACAGGCACTTCGGCGCTCTCGGCCTGCACGATCGGCTGCGCCGGCGTTTCGGCCTTGGGAGCCACGCTCTGGTCATCGGGGCGAGGGGCGCCGGCCACCAATATGTCGGGCGTCACCGTCTGCTGTTTGGCAGGTTCCGGCAAAGGCTTGAGCGGCTTTGCTGCGTCCTTCGCGGGTTGCGAAGGCTCTGTTGGCGGCGTTGGCTTGGGCGGCGTTGCCGGCTGTGGTTTGGCGGGTTGCGGGTTCGGCACCAGTGCAACGTTTATTGCCGTCGGGTCCTTGTCCAGCGCGCTGCCGACCACGTTGGTGCCCGACTGTTCACTGCCTTCCGGCTGCTCGGCATCTTGGAAACTGGAAGTCCCCGTAGGGGAGATCAGAAAGGCCGCTGCCACCGCGGCATGGAGCAGGCAGGAGACGACGATCGCCGCCGTCCACTTGCGGTTCCAGGCCGATGGCCGCGGTAGCGCGAGCGGCTCGGTTGGCTCTATCGCCAGCTCGGCGCTGGCTTCGGGGAGGGGACTGATATCCTGCATGTCTCGCCGCGAGACCTGCAGCGACAAGAGCAGAATTGTCAAATCAAGATCGTTCGCTCGCAGCGGCAGTCGGCAGTGGCCGGCAACTGGCCACGCCGCATTGTTTTGCAGGAATGCGGGATGCAGTCCCACCTTAGACTCCGAAAGCGATCCCGGTCTTGGTGTCCGTCTTCAGCTTGCGCATGCAGGCGTTCGGTTCGACGCCGGTACCGGTGCATTCGGTCGCGCTGTTGATCAGCACGCGGCTGACTTTCGAGCACTCGGTGCCGGCCAGATCGAAACGCGTCACCTTGGTCTTGCCCGCCGGCAATTCCTTGAAATCGAGCACGGTCAGCCGGTCGACGACGCCTGCCTCGTTGAACAAGGCGATCTCGAACGCAGCCTTGGACAGGTCGGCGCCGAGATTGTTGTTGACCACGAACGTCAGGCGGCAACCCTTGTCGGAAGGTTGCGCACCATTGAGTTCTAGGGTGAGTGCGGGGACCGGCGCGGACTCTTGTGCCCACGCCGGAACCATCGCAAGCGACATCGCCAGCATCGAGGTCAGCAGACGAAGGGATGTCATCAAGCTCGTCATGGTCATCAGCCTCCAAATCGCATCGTCGCCGCCAGCTTCAGGGTGACGCCGGGCTCGTAGGCCGCGAAGACCGGCTGCGGCGGCTGGCCGGCCGTGGTCAGGTTGAGCGGGTTGGCGTATTTGACATCGAACAGATTGTCGGCGCGGAAATCAATCTTCAAATTGTCCGTCGCCTGGTAGCTGGCAAAAGCATTGACCAGCGTGTAGTCCTCGGCGATCGGGTTGCCCTTGGGCTTGCCATTGTATTGCACTTCGCCGCCCACGGTTAGCTTGTCCTCGAGGAAGCGCAAGCCGAGCTGCGCGGTGACCTGGGATGAGGGGATGGTCAGCAGATCGGCCCGAACGTCCCTGTAGGAAATGGTATGACCATTGGTGATTGAAGCCGAAAGCCCGGCATAGCCCCATCCGGCATCATAGACGCCCTCAAGTTCGAAGCCGTCGATCTTGGCCTTGGCAAAATTCTGGTACTGGAAGCATATCGGGATACCGGGTCCGCTCGGGCAGCCGGCTGTCGGGTCAAACCGCGACAGGGTAACGCCATCGATGTAGTCTTCGACATCGTTGTTGAAATAGGCTGCCTTGATGCGCAGCGCATCGTCGGCTTCGAGGATATCATTCTGCTTGTAGTTGACGCCGAATTCGACGGTCTTTCCGGTTTCCGGCCGCAGATTGGGATTGGGCAGGAACGGGAAGGTGACACCCGCCGGATGGCGACCGCTGATCAGTGTTTCCGACAGGGAGGGTGACCGGTATCCTTCCGCATAGGTGCCGTAGAATTGCAGGCCGGCAAGGCTGGCGCTGTCGAAAGGCGAGACGCCGACGGTGATGCGCGGCGACAACCGGTCCCCCGACGTTTCGTGTGTGTCATCCTTGAGGCTGTAATTGTCGTAACGCAGCCCGGCGATGACTTCGAGCCACTCCCAGGTGAGCTTGTCCTGGACATAGGCGCCGGAGACGTTCCGCTTACCGGAAGGCGTATAGAAGCTGTCGCCACCGGCCGTGCCGCCGGTCTCGACGTTATCGCCGGCCCAGTCGCCGCCATAGGTCAGTTCGTGCGCGATTCCCGCGGTCTCGAATCTGGACGTGTTCCAAATGTCGATGCTGGTCGTGCCGATGTCGAATGTCGATGTCGAGCCAGCCGGCAAAACAACTGGAAGGCCGGTGCTCGGATCAAACCGGTTGAGAGGCACGAGGCTGGTCAGATCGAGATTGGTCTTGTTGTAGGAGGTGTTGATATGGAGATCGAGCCAGCTCTTGTCCTCATCCGTAATGTTGTAGCGGGCGGTGAAGGTGTTCGACTTCAGGTCGACGTCATTGACCGGCACGCCGCCGCTGATCTCGTTCCAGCCGTCGCTCGAGCCGACCCAACCGAGCTTCAGTTCGCTGTTGTCGGTCGGGCGGATGGTGGTCTTGAGCAGACCGCTCAGCACATCGAAGCCGGTGCCCTTGACCGTGTCGCCACCGCCATCCTTGTAGTCGTCATAGTTGCGGTAGACGATGTTGCCGAGCACATCCCAGTTCTCGTTGAGGCGGTAGGCACCGGATGCGCTTGTTGTCCAGCCCTTGCCGTTGCTCTCATAGCGTCCCGTGACGGAGCCGGCCCATGTTTCTTCCGGCTTGAGGAAATCCCCGGCGTCCTTGGTATCGAAGAAGACAACGCCGCCGATGGCGCCCGAGCCGTAGGTGTTGGCGACAGGACCGCGGATCACGTCGACGGATTTGACGAGTTCGGGGTCGATGTAGAAGGTCGACTGCGTGCCGTGGTCTGAGCGCTGGAAATTCTGGCGCGCGCCGTCGACAATGACCGCGACGCGGCCGAAATCCTGCAAGCCGCGGATGTTGATGCTGGTGCTGACACGCCTGGCGTCGGCCTGCGCGGCGACACCGGGCACGCCGAGCAGCATCTCGTTCGGCGTCGTCGCCATGCGGCGGTCGAGCTGTTCCTGGCCGACATGGCTGGTCGATGCCAGCGATTCGATCGCCGTTTCGCCGGTGCGGCTGATGACGAGGATCTTGTCGAGCAGCGTTGCGCCCGCTTGTGCCGCCTTTTCTTCGTCGGCCTTCTTCGTTTGATCTGTCTGCTGGTCCGCCGGCTGCGCCGCCTGCTGAGCGTTGGCCAGCTGCGCCGACAAGGCGATCGCCGCCACGCTTGCCAGCAAAGCCGCTGCGCCGTTCGCCGCCGACCGGCCGCGCCATTCCCAAGTCACAAACCCCATGCCCCAACTCCAAAGTCCAGGTTTCATGCTGGCTGGCCCGGGGCTGGCTGGCATTTTTGATCATGTCCGGGGTCTTAAATGTTGACTCATTTAATCCGGTATTGCACTGACTAGTAAACATGATTATTCAAGTCAAGAAATGAATCGGATTACGCAACGCCTAGCCAGACGCCCGGCACAGGAAAGGGATCCATCCAGATGAACACCCACAATCCCAACGATTTTCGCTATCGCGTCCGCCGTTCCGACGATGCCTCCGCCCGTTTCGACCGGGTTCCGCTGGCGGTGCGAACCCTGTCCAGCAACACCCTGTTCCAGGGCGAGCACGAGATCGGCATCGAGCATCATGGCGCGCTCTATCGGCTGAAGATCACCCGCCAGGGCAAGCTCATTCTCAACAAGTAAGGCAAGGCCACAGGGACCAAGACATGGACCAGCGCGTAAAACCCGCCCCGCATGAAATCCGGCGGGCACGGACAGACAATCCGAAGACGCGCGAGCGTGATCTCGCCGCCCAGCTCGGCATTTCGGAGGCCGAGCTGGTCGCAGCCCACTGCGGCGACGGCGTCGTCCGTGTCGAGCCACGCGTCAACGATCTTTTGACCGGTCTCGAAGCCGTCGGCGAGGTCATGGCGCTGACCCGCAATGAAAGCGCGGTGCACGAGAAGATCGGCGTCTATGACAAAGTCGTCACCGGCAACCACAATGCCATGGTGCTTGGCGAAAACATCGACCTGCGCATCTTCCCGAAGGTCTGGGCACACGGCTTTGCCGTCGAGAAGCGAGACGGCGACGAAATCCGCCGCAGCCTGCAGTTTTTCGATGCGGCGGGCGAGGCCGTGCACAAGGTGCATTTGCGTCCGGCCTCCAGCCTCTATGCCTATCAGAAACTGGTTGCCGCGCTCGAATCGTCCAATCAGGAGCCGACGGTCGACATTTCAGGACCACTCCCCGATGACGAGATCCATGGCGACGAAGCGAGCGCCAATCTCGACGATCTGCGCGACCGCTGGAGCCGGCTGACCGACGTGCACCAGTTCTTCGGCATGCTGAAGACGCTGAAGCTGAGCCGCCGGCAGGCGGTCCGCCTGGTCGGGCAAGACTATGCCTGGCAACTCGACAATGATGGCGTCCGTGCCATGTTCCATCACGCCGCGGAGGGCGAGATGCCGATCATGTGCTTTGTGGGAAACCGCGGATGCATCCAGATCCATTCCGGTCCGATCAAGTCGATCAAGCCGATGGGGCCATGGATCAACGTGCTGGACGAAACCTTCCACCTGCATTTGCGGACCGACCACATCCAGGAGGTCTGGGCGGTGCGCAAGCCGACCAAGGACGGTCATGTCACCTCGCTTGAGGTCTATGACGCCGACGGCAAGATGTTCATCCAGTTCTTCGGCAAGCGTCATGAAGGCGAAAGCGAGCGGGACGACTGGCGCTTCCTGGCGGAAAACCTGCCGCGCATCCCAAGCCCGACCGCAGCCTGAGGAAAATGCGATGCGTTTTTTCCCAAGATTGTCGACCGTGCGCGGATCTATTTTCGGGCCGGTGATCGGTCTCTCCATGGCTGTTATCGCACTGCAATCCGCCAGCGCCATGGAAGGCACGGCCGTGTTTGCCGATCCTTCGAAAATCGTGGCCGTTGGCGGCTCGATCACCGAGATCGTCTATGCGCTCGGCGAGGAAAAGCATCTGGTGGCTCGCGATTCCACCAGCCGGTACCCAAAGGCGGCGCTTGAGCTGCCCGATGTCGGCTACATGCGCGGGCTGTCGCCGGAGGGGGTGCTGTCGGTTAACCCGACCGGCATCCTGGCGCTGCATGGCAGCGGTCCCAAGCAAGCCGTCGATGTCTTGAAGAAGACGAGCGTCCCGTTCATCGAAGTGCCCGAGCACTATAGCCACGAAGGCATCCTCGAAAAGGTCCGTATCGTCGGCAAGGCGCTCGGCGTCGATGCCAAGGCCGAGGTGCTCGCCGGGGAGCTCGATGCCAAGCTCACGGCAGCTGAGAAGCAGACGGCGTCGATCAAGGAGCGCAAGCGCATCCTGTTCGTGCTGTCGATACAGGGCGGCAAGATCCTGGCGGCCGGCAGCGAGACCGCGGCCGACGGTATGGTCAAGCTGGCTGGCGGCGTCAACGCGGTCGAGGGCTTTTCCGGCTACAAGCAAATGTCCGACGAGGCGATCATAACCGCCAGACCGGACGTGATCCTGATGATGAGCAATGCCGGGCCTCCGGTGTCGGACGACGAACTGTTCGGCAATCCGTCGATCGCCTCGACGCCGGCCGGAACGGCGCGCAAGCTGATCCGCATCGACGGTGCCTATCTGCTCGGCTTCGGGCCACGCACGGCCGATGCCATCCACGACCTCGCTGTCTCGCTTTATGGCGGGCAGGTCACGGACTGAACGGGCGGATCATGGTCGATCAATCGATCGCCGGCCCGGTGATGGCAAGCGTATCCGAAGGCGACCGGTCGGGCCGCGCCCGCATCGTCATCCTTCTGCTGTGCCTGGGGCTCGCGGCTGCCATTTTTCTGTCGCTGACATCGGGGGCTTCGGACGCTTCGGCCGTCAACGTCATTGGCGACTGGCTGTTCGGCACAGTGCCTGATGACGCCGCGGTGAGCGCCCGCGACAGCCTGATTGTCTACGACATCCGCCTGCCGCGCATCATTCTCGGCATGCTGGTCGGCGCGGCGCTCGCGGTCTCCGGCGCGGTCATGCAGGGACTGTTCCGCAATCCGCTGGCCGACCCCGGCCTGATCGGCGTCTCGGCCGGCTCCAGCCTCGGCGCGGTTGCCGTCATCGTGCTCGGCGCCACGATATTGGCTCCGGTGACCGTCTTGCTCGGCACGCTCGCATTGCCGCTGGCGGCCTTCTGTGGCGGGCTCGCCACCACGCTGGTGCTTTATCAGGTCGCGACGCGGCGGGGGCAAACCTCGGTTGCCACAATGCTGCTTGCCGGCATCGCGCTGGCGGCGCTCGCCATGGCGCTGACCGGCATTCTCATCTTCATGGCCGACGATCGCCAGTTGCGCGACCTGACCTTCTGGCAACTCGGATCGCTCGGCGGCGCGACCTGGGCGAAGATTGCTTCCGTCGGGCCGATCATCGTGCTGGCGCTGGCGGCGATGCCATTCCTGGCACGCGGCCTCAACGCGCTGGCGCTGGGCGAGGCGACCGCCGGCCATCTCGGCATTCCGGTGCAGCGGCTGAAATACACGGCCATCGTCGGCGTCTCGGCGGCGGTCGGAGCGTCCGTCGCCGTTAGCGGCGGCATCGGCTTTGTCGGCATCGTGGTGCCGCATCTGCTGCGCCTGCTGATTGGTCCGGACAATCGCTATCTGCTGCCGGCGTCGGCGCTGCTCGGTGCCTCGCTGCTGCTTCTGGCCGATGCGGTCGCACGCACCATCGTTGCGCCGGCCGAACTGCCGATAGGTATCGTCACCGCGATAGCGGGCGCGCCGTTTTTCCTTTGGATCCTGCTGCGCAAGCGCGGCGTGGTTGATTTGTGAGGCTTGATGATCGAGGCCAAGGATGTTTCGGTTGATATCGCCGGCAAGCCTATCGTCAGCGGTATCGATTTCCACGCGCGGCCCGGCGAGATCGCCGCCATCGTCGGCCCCAATGGTTCGGGCAAGACGACCTTCCTCAAAGCGCTCTCCGGCGAACTCGCCTATACCGGGCGCGTTGCCCTCAACGGCCGAGATCTCTCGACGATGAAGCCGGTCGAGGTGGCCGTCCATCGCGCTGTGCTGCCGCAGGCGACGACGCTGTCGTTCCCGTTCACCGTGCGGGAAGTGGTCAAGCTTGGCCTTGTCGGCGGCCGCTCAGGCGTCTTGCCGGGCGAGGATTCGCGGCTGCCGGAACGGGCATTGGCGCGTGTCGATCTCGACGGCTTTGCCGGCCGTTTCTACCAGGAGCTTTCCGGCGGCGAGCAGCAGCGCGTCCAGCTCGCGCGCGTGCTGTGCCAGGTCTGGGCGCCAGTGCTCGACGGCAAGCCGCGCTTTCTGTTCCTAGACGAGCCGGTTTCCAGTCTCGACATCAAGCACCAGCTGATCATCATGAACATTGCCCGCGACTTCGCCAGAAGGGGCGGCGGCGTGGTCGCCATCCTGCACGACCTCAATCTGACGGCCATGTATGCCGACCGGATCTTCGTCATGCACCGCGGCAGGCTAGCCGCCACCGGGTCGCCGCGGGATGTGCTGAGCGATGACCTGATCGAGAAGGTTTTCGACTGCCGGCTAAAAGTCGGCGTCCTGCCGGCGGGGAACATGCCGTTCGTGCTGCCGCAATCTTCGGTCGGTTGATATTCAGGTGAGGCCGGCATTGCGCGCCAATTGTGGGCGCGCCAATTGTGGAAGTCGGCGCCGCCCCTCATTGCCCTGCCGGGCATTTCTCCCCGTAGAATGGGGAGAAGACGCTCAGGCAGCCGGGGCGCGGCGCTCCATCAGCATGTCGATGCCGAGCAGGTTGCGCACATTCGGCCGCGCCGCCACCAGATCGGCGATCGTGTAGCGCTCCAGCACCGCGAAGAACGCGTTCAGCGCCTCGCGCAACGCCGAGTTCAGCGCACAGCTGTCGACAAGCGGGCATTCGGCGGCGTCGTTCTCGAAACACTCAGCCATAGCGAAGCTCTCTTCCGTCACGCGCACGACATCGAACAGGCTGATGGCTTCGGCAGCACGGCCAAGCTTGACGCCGCCATTCCTGCCACGCACGGTCTGGACAAGGCCGTGCTCGACCAGCGGCTGCAGGATCTTGAACAGGAAAAGTTCCGACACCGAATAGGCGGCCGCGATCTCGGGGATGCGGCTCAAACGGTCGTCATTAGCCGCGCAATACATCAAGATGCGCATGGCATAGTTGGTCTGGCGCGTAAGCCGCATTTTGTCCTCACAAGGCACTGGTGCGGTGCAACCACGCCAGATCTGGAAATTTTTGCTGATGCGGCTTTGACCCGAAATTCCGGATTCGCCGCATTGGCCTCGGCGGAATATGGCCTATACCTTGGAATAATTCCAGACTAGCTTCGCGCGATAGCTGAATTATCTCCTCAACTTTGTGTGCGCGCCCGAGCAAGATTCGGCGCGAAACCGGCTGTCGCGGGTATTTTGGCTGTCAAACCACTAAATAGCCTGAGATCGACGAGGAGCGGCTCACCCATGTCACAATCAGCTTCGTCCCTGGCGCCTGTCCGTTTCGATGCCGAAGCGGATGCCAAGCTTTCCGCGTTGCGGCGGACAAAATTCGTCGCGGCGGCCGCACTGGCGCTTTGCGTGCTGGTGTTTGCGCTCGCCAAGTCATTCGAGTACGTCCATCCGTGGCTCGGCTTCGTCGCTGCCTTTGCCGAGGCGGCGACCATCGGCGGCCTCGCCGACTGGTACGCGGTCGTGGCGCTGTTCAGGCGACCTCTGGGGCTGCCGATCCCGCACACCGCCATTATCCCCGAGAACCAGAACCGCATCGCCGACAATCTCGGCCGCTTCATCGAGGTCAACTTCCTGGCGCCTGAACCGGTGCGTGAAAAGCTCGCCGAGGTCGATTTTTCGGCGCTGGTCGCCGATTGGCTGGCCGATACCGAGCGCGCCGCCGGCCTGTCGCGCTTCGTCGTGCGACTGGTGCCGCAGACCCTGGCCGCCGTAGAGCAATCCGGCCTGCGTGGCTTCGTCACCAGCCGCATGCTCGAACAGGTCGAAAAGGTGCCGCTGGCGCCGCTGGCCGCCGAGCTGCTCTCCGCGCTTACCGACGATCGCCGCCACCAGAAGCTATTCGATGAGTTCACCAAGGTGATCGGCCGGTTCCTCAGCGATGAGCAGGCCCTGGCGACGATGGGCGAAAAGATCCGCGAGGAACTGCCGTCGCTGTTCAACCTGTTCCGCGCCGACGCCTATCTCCTGAAGAAGATCGTCGCCTCGGCCGGTTCGCTGCTCGACGAGGTGAGGGCCGATCCCGATCACCCGATGCGCGCCGAATTCGACCATTTCGCTCAAGGCTTCATCGAAAAGCTGAGGACATCGAAGCAATACGCCAAACGTGCCGAGAAGCTGAAGCGCGATTTCCTGGCCCGGCCGGAAGTCAGGGGATTGGCCGGCGACATGTGGGCAAGCCTCAGCCAGTTCATCGAGCAGGACGCCAAGGCGCCGAATTCGGTTGTCCGCGCGCATCTTGCCAACATGTTCGTCGAGGTCGGCCGCCATCTTGCCGGCGATGCGCAGATCCGGGCCGACATGAACCAGGGGTTCGTGGTGGCGCTGGCGTCGTTCGTGGAGAGCCAGAAGGCCGGCGTGTCGACATTCATCGCCGACCAGGTCAAGCGCTGGGACCTTGCCCAGCTGACGCGGCTGATCGAGATGAACATCGGCAAGGACCTGCAATACATCCGCTTCAACGGCATGATCATCGGCGGCCTCGCCGGTGTCGTGCTCTATGTGGCCGAGCGGCTGTTCCTCGTGAATTGATGCGCGGCCCGACTGGCGCTCATTCCTCCGCGTTCATGGACTCGCGGCATGCGAGTGCTATTCTCCCGCCGAGGGTGCCCGCATCATGCGGCAAAGGGGAGCAAACGAGCATGGCAAAACAACCGGAATCCGATTCTTTCATGGACATGTTCGGCAGGTTCGGCCGCGACCTGAAGGTGCCCAATGTCGATGTCGAGGCGATCCTCGCCCATCATCGCAAGAACATCGAAGCGCTGGAGAAATCGGCACGAGCCGGTGCCGCCGGCGCCACCTCGCTGTTGTCCCGGCAGCGCGAGATGCTGCAGGATACGCTGCGCGAGGTCACCGATATCGCGCAAAGCTACAGGGCGCCGGGCAATCCGCAGGAACTGATGGCCAAACGGAGGGAGTTTGCCAGGAAGTCCTTCGAGGCCGCGTTGAAGAATGCGGGCGAAGTGGCTGAACTGGTCAAGAAATCCGGTGCCGAATCGGTCGACATCCTGCGCACCCGCATCAAGGAGGCGATGGAGGAAATCCGCGCCGGCTACGAGAAGAAGTAGCGGATGTGGCCGGGGCCGGCTCATTGCTGCCGACAGCGCCCTGAAGCCCGGAAAGCCCGATTTGACCTGCGACTGCGCCGGCGGCGTGGCACGATTGCGGCCGAAATCGACGGAACGGATTCGCGCAGAGCGAATTGACAGAGGCCGTCAGTTCGTGGTCCGGAGGCTCTGGAAGCGATCGGGAAACCAGGAATGAACGAAATACGGCCTAAAACGCCGCCTACCTACGAGCAGTTGAGGACGATGGCTGGGCTGGAACTCGGCGTGTCGGAGTGGACGACGGTCGACCAGAACCGCATCAACCAGTTCGCTGAATGCACCGGCGACCATCAATGGATTCATGTCGACCCTGAAAGGGCGCGGCGGCAAAGCCCGTTCCGCACGACGATCGCGCATGGCTATCTGACGCTGTCGATCATCGGCGCACTGGCGCTCGGCATGGGCATCGTGCCCGAGAATACGCAGGCCGCCTTCAATTATGGCTTCGACAAGGTACGCTTCCTGGCACCGGTCAAGGTCGGCGCGCGCATCAGGCTGCGCATCACGCTGCTGTCCATGGAGGACAGGGGTCCCGGCCAGTATCTCATGAAGGCAGCCAATACGGTCGAGATCGAAGGCGAGGAAAAGCCTGCTTTAATGGCTGAAACGCTGGTCATGCTCTATGAGCGCCGCAAGCGGGCAGGCGCCTGAGCCTGTTTGGGAATTCGGCTCTCTGAGCGGTGTGGCGCGTCACGAACCCCTGGATTCAGTGCGGCCTGTGGCGGCCAGAGAGCAGCGCGAGGACCAGCGCGATCAGCGCCAGCACCGTCGCCGTCTGAAATGTGACCTGCATTCCCCGGGCGGCGGCCTCGGAACCCAAAAGACCAATGCCTTGGTGCTTTTCGGCCGATGCGACGGCGAATATGGCGCCCATCACCGATGCGCCGGTGATGAGGCCGAGATTGCGCGCAAGGTTGAGCAAGCCGGAAACGACGCCGCGCTGGCTGCCTTCGATACCGGTCATGACGGCTGCATTGTTGGATGTCTGGAACAGGGCGTAGCCGATGCAGGTGACGGTGATCGCAACGACATAGCCGGCAATGCCGAGTTTGGTCACGGCGAGCGACAGCAGGAACGTGCCTGTCGCGAGGCTGAGCAGGCCTGCGACCATCATCCTGTGGGCGCCGAAGCGGTCGGCCAGGCGTCCGGCCACCAGCGCCGACAAGGTCGAGACGAGCGGCCCGGTCGACAGCGCGAGGCCGACCATTGCGGCATCGAGCCCAAGTCCTCGCGACAGGTAGAACGGGGCCACCACCAGGGTCGCCATCATCACCGTGGCGACGACGAGGCTCATGGCGAGACTGGCGCTCAGTTGGAGGTCGCGGAAGCTGGCAAGCTGGATCAAGGGGTTTTTCACTCTCGCCTGCGCGGCGGCGAAGAGAAACACGCCGATGCCGGCAGCTATCAGCAGGCTGATGTTGAGTGCGCCGAAATTGCCTCGGCCAAACGTCATGGCCAGTGCATAGGCGGCCAGCGTCAAGGCCAGCAAGGCGGTGCCCACGACATCGAACGTGCCTCGGTCGACCTGCTGCGCTGTCTTGCTGTGTGCCGGCAGGGCACGCCAGGCGAGAGCGAAGGTGAGCACACCCAGCGGGACATTGACGAGGAAGATCGCTCGCCAGCCGAAGCCGGCGATCAAAAGGCCGCCGAGCGAAGGGCCAAGTGTCGTGCCGATCGCGGACATGGCGCCGAGCAGGCCCATGGCGCTGCCAATTCTGTCTTTGGTCACGGTTTCGGCGACAAAGGCCAGCGTCAGCGCCATCATCAGCGCCGCGCCAAGTCCCTGCACGGCGCGTGCGGCAATCAGCAGCCAGAGTGTCGGCGCCAGGCCGCAGAGCACCGATGCCGATGTGAACAGCGCGATACCGCCAAGCAGCAACGGCCTGCGCCCGAACATGTCGGCCAGCCGTCCGGCGCTGACGATCAGTGTGGTGATGGCGAGCAGATAGGCCAGAACCACCCATTGCACGGACTGGAACGTCGCGTCGAAATCCTGCATCAGCGACGGTAGCCCGACGCTGGCAATGCTGGTTCCCAACGACGACAGCAGCGTGGCGAGCGACAGGCTTGCCAGCGCCCAGCGGGCGGATTGCATCCGTGGCGGCGCCGATGCGCGCCCGTCCAGATTTTGCTCGGCAATTGCCACGGCGATCCCCTTCCATCAGTCCATAACCGGAACTGCTGGAGATCTAGTCCCTTGGCAGATGTGGCGGAAGGCGCAGCGTTTGCATCTTACTCGTGCGTTTGGCGCCATATCATGCCATGATCCGCCGATGACATCGCCCGATCTCAATCTGCTGTTCGCTCTCGACGTCCTGCTGACCGAAGGCAGCGTGGCGCGCGCCGCCAACCGCCTGCGCCTCAGCCCCTCGGCGATGAGTCGGACGCTGGCGCGGCTGCGCCAGGCGACGGGCGATCCGCTGCTGGTTCGCTCCGGTCGCGGCTTGGTGGCGACGCCGCGTGCGGAAGAACTGCGACAACAGGCTGGTCGTGTCGTCCAGGATGCGGAGGCGCTGCTGCGTCCTGCCACCTTGCTCGATCTCCCGAGCCTGGACAGGGTCTTCACGCTGCGCACCAATGAGAGCTTCGTCGAAGAGTTCGCCCCTCGTCTCGTTGCCCGTATCCAGGCCGATGCGCCCGGCGTGCGGCTCCGCTTTGCACCGAAGTCCGATGGAGACGTCATGTCGCTGCGCGATGTGGCGATCGACCTGGACATAGGCGTCGCTGGCGAGACCGGACCGGAGGTGCGCATCCAGGCATTGCTTCGCGACCGCTTCATCGGCGCCGTGCGAATGGGCCATCCGTTGAGCGAGGGCACGGTGACGCCAGAGCGCTATGCCGCAGGCCGGCACATCAGCGTTTCACGGCGTGGCCGCGAGAAA
This sequence comes from Mesorhizobium sp. M0848, assembly GCF_040319805.1. Classification (NCBI taxonomy): domain Bacteria; kingdom Pseudomonadati; phylum Pseudomonadota; class Alphaproteobacteria; order Hyphomicrobiales; family Phyllobacteriaceae; genus Mesorhizobium; species Mesorhizobium sp. M0848. The sequence goes on along the minus strand of NZ_JAMYOM010000011.1, from coordinate 149,722 downwards.
GGGCCGATCGACGAGGCTTTGAACCGGCTCGGGCTGCAGCGGACAATCGTGTGCATGGTGTCCGGGTTCTCGGCAGCCCTTGCCATGGCCCGCACATCAGACCTGATCGCCAGCGTTCCGGAGCGGCACACCGAGGGCGCACGCGTCGGCATGCACAGTTTTGCCCTGCCTGTTGCCACGGCTGGGGTCACCATCTCCATGCTGTGGCACCCGCGCCTGGATGCCGATCCGGCGCAACGCTGGCTGCGCGACTGCGTGCGGGAGATCTGCGCGGCGTCTCGCTGACAACGATGAGAAGCCTGCGCCAATCGCCCAGGCTTCTCATCCGTCCCGTTTATTCGGTTTGGCGTTTTCGCAAATATCTCAGCGCGCTCAGTGTGAGCGTCGCCATGACCGAACAGTAGCCCACCAATGGCCACGCCGTGTCTCCGCCGAGCACGATGACGAACAGCGTGCCGAGGGTGCCGACGACAAGACTCTGGATGCAGAAGTAGAGCGCGACGGCGGTTCCCGCGACATCGCCGAAGGCCTCGAGTGCGCCGTTCGCGGTGACCGAAACAGTGAAGACGATGCCCACGGCAATGATCCACATCGGGCCGACGAATGTCTCGAAGGACGGCGCCGCGAACAGTTGCCCGGCCGCCAGCAGAGCCGCGCCGAGCAGCAACATCGCCATGCCGCGCGCGACGCTGCCCGCGATGTCCCAGTGTGCAATGAACCTTTTGGCGAAGCGGGTGGTCACGATCATGACCAGTGCCGCGGTGGCAAAGGCAAGGCTGAAACCGAGTTGTGAAAAGCCGGCGCGATCCATGAGCACCCGTGGCGCTGTCGAAAAGAACACGAAGAAGGCGCCCATGGCGGCGCTGAAGCCGAGCGTATAGGTCCAGAAGGCTAAGCTGGAGAGAATGGGACGAAACGCCATTCGCCTGTCGTTGCCATTGATGGGCCGTGTTTCATGCCATCTCGGCCATGCGTTGAGGGTGGCGGCTACCGCCAGACCGCCGAGCGTCAGGAAGATCGCGCGCCAGCCGAGATTGTCGGCGATCAATGCACCGGCAACCGGCCCCAACGCCGGCACGAAGGCCAGCATCGAACTGAACAGGCCGTAGATGACGGCACTTTCAGGCCTCTGCGCATAAACGTCGCGAACCGTTGCAAAGGTCGCAACGAGAATGGCGGATGCACCGATGGCCTGCACGACCCGCAAGGCGACGAACACCATGGCCAGCGAGGTGCAGGCGAGCAGGACGGAAGCGCCTGCAAATAAAAGCGCGCCGCCGATCAGCACCGGACGCCTGCCGATCCTGTCGGAAATCGGGCCGAAGACGATTTGGCCGAGCCCAAGACAGATCATGTAGAGGCTCAGCGTCAGCTGGATGACATCAGGCGATGTCTTGAGGATTCCCGGCATCGCCGGGACGATCGGGAGGTAGATATCCATGGCCAGCGAGGCCAGGATGTCGAAGGGCGCCATCAGCACCATGGCTGCTGGCAGGGAAGTGGTCCATGTCGGGTTTTTTGGACAAGGCATGATTGAACATCCGCTCAAATGGCTACATTTGGCGGCGATCTGCCGTTCTCACTGAAAATGGGAAATGACGGGCCGCCGCAACAACGAACTGCTGTTGCGGCCTACTTGTCTGCTGACTTGCTGGTTCCCATAACCACTATCCCGGAAGATTGCGCGGACATTCTCTCGAGTGCGCTCGCGGTTCCCTAGCAGCCGAAGGTTGCCCAGGCAACAGGATCAGCTTAATGGGCATCAACGCGCCATCGCAGCTTCGATCACCGTGAAAATCCGCTCGTCCGTGCATTGGGCGACGTTGAAGCGCAGGAAGCGGCTGGCCGTTCCGGACAGGCTGAATGCGTTGCCGGGCGCCAGCACGATGTTGTCGGCCAAAGCGCGGCGGGCCACTTCAGCCGCATCGACGCCATCCGGCAGGCTGCACCACAGGAACAGGCCGGCCGGCTGGTCGATCCAGGGTGAGATACCGATCGCCTTCAGACGAACGCTGGTCTCGCCCATGGCGCGGGCAAGCTTCGCGCGCAGCAAATCCATATGCTTGCGGTAGCTGCCGTCCTTGAGCAGCGTCAGCACCAGTTCGGCCGCGAGCCGGCCGCCGCCGAAGGTGGTGGCGATCTTGAGGTCGGTCAGGGGCTCGATCCAGTCGCGCGGTGCAGCGATGAAGCCGCAGCGAACCGACGCCGAAAGCGTTTTGGAGAAGCTGCCGATGTGGACAACGCGGTTGAGACCATCGAACGCCGCCAGCCTCGGGGCGGGCGCATGTTCGAAATCGGCGAAGATGTCGTCTTCGACGATGGTCAGATCCGATTGCTCGGCGAGCTTGAGCAGCCGATGGGCGGTGACTGGCGACAGCACCGCGCCGGTCGGGTTGTGGATGGCGGAATTGGTGATGTAGAGGCGCGGCCGGTGCTCGGCCAACGCTTGCGCGAACAGATCGATATCCGGCCCCGACGGCGTGTAGGGGACACTGACGACCTTGGCCCGGTGGGCGCGCAACAGAGCGTGGAAGTTGAAGTAGCAGGGGTCGTCGACCAGCACGGTGTCGCCGGGCTCGATCAGGAACCGGCACAACAGGTCGATGGCCTGCGTGCCTGATTCCGTCAGCATGATCTGCCCGGGAGAGGCCTCGATGCCGTGCCCGGCCATACGCCGCGCCAGCAATTGCCGCAGCGGTGGCAGGCCGAGCGGCGTGCCGTAATCGACCAGTGCGATATCGTCGGCACGCGCTACCGTGCGCAGTGCCCGGCGCAGACCTGCCTGCGGCATCCACGAGGCCGGCAGCCAGCCGCAGCCGGGTTTCAGCATGTCGTCGCCGGCCTCCAGGGACTGGCGTGAGATCCAGAGGGGGTCGACCGCGCGGTCGAGGCGAGGACCAATCTCGGCCAGCGACAGCGGCGCCAGCGATCCGGCGGCATAGAATCCGGAGCCCGGCCGCGAGCGGATCGCACCTTCGGCGGCGAGCCGCTCATAGGCTTCGACCACGGTGGATTTGGACACTCGCATGGATTTGGCAAAGGTGCGGATCGACGGCAATTGCGCTCCCGGCGTCAGGCTGCGCGCCGCGATCCGCTGGCGGATCGTCGCCATGACGCCTTCGACCAGCGTTCCGCTGCTCTCGCTTCCTGTTGTCTGTTTGTCCATCCGTACTGCTCTTCTAAGCATGACAGTTGTGTGTAATTGTACCGCATTGTCTCTGGCGATACTACCGGCTCCGCGCGATACGGAGCCGACAAACGGAGCATACGATGGACAAGACCGCGAGCGGCTGGATGAATGGATTCATCGGCGTGTTGATCTTCAGCGGCTCGCTGCCGGCAACGCGCGTGGCGGTCAGGGATTTCGATCCGACATTCCTGACTTCGGCCCGAGCGGCGATTGCCGGACTGCTTGGCCTGGCACTGCTGCTCCTGTTTCGGCAAAAGCGTCCGGAGCGCGGCGACCTGCTGTCGCTGGTGATCGTCGCGCTTGGCGTGGTGGTCGGCTTTCCCTTGCTGACCGCACTGGCGCTCAAGCACGTCACCACGGCCCATTCCATCATCTTCGTCGGCCTGCTGCCGCTGGCCACTGCGATTTTCGGCGTGCTGCGCGGCGGCGATCGGCCGCGCCCGGCGTTCTGGCTGTTTTCATGCATCGGCAGCGCGCTGGTCGCGGGTTTTGCCCTGACGCAGGGCGTGACGGCCTCGCCGGTGGGTGATGGTTTGATGCTGGCCGCCATCATCGCCTGCGGTCTGGGCTATGCCGAGGGTGCCGCGCTGTCACGCAAGCTTGGCGGCTGGCAAGTGATCTGCTGGGCGCTGGTGCTGTCGCTGCCGATCATGCTGGTGCTGACGCTGATGACCATGCCGCCGTCGTTCGACGGCGTCGGCGTCAGTGCGTGGATAGGGCTTGCCTATGTCTCGCTGTTCAGCATGCTGATCGGCTTCGTGTTCTGGTATCGCGGGCTGGCGCAAGGCGGCATCGCCGCGGTCGGGCAGTTGCAGCTGCTGCAGCCATTTTTCGGACTGGCACTGGCAGCGACGCTGCTGCACGAGCAGGTCAGCCCGCTGATGGTGGTCGTCACGCTTGGCGTCGTGCTTTGCGTCGTCGGCGCCAAGCGATTCGCGAAGCAGGAATTGCCACGACGCGCGATCGCCTGACGACGGTACCGTCCTCGCCTAAAACTTCGTGACCACCCCAATACCAATGCCCTCGAAGCCGCCCATCGCCATCAGGGCCGCGGGCGCCTCGTCGAGGCTGATCCTCTTGCCGACCAGCAGTTCGGGCTTCAGCTTGCCGTTGCGGATCATGTCCATCATCGCCTGGTAGCGGTAGGCCTGCATGCCGTGGCTGCCGAGGATTTCGAGTTCAAAGGCGATCACCTTGTCCATCGGCACCTGCGGCCGGGCATGCTCGCCCAGCATCAGGCCGACCTGCACATGGCGGCCGCGCCGGCGCAGATTGGATATCGAATTGAACGAGGTGGTGGGGTGGCCGAGCGCGTCCATCGACATGTGCGCGCCGCCATTGGTGATCTGCTTGACCGCCTTGACCACGTTCGGTGTCGTGGATGCATTGATGGTGGCGACGGCGCCGATCTTTTTGGCGAAATCCAGTTTCTCGTCGGTGAGATCGATGGCGATGACATTGGCGCCCATTGAACTGGCGATCATGATCGCCGACAGGCCGACGCCGCCGCAGCCATGCACCGCGACCCATTCGCCCGGCTTCACCCGGCCCTGGTCGACGATGGCTCGAAACGAGGTGACGAAGCGGCAGCCGAGGCTGGCGGCGGTGGCGAATTCCATCTCGTCGGGCAAGCGCACGAGATTGGTATCGGCGTGTTCGATGGCGACATATTCGGCGAACGAGCCCCAGCCGGTGAAGCCAGGCTGTGTCTGGTGTTCGCAGACCTGGTGATTGCCCGAATTGCACTCGAAGCAGCGGCCGCAGCCGACGGCGAACGGCACGGTGACGCGCTCGCCGGCTTTCCAGCGGGTGACCTGCTTGCCGGCGGCAACAACGACGCCGGCCAGCTCGTGGCCCGGCACATGCGGCAGCGTGATGCCGTCGTCATGACCCATCCAGCCATGCCAGTCGCTGCGGCACAGACCGGTCGCCTCGACCTTGATGACGACGCCATCAGCGGCCGGCTTCGGATCAGGAACGGTCTGGATCCTCGGCGCTTCGCCGAATTTCTCGAAGACGACGGCTTTCATCGGTCACTCCACCCTCTGTGCTGCAGGAAACGATAGCCGATTCCCTGTCTGGTCGAGCAGAAATCGATTCCGCCTGGCCTGTTGGCAGGCAGCAGCTCTTAACCGGTTCCGCGGTTGCGAAAGTCGGCAAGCCGGGTTTCGCCGGGGGCAAGCTGCCGCCCGTCCTCGGCATGTACTTCCAGTCGCTTGATCGGCCGGCTGGTGAGATTGTCGACCATGAAGGTATAGGGTTCGCCCGGTCCGGCGAAGTAGGTCTCGCCCCATTGCCGCAGGGCAACCAGGACATAGAACAGGCCGCGTCCCTTTTGCGTCAGCGCATATTCATGATGCGCGCTGCCGTCGGGCGCCGGGACCGTTTCGAGGATGCCATGCGCGACAAGATTGCGCAGCCGCGACGACAGGATGTTCTTGGCGACGCCGAGGCTCTTCTGGAATTCGCCGAAGCGCCGCAAGCCGTCGAAGGCGTCACGCACGATGAGCAGCGACCACCAGTCGCCAATCGCGTCCAGTGGTCGCGCTATGAAGCAATCCGCTTCGTGGTGGCTCGTTCGTTTCACCATGGCAGTCGTTGGTCCAATGCTCTAATTTCGGTTGCAACATAAAACTGTTCCGCCTATCCAGCAAGAGGTTTCAAGTTGAAACCTTTTGTGGAGAGAGACATGAACATGCAGGTGGCGAACAGCGGTGCAACAAGCCTCGAGCAATCCGATGGGCCGCATCGGGTGGCGCCGCCGCCTACGGGATTGTCACGATTGACCGCGCTGATCTTCGCCATCGCCTGCGGCCTGAGCGTCGCCAATATCTATTTCGCTCATCCGCTGCTCGACGCCATAGCGCATGATTTTGCAATCGCGCCGGCCTCGGTCGGCATCGTGGTGACGGTCACGCAGATCGGCTATGGGCTCGGCCTGTTCTTCATCGTGCCGCTGGGCGACCTGTTCGATCGCCGCAAGCTGATTGCCGGGCAGGCGATTCTGTCTGCCGTGGCGCTGGTGGCGGTCGGGATCGCGCCCAACGCGGCGATGCTGCTGGCGAGCCTCGCGGTCGTCGGGCTGCTGGCGGTGGTGGTGCAGGTGCTGGTCGCCTTCGCTGCGGACCTCGCTGTAGCATCGGAGCGGGGGCGGGCGGTCGGCACCGTCACCAGCGGCGTCATCCTGGGCATCCTGCTTGCCCGCTTCGCTTCGGGGGTCGTCGCCGATTTCGCCGGCTGGCGCTGGGTTTATCTTGTCTCGGCCATGTTGACGCTCGTCATGGCGATGGTTCTCTACCTGATCCTGCCGCGCCACGAGGCGGAGCGGCCACGCACATCCTATCCACGCCTGCTCGCTTCGGTGCTGCTGCTGTTCGCGCAGGAGCCGCTGCTGCGCGTGCGGGCGGTGCTGGCCATGCTGATCTTCGCCAGCTTCAACGTGCTGTGGGCGCCGCTGGTACTGCCGTTGAGCGTCGCGCCATTTTCACTTTCGCATACCGAGATCGGGCTTTTCGGCCTTGCGGGCGTCGCCGGCGCGCTCGGTGCGCGCTGGACCGGCGGCCTCGTCGATCGTGGATGCGGCCAGTTGGTCACCGGCCTCAGCCTGCTGCTGATGATGGCGGCCTGGCTGCCGATCGCCTTCATGGGCATGTCTCTGTGGTTGCTCGTCGCCGGCATAGTCATGCTGGATCTGGCGATCCAGGCCGTCCACGTCACCAACCAGAGCCTGATCTTCGCCCGGCGGCCGGATGCGCGCAGCCGACTGGTTGGCGGCTACATGATCTTCTACTCGGTCGGCAGCGCCCTGGGCTCCATCGCCTCGACCATGGCTTATGGTGCAATGGGCTGGAATGGCGTCTGTGTGCTTGGCGCCGGCATCGGCCTGTTGGCGCTGCTGTTCTGGGCGTTGACGCTGCGCGTCGGCAGATAAGCCTATGGCCACGGCGCGGTGTCGAGAAGCGGCTGCCAGGCTCGGAACCAGTCGCTCGCCTCGGCCTGCCACGGCCAGATGCCGTCCACAGTGGGATAGATCAGCTGGAGAACACCGAAATCCAGGCCGTCGTAGAACCAGAGGTCCCAGCCGAAATGCTCGCGATAGTGTTCGATATGAACGGCGCCGAATTGACAGTCGAAACCTTCGATAAAACCGGACGATCGCTGCCCTGGTTGGAAAACCTCGCCGGAGCGGACGCGGCTGCAATACTCGTTGATGATGAACTGGGAGATTTCCGGCTTCAGGCCGATCACGATGAGTTCCGGCGCCTTGAAGTTGTGCTCTATTCCAACCGAATAGGTGAAAGGCGGATCGTCGCCTTCCTCCAGCACATGCAAGATGTGGCAGCCATAAGCCTCTATATCGGCCAGCGCCTTGGCTTCACCTGGGTCGGTGGCTTTTCTACTCGGCATCGATCTGGTTCCGGGGCGCGGCTTTCTGGAAGGCCGGCAGCGCCATGCAGGCGGCATTGATGCGCGCGATCGTCGGGTAGGGGGTCAAGTCGACGCCGAAGCGGGCGTTGCTGGCAATCTGCGCGGCGAGGCAGATGTCGGCCAAGCCCGGCGCGTCGCCATGGCAGAATGTACCCCTCTCCGCCGCCGACGCCATGATCTTTTCAAGCGGCTGAAAGCCCTCGTTCACCCAATGGCGGAACCAGTTGGCGATGTCTTCGTCGCCGGCGCCGAACAGCGTGCGCAGCGAGGTCAGCACGCGCAGATTGTTCACCGGGTGGATGTCGCAGGCGATCATCTGCGCCAGCATTCTCACGCGTGCCCGGCCGGCCGGGTCCTTCGGCAGCAGCGGTGGTTCCGGGCTGGTCTCGTCGAGGAATTCGATGATCGCCAGCGATTGCGTCAGCAGCGTGCCGTCGCCGAGCACCAGCGCCGGCACCAACCCTTGCGGATTCACCGCGAGATAGGCGGGCTCCAGATGCTCGCCATGGCGCAGATGATGCGGGACGTAGTCGTAGCTCAGCCCCTTCATCTCCAGCGCGATCCGCACCCGATAGGAGGTGGAGGAGCGGTAGTAATTGTGCAGGACGAGTTCGCTCATGGCCTCACTTCGGCTGGCCGATGGTCACTTCGATGGTCCCGATGCCGTCCACGCCGCCGGTCATCGTGTCGCCGGGGCCAACCGCGCCGACGCCTGCCGGCGTACCGGTGAAGATCAGGTCGCCGGGCTCGAGCTCCATCGCCTCGCTGCAGATCGACACGATATCCGATATCGGCCAGATCAGTTCAGCGAGGTCGGCATCCTGCCTGACCTTGCCGTTGACGGCGAGCCAGATGCGGCCCTTCCGTGGGTGGCCGGATTCCTGCGCTTGCACCAGCGGGCCGCAAGGCGCGGAGCGGTCGAAGGCCTTCGACCAGTCCCACGGACGGGCGGCCTTCTTGGCCTCGTCCTGCAGATCGCGGCGAGTGAGGTCGATGCCGACGCCGTAGCCCCAGACGTGGTCCAGCGCCTTGTCGCGGGCAATGCGGAAGCCGGCTTTGCCGATCGCAGCCACCAATTCGATCTCGTGGTGTAGATCGGCCGTCAGCGGCGGGTAGGGGATAGCGGTGCCGGAATCGACCACCGCGTCGGCCGGCTTGGTAAAGAAGAAGGGCGGATCACGCTCGTCATTGCCGAATTCGCGGGCATGCGCCGCGTAGTTGCGGCCGACGCAGTAGATACGGCGCACCGCGAAACGATCGGACGAGCCCGCAATGGCCACCGATGCGGTTGCGGGCAAGGGAAGGACGAATTCTGTCATGTGGGTCTCTGCTTGGTTGCCGGAACATTCGACCGATTTGGGGGCCTGGACAAGGCGATTTGGTCGAGAAAGTGCCGGCGGCACTTTCCGCCGGAGATGGCGATATACTATTTGGCAATAATCTGGCCATGCTGACGAGGCTATTCTAATCGCCCACGAACTGAAATGAACCCCTATGACCGCAACCCACGATCGCGCCCGGTTCCTGATCATCGACGATCACCCGCTGTTTCGCGAGGCGCTGCACAGCGCCGTGCAGATGGCCTACCCGGAAGTCGACACCGTGGAGGCGCGCTCGATCACCGAGGCGCTGGACCTTCTGGCCGGCGCCAAGCCGTTCGATCTCGCGCTGCTCGACCTCAACATGCCCGACGTGCATGGCTTTGAAGGCCTGCTGCAGCTCCGGACCCGCTATCCGCGCCTGCCGGTGGTCATCGTCTCGGGCTATGAGGAGCCGAAGATCATTTCCGAGGCGCTGTCCTATGGTGTCGCCGGCTTTATCCCGAAATCGGCGCGCAAGAGCGACCTCGCCGCCGCCATACGCTCGGTGATGGAAGGCGCGATCTATGTGCCGGAAACTTATGAAGGCCGCACACCCGACGCTGAAAGCGTCGACCGCGCCGACATGGTGCAGCGCCTGTCGACGCTGACGCCCCAGCAACTGCGCGTGCTGCAGATGCTGCGCCAGGGCCTGCTCAACAAGCAGATCGCCTACGAGCTGCAGGTGGGAGAGACCACCGTGAAAGCGCATGTCTCGGAGATATTGCGCAAGCTCAATGTCTACAGCCGCACGCAGGCGGTGATCGAGGTTTCGAAGCTGGACAATGCGGAGCTGTTTCGGGATCAGGCTGGGTTTTGAGGCTCGCCGTCCCTCATCCAAGTAGGGTTGTCACCACCACGCTCAACACTGGCTGGGCGAACGTGGTAAAAGTGCACTGTCACCGTAATTCGAAAATCGCAACAATTTCGGCCTCTACATCTATTGGTACAGTAGCTCATCCCTCGCCGCATATGCAGCCATCGTTTCTCTAAATAGTCTTATCATACCAAACGCGCCGATAACCATTTGAGCAGCGCCTCGCCTTCCTTTCAGTTTCTCCATTAATATATCCCTCTTCGCAAGAATGTGGCCTTGAGATGCAGCGCTTTTTAGAAATATTTCAGCATCCGGATCAGTCGGTTCATTTTTCTGTATCAAGCGATAGCACCAGTAGGCGGCGGACGGGTTCCGGGTGGAGATTTTTTTAAACAGCTCTAAAGATTCAATATTGTCGCCAATTCTTTGTTTCAACCCAGCAATTCTATAAGTTGCCATTTCGATTCCGCCACTTTCTGCAATCGAATAGTAACTTACCGCCAGATCATCATCGTGACAATCGGTATTACTGTCATAAACTATCCCCAGAGAATACGCCGCCGCCGCTTTCTTGCTCTCATAGTTCATTGCGTCTAAGAGAATTGATATTGCTTTCTCCACTTCACCCTGTGGAGGGCTTCCTTGGCTTGAACTAAATGCGTGTCGTCATCGGACATAGGTAGCTCCTCTTTCAATCATCACCTTTGCGCTATCAAATGCGTTGACAGTATGCACTATGGGCCGGGAGGACATATTAAGAGTGCACTGTCACCGTAATTGCCGGATCTCACAGTCGCGCCTGGACGATGCCCCTCATAATCACGGCACCGCGTCAGCGCGCATGAGCGTTACCTTCCTTATCCCATCTGCCGTGCCGCTTTTTATGGGGACGCCAAAATTATCAAGCACGTCCTTGCGACTGGATGAAAAGGAATGTCCAAGAGGTCTCGATCCAAATTGTCAAACTACTGCGTGCGGATACGTAATGTATGCGGACTTCCGGAAGATCATCGTCAACTTTTTTTCGGAATTTCCAATATTTAAACGGTGGCGATCTCAAAAGTGACGCCTCCGTCTTTCCAAGTAGTTAAGCATCGAATTGGTTATTGTCTAAGCCAGCAAATGTGCCAGCAGCGCCCTTAGCTGTGCCGGCTTCAGCGGCTTGCGCATCAGTTCGATGCCGCCGGAGCGGGCGGCTTTGGCGACCGCTTCCGAACTGTCGGCGGTGACGATCAGCGCCGGCACGGCGCGGCCGAGATAATCGCGGACTTCGGCGATGGTCGTGGTGCCGAGATCGCCGCCGTCGAGATGCTGGTCGGCAATGACGATGTCGGGCACCCAGTCGGTGTCGCCAAGCATGTCGAGCGCATCGTCGGTCGAGGTCGCGGCCCGCACCAGGCATTGCCAGCGTTCGAGCAGGAAGGTCATGGCCTGCAGCACTTCGATATCGTTCTCGACCAGCAGCACCTTGGTGCCGAACAGGCCATAGCCGCGCGGCCGTTCCATATCGGCAACGCTAGCGATGGCATCGGCTGGCGCACCGATGCCGACGGGAACATCGATGTGGAAGATCGTGCCGCGTCCGACCTTCGACGAGAATGTCACGGGATGGCCGAGCGCGCTGGCCATGCGGCGCACGATGGCAAGCCCGAGCCCGAGACCGCCACCGTCCAGTTCGGCATTGGCCGGCGAGGTGCCGCGATGGAACTCCTCGAATACCGCCTCGCGCTGGTCGTCGGGAATGCCGCAGCCCGTATCGGCGACGTCGATGCGGATGGTGTCGCCGCGATGTCTGGTGCCGACAAGCACGCCGCCCGAGCGTGTATAGCCCAGCGCGTTGGAAAGAATGTTCTGCAGGATGCGGCGCAGCAGCGTGCGGTCGGAGCGGACCACCGCATGGACCGGCCGGAATTTCAGCGACAGGCCTTTCATCTCCGCCACCGGCAGGAAATCCGAGCGAAGCGACGAGAACAGCGCCTCCAGGCTGACATCGCTTATGTCGGGCTGCACCACGCCGGCATCGAGCTTGGAGATGTCGAGCAGGGTTCGCAGCAGGTCCTCCATCGTTTCCAGCGAGCGCTCGACCTGCCGCACCAGTTTCTTGCCCTCGTCACTGGTCTGAACTTCGGCGAGCGCCGAAACCGAGAGATGGGCCGCGTTCAGCGGCTGCAGCACGTCGTGGCTGGCAGCGGCGAGGAAACGGGTTTTCGACAGGTTCGCCAGTTCGGCGTTTTCCTTGGCGGCGCTGAGGTCGATGTTCGACTGCTCCAGCCGGCGCAAGGTCGAGTGCAGTTCCTCGGTGCGGGTGCGCACCCGGTTTTCCAGCGAAATCGCGGTCTGGAACAGCGAAAAGGCGTTGCCTTGCTGGTCCATAGAGCGCTCGACGCGGCTGACCAGTGCCGCGTTGATCTTCTTCAGCTTTTCAAGATCGTTTATGTCCCTCAGCGGCATCTTGTTGCGCCGTCCTATTCCGCCGCCTGGCGCTCGCCGAAGGCGATGCCGGTAAAAGTCTGATTCAGATGCATCGACCGGTACTGTTCGCCATAGGTGCCGAAGCCGATGACATTGTTGACCCGGTAGAGTTCCGAAATCTCGCGAAACACCTGCCGATTGCGCGCGTCGAGCCGGCGCAGCACGCAGTCGAAGCCGAGGATCATGTCGATGCCGCCAAGCCTCTCCTCGACATCGCGCAGGGCGGCGCGCGTCGATTCGACCATGTCCTTTGGTTGGGCGATCGACAGCACGACGCCATCGTCTATGGCGCAGAAGAACGACAGCGAGCCGTCGGCATGCATCTTCTGGATCGATCGGCAATAATATTGGCCGCCCACCTTCACCACCACGGGATGCGAGGCGAAGCTCAGTGGCGTCAGCATCTGCGCGACGATGCCGACGGACGCGGCATATTCCTGCGCTGCATTGGTGGCGTTGAATTCGCGCACGATGCGGTGATCGGGATCGGAAGCCGTCACCACCAGTTTTTCATCGGTGGGAACGAAGTTGTCGGTCTTGAAGACATGGAAGGGAATTTCGGTCGATATCAGCACGATGATGGCGCTGTCGGAGGTGACCTTGCCGTTCGAGATCAGGCGCGTCGTCTCGAATTTCAGATCGTCGCCGGCGGAGCCGCCAAGCAGCGGTATGTCATCGAGGCCCCAGTGGATGGCTGAACTCACCGCTTCTTCGGCATAAGAGAGCCCGTCGATGAAGCAGAGCGCGAAAGTGCCTTTGGTCCGATCGCAACCGAGGCGCGCGCGCAGCGATCGCCGCAGGGTCTCCACCTCGCCGGTGATCCTGTCCATACCCGACGAGGACAGATTTTCGACCATCACGCTAACGGCGGTGAACGCGGTGGACGGAAGCAGCATGGCCAGCACATGACCATCCTCGAGACCTTGCGGCGTGATCTCGCCGGCAGTCGAACAGCCGGCGTGGTGGAGCGCCGGTGCGTGGGTCATGAGCGCCTGGGAAAGGGCGCTGGCTTCGACTAGGCTCTGGGAAAAGAACAGCAGGGCAAAGCCTGCGTCGATGGCGGCTGCTTCCAGTGCGATCGCCTTGGCGAACGCCTCCATGTCGGGCTCGTCCGTGGTGAGCGCCGACAGGCCGCATGCATAGCGCGTCTGTGAATTGGCCAGCGATGTTCTCCGCATTTCCTCCGACGCTTTTTTGTGCGCGGCTGTTTTTAAATGCTTCTGGCGCGCGGGCGTCGACCGACATTGTTGCCTTCAATCGGCGGTTTGGCAATGGGGCCACCGGCACCGCATGTTTGGGCGCGGCCATGACCGAAAGTACAATGTTCCGCGTTTGCGACGTGCTGTTTTTTGTCCGATGTGCGGTGTACGAATAATGCACCACCGAAGCGCGAATACCGCGTCGGCAGCGTGGATACCAAGGTTGATACCCAGGGAGGGACCATGTCGGACGTTTCGTTGATGGTGAACGGAAAGCGGGTCAGCGGTGCTGCCGAGGACCGAACACTTCTGGTTCACTTCCTACGGGAAAATCTCGGTCTTACCGGCACGCATGTCGGTTGCGACACCTCGCAATGCGGTGCCTGCGTCGTCCACGTTGATGGCAAGGCGGTCAAATCCTGTACGATGCTTGCGGTGCAGGCCTCCGGCTCCACCGTGTTGACGATCGAGGGCCTGGCCAATGGCGCCGACCTGCATCCGGTGCAGGCCGCCTTCAAGGAACATCACGGGCTGCAGTGCGGCTTCTGCACGCCGGGCATGATCATGACGGCGACCGACATGATCAGCCGCCACCCCGAAGGGCTCGACGAGGCGACGGTGCGCGCCGAGCTCGACGGCAACATCTGCCGCTGTACCGGCTACCACAACATCGTCAAGGCGATCCTCGCCGCATCGACGACGATGAAGGGGTCGAAGGGTAAGGCGAAACAAGCTGCTTAGGCAAGGGAATAAGGGAGTAGGGCAGTAGGGGAGTAGGGCAAAAAGGCCAACGCAACGAGGCCTCTTTTTCCCTACTCCCTTACTCCCCTACTGCCCTACTCCCATAAATTCCGGAGGAATTTCTGATGGGCATTGAAGGTGTTGGCGCTCGGGTCGCGCGCAAGGAAGACAAACGGTTCATCACGGGCGCCGGCCGCTATGTCGACGACATGGTGGTTCCCGGCATGAAGCACGCCGCGTTCGTGCGCAGTCCGCACGCGCATGCGCAGATCAAGAAGATCGATGTGAAGAAGGCCCAGGGCATGCCCGGGGTCATCGGCGTGCTGACCGGCAAGGAACTCAAGGCCGACGGCATCGGCAATCTCATCTGTGGCTGGATGATCCACTCCAAGGACGGCTCGCCGATGAAGATGGGGGCATGGTCGCCACTGGCGTTCGACCGGGTCCGTTATGTCGGCGACGCCGTCGTCATCGTCGTCGCCGAGACCAAGGGGCAGGCGCGTGATGCCGCCGAGGCGGTCGAGATCACCTACAAGGAGTTGAAGGCCGTCGTCGATGCCTCCAAGGCGATGGACAAGGGTGCGCCGCAGATCCACCCCGAAGCCGACAACAATCTGATCTTCGACTGGGACATCGGCAATGCCGACGACACCGCGGCGGCCTTCGGGAAGGCGGCCCATGTCGTCAAGATGGACATCATCAACAACCGGCTGGTGCCCAACGCCATGGAGCCGCGCGCCGCACTTGGCCATTACGACAAGGCCGAGGATCACTATACCTGCTGGACGACCTCGCAGAATCCGCATGTGGCGCGGCTGGTGATGAGCGCCTTCTACAATGTCGCGCCGGAAAACAAGCTGCGCGTGATCGCGCCCGATGTCGGCGGCGGCTTCGGCTCGAAGATCTACATCTATCCCGAAGAGATCGTCTGCCTGTGGGCGTCAAAGAAGACCGGCGTGCCGGTCAAATGGGTGGCCGACCGGACCGAAAGTTTTCTGACCGACGCGCATGGCCGCGACCATCACACCCATGCTGAAATGGCCTTCGACAAGGACCACAGGATCCTCGGCCTGAAGGTGGAAACCCAAGCCAATCTTGGCGCCTATATGTCGCTGTTTTCATCGGCGACGCCGACCTATCTCTATGCGACGCTGCTGTCGGGCCAGTACAACATCCCGGCCATCCACGCCAATGTGAAGGCGATCTACACCAACACCGCGCCCGTCGATGCCTATCGCGGGGCGGGGCGGCCGGAAGCGACCTTCGTCATGGAGCGCATGATGGAGACGGCGGCCCGCCAGTTCGGCGTTTCGCCGGCTGAGCTGCGGCGCAAGAACTTCGTCACAGCGTTTCCGCATCAGACGCCGGTCATCATGTGCTATGACGCCGGCGACTATGCCGCTTCGCTCGATGCGGCAATGCAGGCGTCGGATTATGCCGGCTTCGCCAAGCGCAAGGCCGCCGCCGCCAACAAGGGGTTGCTGCGCGGCATCGGCATGAGCTGCTACATCGAGGCCTGCGGCATCGCGCCGTCTGCGGCCGTCGGCTCGCTCGGCGCCGGTGTCGGCCTTTGGGAATCGGCGGAAGTGCGCGTCAACGCGGTCGGTACGATCGAGGTGCTGACCGGCTCTCACAGCCACGGCCAGGGCCATGAGACGACCTTCGCGCAACTGGTCAATGAGCGCTTCGGCGTGCCGCTCGATTCGGTCTCGATCGTCCATGGCGACACCGACAAGGTGCAGATGGGCATGGGCACCTATGGCTCGCGCTCGGGTGCGGTCGGCATGTCGGCCATCGTCAAGGCGCTCGACAAGGTCGAGGCCAAGGCCAAGAAGATCGCGGCGCACCTGCTCGAGGCCGACGAAGGCGACATCATCATCGAGAACGGCGCGCTGAAGGTGGCCGGCACCGACAAGAACGTGCCGTGGTTCCAGATGGCGCTGGCCGCCTACACTGCCCACAACCTGCCGGGCGGCATGGAGCCCGGGCTCAAGGAGACGGCGTTCTACGATCCGTCGAATTTCACCTTCCCGGCGGGCTGCTATATCTGCGAGGTTGAGGTCGACCCGGAAACCGGCGTCACCGAGATCGTCCAGTTCGTCGCCGCTGACGATTTCGGCAACATCATCAACCCGATGATCGTCGAGGGCCAGGTGCATGGCGGGCTGGCGCAAGGCATTGGCCAGGCACTGCTCGAAGGCGCCTATTACGACAACAGCGGACAATTGCTGACCGCGAGCTACATGGATTACACCATGCCGCGCGCCGGCGATCTGCCGTCGTTCAAGGTCTCGACCTCGAACACGCCTTGCCCGGGCAATCCGTTGGGGATCAAGGGCTGCGGCGAGGCCGGCGCCATCGGCTCACCGCCGGCGGTGATCAACGCCATCACCGATGCCATCGGCAGCAACGATCTTGCCATGCCGGCTTCGCCGTCCACCGTGTGGGCCGCGATCCGCGCGACGAAACATTGAACGCGAATGGCGAATAGGGAGTAGCGAATAGGGGGAGAACGCGATGTTCGCTACTTCCTGTTCGCTCTTTCACCCAGGGGAGAAAGACAAATGTACGCAGTCAACTATCACCGCGCCGCCTCGGTCGCCGATGCCGCCAAGCTGATCAAGACCGGCGACGCCAAGCTGCTTTCGGGCGGCATGACGCTGATCCCGGCGATGAAGACGCGGCTTGCCGCGCCGTCCGACCTTGTCGACCTGTCGCGGATCACGGAGCTGCAGGGCGTCACGGTGTCGGGCAAGACCGTCGCCATCGGCGCCGCCACCACGCATCACGCTGTTGCCAATGACGAGAAGCTGAAGAAGGTCTGTCCGGCGCTTTCTCATCTGGCATCGCTGATCGGTGATCCGGCGGTGCGCCACAAGGGGACGATCGGCGGCTCGATCGCCAACAACGATCCGGCGGCCGATTATCCGGCGGCGCTGCTGGCGCTGGGCGCCACCATCATCACCAACAAGCGCCAGATATCAGCCGACAAATTCTTCAAAGGCCTGTTCGAAACGTCGTTGAAGGATGGCGAAATCGTCACCGCCGTCACCTTCACCGCGCCGGCCAAGGCGGCCTATGAAAAATTCCGCAATCCGGCATCGCGCTACGCCATCGTCGGCGTGTTCGTGGCCAAGGGCAAGGATGGCGTCAGCGTCGCCGTCACCGGTGCCGGCGACGACGGCGTTTTTCGTTCGAAGGAGATCGAGGCAGCATTGGCCGGGAACTTCGCGGCCTCGGCACTCGAAGGGGTAAAAGTGCCGGCGAAGAATTTGATGACCGACATCCATGCCTCGGCCGACTATCGCGCCAATCTGATCGCGGTGATGGCCAAGCGCGCGGTGGCTGCCGCCAACGCCTGATACGGTCAGTTGTGAACACGGGAGAAGGGGTCATGCGGCCCCTTTTCCTTTTTGGGACGACCTGTAGTTGTCCAATTTTGATGGAATCGCCCCCCGCACCAATCGTTTGCCTGAGCAATTTCTTCCGCCGACACTTCACCTGGAACTGCACCGGCGGCAATCTCGCACTTGCACAAATCCATATTGCACTGCAATATGGATTTGGGCGGGAATGCGAGCTGGGTTCGAAATGTACCGTCGTACCCTTCGCATACCTATTGCGAGAGGATCGGCATGACCGACATTTCCGCGACGCATGTCGTTCCGTCCCGATCCGCCGCCGACAGATCAACCAGAACAAGACTGGCCTATCTCGACGGCTGGCGCGGCCTTTCGATCGCGCTGGTGCTGATCGGCCATTTCTTTCCGGTTCCGGGAATCAATCTTGGCGTGCTGGGCGTCGAATTCTTCTTCGTGCTCAGCGGCCGGCTGATGGGCGAGATCCTGTTCATCGAACGCTACCCGCTGAAAAAATTCTTCAAACGCCGCTTCTCCCGCATCTATCCAGCTCTTCTGGTCTTCGTAGTCGTCGCGATGATCGCGCTGGCCGGCACGTTCATCGCCTTCAAATGGAAGGCGGCGCTGACGGCGCTGACATTCACCTACAACTATGCCGGCATTCTCCTGACGCGGGCAGGGGCGCTCGACCATATCTGGTCGCTCTGCATCGAGGAGCACGCCTACATCATCCTGGCGCTGATCAGCGTCATCGTCTCAAGTCGCTCTCGCGTGGTCGTGCTGCTCCTGGCGCTGGCCTTGCTGGCCATGGCCAATGGCGCGGTTTCGTACTGGGTCTTCGGGATGGACTACGAAACCACTTATTGGCGCACCGACGTGCACATCGCGTCGATCCTGCTGTCGGCTTCGATCTGCCTGCTCAAGGCCGATGGCAGGCTGCCTGCGTTTTTGAGAGGCAAGCATGTGGCCCTGGTGGCAACGTTCTGTGCCGTTGTCCTGTTCCTGGATCAGGTGCCGACGCCGATCCACTATCTCTTCGCGGTGCCGCTGCTGGCGCTGGCCGTCAACGCACTCGATTTCAGCCCACGGTATTTTTCCGGATTGCTGTCCTCCTGGCCGATGGCGACGCTGGGCCTGTGGTCGTACTCGCTCTATCTGTGGCAGCAGCCGTTCTACAAATTCGTCTATGAACAAGGCAGCGCGCCGATCCCGATGCTGGCCGGCGTTTTTGCCTGCGCGCTCTGCAGCTACTACCTCATCGAGCGCCCGGCGCGCGAATGGCTCAACCGCAACTGGTGAATGCCGTCGTGCCCGGCCAGATGATCGCGAGTGCAGGTGGAGTGGATCGCGCTTCATAAGCAGACAATCAATTAATTATCTCTAATATAATTTTTTGGAAAGTAATGACCTGCTTTCGATATAGGCCAGTCTCATTAGACATTGGTCTTATGACGGGCATTCCTTATTGCCTCACCGGCTCACCCTCCTAGTTTGTTCGCAGGACACATCTGAGAAGATGGTTCGAAGACGCATCTGGGAGGATGGAATGGACACGACCGGGGAGAGGGCGGGCGGCTGGCTCGACCGCTCACGCACCGTCGCCGAACCTGGCTTCAGCAGGTGGATGGTGCCGCCAGCGGCGCTCTGCATACACCTTTGCATCGGCCAGGCCTATGCGTTCAGCGTTTTCAACCTGCCGATGTCGAAGTTGGTCGGCATCACCGACTCGGCGCCCGACGACTGGAAGCTGACCGGCCTTGGCTGGATTTTCTCGATCGCGATCCTGTTCCTGGGCATTGCGGCGGCGTTCGGCGGCGGCTGGCTGGATCGTGTCGGGCCGCGCAAAGCCATGGTCGCTTCTGCCTGCTGTTTCGGTGGCGGCTTCATTGTCTCGGCGCTCGGCGTCTATCTGCACCAGTTGTGGATCATCTATCTCGGCTACGGCGTGCTGGGCGGCATCGGTCTCGGCCTCGGCTACATCTCGCCGGTCAAGACGCTGATCACCTGGTTTCCGGACCGGCCGGGCATGGCAACCGGCATGGCGATCATGGGCTTCGGCGGCGGCGCCTTCATCGCCTCGCCGCTGTCGGTTTATCTGATGAAGCTGTTTTCGACGCCTGAGCATATCGGCGTCGCTGAAACCTTCCTCGTGCTGGGCATCGTCTATTTCGTCTTCATGCTGATTGGGGCTGTTATCGTCAGGGTGCCGCCGGAGGGCTGGCGGCCCGCCGGATGGGCGCCGCCAGCGGCACAGAATGCGATGGTGACGACGTCCAATGTCCATCTCGACGATGCGTTGAAGACGCCGCAGTTCTGGCTGCTATGGGGTGTGCTGTGCCTCAACGTGACGGCAGGCATCGGCGTGCTCGGGCAAGCCTCGGCCATGAGCCAGGAGATGTTCCCGGGACGCATCTCGCCGGCCGCTGCCGCCGGTTTCGTCGGCCTGTTGTCGATCTTTAACATGCTCGGCCGCTTCTTCTGGGCCTCGACCAGCGATTATATCGGCCGCAAGACAACCTATGCCATCTTCTTCGCGCTGGGCGTCGTCCTCTATGCGGCGGTGCCTTGGACCGGCCAGACCGGCAGCGTCTTCCTGTTCGTGCTGTTCTACGGGATCATCCTCAGCATGTATGGCGGCGGCTTCGCCACCATTCCCGCCTACCTGCGCGACGTCTTCGGCGTGCGTTACGTCGGCGCCATCCACGGCCGATTGCTGACCGCGTGGTCGGTGGCGGGCGTGCTTGGCCCGGTGCTGGTGAATTATATCAGGCAGTACCAGATCGACAGCGGCGTGGCGAAGGCCGACGCCTACACGGTCACCATGTACATCATGGCCGGCCTGCTGGTCATCGGCCTCCTGCTCAACCTGATGATGCGGCCGATCAATGCGCGCTTCCACATGAAGACCGAACCAGCGGTGGCTTAGAGCCAGTTCCATCCCGATAGAATCGGGATGGGCTCTATCGTATTGTTTGAGCATGATCTTTTCCGAAACCGGAGCCCAATTTCGGGATCATGCTCTGAGGAGACCGACCATGGCGCAAGACAACGGCAATTCGATCAAACTGACGCTGGCCTGGCTGCTGGTCGGCATCCCGTTGGTCTGGGGGTTCTGGATGACGCTGGTGAGTGCGACAGCCTTGTTCCAGTAGCCCTGTCTTCAGTTCGATCCGCCTGGCCTCAGACGGAGGTTCGTCTGATGTAATAGCGGACCGCTTTCTTGCCGCCATGGATGACGGCGTCGCCGGCCTCAGTGAAGCCAAGGGCGGCGTGAAAGGCATCCGAGGCGGGGTTCGGCGGGTCGGTGTTGACTTCGCAGGTGACCAGATTGTAGCCGGCGCGCTCAACATGGCCGAACAGATCCTGATAGAGGCGGCGGGCATGGCCGCGGCCGCGCGCATGCGCCGCCACGACGACGCGGTCGACATAGACGAACCGCTCATAGCGCTCGCGGAACCACAGGAAATTCGGGCTGTCGTAGCGGGCGTCCTGGTCGAAGGTCATGATGAAGGCTTCGAGATTGCCGATGCGGCGCGCATAGAATGCTTCGCCAAGCAGGAAGGACAGCCGCTCAGCCTCCAGCCACGACAGTTCGGCGGCATGCTCGTTGTTGAGCGCCAGGATCGCCGCTTCGTCTGCGGCCGCTACACGGGCTATCGGGACAGGGGTCGAGGTCATGCCTTCGCCGCCGCGATCGTTGCCGCCACCAGTGGTGTGTCGGTGAGCGTGTTACGATACTCGCGATCGAGATCGGAGCCACCCATGCCGACATGGGGATTGCGGTAGTCCATGGCACTCGGCACATCCTTGAGGGCGGCAAAATGCATTTCGGACAGGCCGGTCTTGCTGCGCACTTCGGCAATGTTGTGCAAATCCAGGCCGCCGCAGCCGAGAATGACGATGCGGTCACCGGCCTGCCGCACCAGATCCGCCAACAGCGGCAAGCCTTCGACGGCAGTGTCACGCTGGCCGCTGGTCAGCACGCGGCCGACCTTGCTGCGGATCAGCGATTCGAGCGCCTCGGCCGGATCGCGCGTCATGTCGAAGGCGCGATGGCAGGTGACGTTCAAGGGGCCAGCGGCTTGTGTCAGTTCGCTCATGCGCGCCTCATCCATGGTGCCATCGGCGTTCAGGCAGCCAAACACCACGCCGGGCACGCCGAGTTCGCGCAGTGCCGAGACATCGGCCAGCATCGAGGCGTATTCGGTCTCACTGTAGAGAAAATCGCCGCCGCGCGGCCGCACCATGACGTGAAACGGCACGCTTGCCTGCTCGATGGCGGCGCGGACCGTGCCGAGGCTCGGCGTGATGCCGCCTTCGATGAGGCTGGCGCATAATTCGACCCGGTCGGCGCCAGCGGCTCGCGCCGCGAGCAGGCCGTCAATGCCTTCGACACAGATTTCGATCAGCGGCAGGCGGAGAGCTTTGGTCAAGGGGCGATCCAGTCCATGATTTCCCGGCCAGCCCTAGCACCGGGCCGGCTGCTGCGAAAGCGCGAACAGCCTTCCGCCTTCGGGCACAGACTTCGCGGTTATTGGCGCAATTCCGTATTCTTGGCGCCTTGCTCGACCTGATCGATCACCAGAAGCTTCACCTCGACATCACCGATATTGGTGGCCTGATGCCACTGGCCGATCATTTCGATGATGAAATCGCCAGCCTTGTAGGTGTTGCTGATGCCGGTCTCGACATTGGTGACCTTCAGCGTGCCGGCCTGGACATAGGCGTAGCGCGGAAAGGGGTGCCTGTGGACCGGCAAGGTCGCGCCCGACGCGATGTCGTAGCTCGAGACCAGCACCTGCACGTTCTTCTGCGGCAGCGTGATCGGCTGGCCGGACGCGGTCGTCGTGCGCGACGCAAGAGGGGTCACGACGACAGGCGTGCCGCTGCTGTCCAGCGCGTGGGCCGGGTTCGCGGAAAAGGCCACCGCGAGCAGCAGTCCGGACATCAAAATTTTTCGCATGATTCGCTCCACCCCGCCGCCAACATCGCGCAGTGACCGCCAGCACGCAAGGCAGCGCCTTGGGCACCCGCTTCAGCGGACCTCGTACGGTGTGGCGGAATTCCCCGCCGAAGAGCATGGCTCGCTGGATCTGCCTGCCGGCCAGAAAATTTTTTACGCCCCTCTTGACGGAAAAAAACACGATTACCAGATCGTTTTCCGTCGAGGCTTCGGCTCGACATATTGGCGTCGCAGCGGCGCTGCGACAGCCTCGTAACCCATGTTGCTTCACGGAGGATATGGCTATGAGAAGCTTTGATTATACCCCTCTTTACCGCACAACGGTCGGCTTCGACCGTCTCTTCGATATGCTCGAGAAAAGCGGGCGCTCCGACTGGCCTCCCTACAATATCGAGAAGATTGGCGAGAACGACTATCGCATTACGATGGCTATCGCCGGCTTCGCTCTCGATGAAGTCGAACTCATACAGAACGGCCCCGAATTGTCTGTCATCGGCCAAAGGAAACCCGACCAGGAAAATCGGGAGGTCCTTCATCGCGGCTTGGCGACGGGCAACTTCAAGCAGGTGTTCAAACTTGCCGATCACGTAAAGGTCAAGGCGGCCAACCTCGAGAATGGCTTGCTGTCGGTGGACCTGATCCGCGAAGTGCCCAAGGAACTCAAGCCTCGGCGCATTGAGATAGGGTCCGAAGCCAAGGCGGTTTCGCTCGAGCAACCCGGCAAGAAGCAGTTGATCGATTCCGATGCGGAGCCTCAGCGCGAGGTCGCCTGATTCCCTGGAACCTAGATCTACGGTCCGCCTCCCGGTTCGGCCGGGAGGCACAGCTCGCGGAGAATGGAGATGAGAACCGAAGCTTACAGTTTTTACCAACCCGAACCGAAAAATCTTGCCGCGGAATCCGCTGAGTTGCGGACGCCAGATGACGTCCTGAACGAGGAGACGATGACAATCGGCGCAAAGCGGGCTTTGCTCGCTTTCTGGGCTTCCGACGTTCATGCGGTTCCTGACAATCCCGCGTTGCGGCAATTGGACAACGGCGCCATCGTGGAAGTCAGCGACATACTTCGCGCCCTCCACCTCCTGGACGAATCCGGGCGGGAACCGCGTATTTCAAAGATGCCGGGCACCGTCAGCCCGTCTTTCGACCGGCGCCGCAGGAAGAGCCGCCTCGGTTGGATGCGGCACCCCTGGCGAGATGACGACGATGATCCGCCGCCAATCCCGGCCATTGCAACGGTACCGCCTGGGCGTGGAGGTGGCGGCATGTTGGCCGAGCCGGAGCATGCAATCGCATGATGACCCGAACCAGCAACAACCCACCGTGCCGAATGGAGGATTACATGAGTGACAGGACGTTCGACCAACCGGTCCTGGTCAAGAATGGCGAGTTCATTCAAGAAATAGGGTGCCTCGACGACGCCTTTGACTTCTTTGACGAGTGGCCAAGGGAAAGGCGGGGTCCGATTTTCGAAACGGCCTTTCGAGCCTGCCAGCGTGCTTACGACGGCCAGGTTCCGCTGACGGTGGCGCGCGATGCCGTCGCCGGCTTCGCAAGATCCGTCAAGATCATGCAGGACCCGCTTGCTCAGTTCCCTTGGATGGACACAAGGTCAGGTCGCGGTGGGATTACCGCTTAGCCTTGATAAAAGGGGCGGCGCTACCAGGACGGCTGGGCCTGCATCGTCGGTGAGCTGCCCTACCAGTTCACCTTGTAGCGGGGCGGCTCGATCTTTTGTTCGAACTCCCTGGTGCGGTTTTTGGCGACTGGCTAGGTCAGCCTCGCAACAGTCAACGCTAATATAATGTTCGAAGCGTCGCCACAGGAGGTTCAATGGTTTCCGCTATCGTAAGTCAACATCCGCATGTCCCGGAAAAACAAACGGCAGTGGGGAAGCCGCAAACCGGGGAAGGATTTTCGCCGGGCCGCAGCGCGGACGCCGTGGGACATCTGGCCAAAATCATGGTTGCCGCAGGCGGCGATATGGATGCTGGCGCGCAAGGCCGCGCGGCATCCAAGATCGCCAGGATGGACATCACGGTTTTGACCGCACCACCCGTAGAAACACCAACAGAGTAAAATATGCTCGTTCGGGCGCCTCCGCGCCGTCATCAGCGGCATGCGCGGCTCTCGCAGATTACGCCACGGCTCTCAGCGGAGGCTCCGCCATCGTCCCCAGGCCGTCGCATTCCGCGCAGGCGCCCGTCTTTCCAGGGCAGCCACCCCGATGGGTTCCCTGCGGGCAGCAGTGCCCGTTTGACGCATACCACTTGGAGCAGTCGAAAACCCTGCCGCTGCCATGACAGCGCGGGCATTCCATATTCGATGAAATCATACTAATTCTTGCCCAACCCAAACGCACTCGCCCTACGTCGCAAGTAACAGGAATCATTGTGCTTTCAAGCACATTGCCTGACTTAAATTGGGGGGATCGACGGATGGCCGGCATCGATGGCGAGCTATTGTTGCGCCGTAATTACGTTCCTCGTGAAGACCTTGCTCGCCACAAGCCGCGTTGGACATTGGCCGGCAACAATAGGTTGCGCCGCCTTGTCCCGTTCGTTCTCAATGGTGACGGCGACTGCGTCGCCGGGCTTCGCGTCGGCGGCCTGTGTGGCCGTGGACGCGAAGAGGACCGTCTGGGTGATGAGAGCCGAAAACGCGGCAACCTGGACCAGCACGGCGGCGAGGGCGATCTTCTTCAGCATGCGAGAAAACGCTCTTCGATGTTCCCGGTTCCCCACGCATTCAGGTTTTCTGCTCGCTACGGAACAAGAGACCGGCAGGGCGGTTAACTCGATTATGCCGAGCAAGATCAAAGAGCCACCATCGAAGCCCGCACCGGAGAAGATACCTGTGCAACGCCGGGACAAAGAAGTCCCGCCAGAGCTTAAGCATGTCGACCCGCCACCGCGAGATGTGCGAGAGGCACCGGCACCCAACCCGAACGGCGACAAGAGATGAGATCGCCGAGATCGAAGCAAGGCCTTATGCCTGCTCCCGCGAACCGTCCCGATGCCGCGGCGTCATCGACGGCGCTGGACAGCGGGGCCAGGTCAAGTTGAGAATCAACCTGCTGACCGCGATTTTGCAGACATGCCATAGATCAGCCCCTATGGGCGACCTGACCGTCTCAAGGCTTTGAAAAGATTGGCTCCCCGGGCCGGATTCGAACCAGCGACCAACCGGTTAACAGCCGGTTGCTCTACCACTGAGCTACCGGGGAACGGATGCTCTTATGTGAGTGGCGCAGCCTATAGCTGCCCTTTTCGGCTTTGCAAAGAAGCTTTTCACATTTTTCCGAGGCTTTTTCGCGCAGGCGTTTCTCGCAATCGTCGAAGGAAGCCCTCATATTAGCCGTCTTGGCGGGGATATGGAACCGAAAGCGCGGCGGCTGCTTTGGTTCAAGCATGCTTGCGAACAATCAAACGGGTCAATCTTTCGAGACGATGACAGCACAAGACAACCAGATGCCGGCGCGGAAAATCTCCGTTTTCGGGCGCGAGTTCAAAATGCCGCGCTCGCGCGGGCTCAGAATCACGATCGGCATCCTGCTGACCGTTGGCGGCGTCCTCGGTTTCCTGCCGATCCTCGGCTTCTGGATGGTTCCGCTCGGATTGCTGGTGCTGTCCTATGAATTCGCCATGGTTCGCCGTCACCGGCGTCGCTTTGTCGTCTGGTGGGAACGGCGTCGCCGGCCCGATTGACCGCCGATAGCGCAAGGCGGGTGTTCAGCGGGCGGCGTGCTCTTCCAGCGCCTCACGGATCTGCTTGAGAATCGCCGCGGCCGAGGCAAGCCTTGCCCTGTCATGCGGCGACAGGCTGTCCGCACCTTCGATGGACAGACGGTCGATTGCGTAATGCAGAGGCTCTCCGCATTGTGGCAGGGACAGGCCGGACGAGGCACTTGTATTTGCTGCCACTGTCCGGTGCATGGCTCTTCCTCCTGCCATGTCCAACGCACGGCCGCCGATGAGTTTCTTCTCCGGGCAGGCTATGCTTAATTGTCCGCTAATGGAGCGGTCAGGCCCGATCCGACGATTTGCCGGGTGCCGTCCGGACTGACGCGAGGAAACCGTTCGGAATGCACGGTGGCCGCTTGACGTCATTTTCGCCGCAACCTATTGGAACCGGGTGGAACGCCGGGAGCAATGAGGCCTCGTGGCGGAGTGGTTACGCAGAGGACTGCAAATCCTTGCACCCCGGTTCGATTCCGGGCGAGGCCTCCAATGCCCGGGCCCCCGCGCGGCAGCGCAGGGGCCTGAAGTTCCTGACACAATGGACCGCGGTTCTGGCGCGGCAAGCGGATTGGTTGGGACATGAGCGCTGATTTCTCCGAACTACGCGTCAAGATGGTCGACGGCCAGGTCCGCACCACCGATGTGACCAGCGCGCCGCTGCTCGATGCAATGCTTGTCGTCCCAAGAGAGATGTTTGTCGGCGCCGCCCAGCGCGATCTGGCCTATATCGACGAGGACATCCGCATTGCCGCCGGCGCGGACGGCGCGCGCTACCTGATGGAAGCATCGCCGTTGGCCAAGCTTATCCAGCTGGCGGAGATCAACCCGACCGATTCGGCGCTCGATGTCGGTTGCGGAACCGGCTACGCCTCGGCCATCCTGTCGCGACTGGCCAGGTCCGTGGTGGCGCTCGAAAGTGATTCGGCGCTGGCGGAAACCGCCAGATCGACGCTTTCGTCGCTGGGCTGCGGCAATGTGACCGTCGTCCAGGGCGCGTTGCCGCAGGGGCATGCCGCTAAGGCGCCTTATAACGTCATCTTCGTCGGTGGCAGCGTCGCGGAAGTGCCGGTGGCGCTGCTGGACCAACTCGCCGAAGGCGGCCGCCTTGTCGCCGTCGAAGGGCAGGGCAATTCCGGCGTGGCCCGTCTCTTTTTCAAGGCCGGGGGGGTTGTAACCGGAAGACGTGCATTTAATGCGGCAATTAAGCCACTACCGGGGTTTGAACGCATTCGTGCTTTCGAATTCTGAATGATTTGGCCTTGCAGGAGAGGCTGTGTCATGGTCGCTTGCATTTGAACGATCGCTGCGGATCCCAGACTGGGGGCACTTTGGGGTGAGCAGCAGGGAACATCGAACACGCGGCGCCGGCTGATCTATGAGAGAAGCAGGCGCGGCGCGGTTCCCATGGAAAACGAATGAGGGTTTAACCGTGCCGTCTTTACGCAAGTCACTTTTCACCGCCGTCCTCGTTTCGGCGACCATGCTGTCCCCACTGGCGGCTTCAGCCGAAAGCATCTCCGGCGCGCTTGCAAAGGCCTATCAGTACAATTCTTCGCTGAATGCATCCCGCGCCGGCGTTCGTGTCACCGACGAGGGTGTCGCCATCGCCAAGTCGGGCTACCGCCCGATTGTCACCGGCTCGGCGGATATTGATTATTCGAGCAGCCATCTCAATGGCACCAATTCAAGCGTGAGGCTGACCACCGGAAATTTTGGCGTCCAGATAAACCAGATGCTGTTCGATGGCTTTCAGACCAGGAACAATGTCGCTGCCGCCGAAGCGCAGGTCCGCGCTTCCGTCGAAAGCCTGCGCAACACCGAAGAGGGTATCCTGTTCAGCGCGGCCCAAGCCTATATGAACGTGATTCGCGACCGGCAGGTCGCCGTGCTGACTGAGCAGAACCTTCAGTTCCTGACCGAAACGGCGCGCGCGGCGCGTTCGCGTTTCGAAGTTGGCGAAGGCACGCGCACCGATGTCGCCCAGGCCGATGCTTCGCGGGCCGCCGCCGTGGCATCGCTGAGTGCCGCCCGGGCGCAGGCGCTGGCAAGTGCGGCGATCTACCGCCAGATCGTCGGCGACGAGCCGGGCAAGCTCAAGGGCGCTTCGCCGGTGGCAAAGCTGTTGCCGTCGAGCCTCGCCGCCGCCGTCGGGGTGGCCTCGAACGAGCATCCGGCCATCCTTGCCACGCAGCATCTGGTCGACGCGGCCGCGTTTTCGGTGAAGTCGGCCGAAGGCGCGCTGTTGCCGCAGCTGTCGGCTTCCGCCGGCGTTTCGAGCGCCTATCGCAATACCTCGCCTTTGCCGGGCGTCGGTTCGCAGGATGGCACGACCAATTCGGCCAGTGTCGGGGCAACGCTGACCATCCCGATCTATTCGGGTGGCCGCACCTCGGCGATCGTGCGCCAGGACAAGGAATCGCTCAGCCAGGCCCGCATCCAGGTCGACGTCAGCCGCGACCAGGTGCGCCAGGCCGTCACCGCCGCCTGGACCGAGTACACCGCCGCGCAGCAGCAGCTGACGGCCAACAGGCAGGTGATCGAGGCCGCGAAGCTGGCACTGAACGGTGTCATCGAAGAGCGCAATGTCGGCCAGCGCACCACGCTCGACGTCCTCAACGCGCAGGCGACGGTCATCACCGCCCAGATCAACCAGGCCGGTTACGAACATGATGTGGTGGTGGCGAGCTACGCCATCCTGCAGGCGACCGGCCGTCTGTCCGTCGACCGCCTTGGCTTGCAGGTAGCGAAATACAAGCCTGAAGAGCATTACAACGCGGTCAAGGACAAGTGGTACGGCCTGCGCACGCCGGACGGCCGCTGAAGCGTTCGGCCAGGACTGGCCGTGCTCCTCGTTTGAGCAGGATCTTTCGTACTGCGCTCTCGGGTTCAGATCGCGCTAATCTGTTGAAATCCCACAAGTCCCCAGATTGGGGATTCTCGTGCGGCGATCCGTCGGTTACGCTGTCGCCATGATTCGATCCGGCTCTGCCGGATCGGAAAACCCAACAGGGGTCACAAGGGCGGCGGATGTGACGATGGCAACGGCAAGCAGCGCACAGCGCGAACCTTCCATGGAAGAGATACTGGCTTCCATCAGGCGGATCATCGAGGACAGCGACGGCGGCCGCAAGCAGCCGGGCGACGCCGATGAGTTGAGCCAGGATCTGGAGCGCGCGTCGAGCGCCTATGCAGCCCCCGACGTGGAAGCATTCCGTGCCGACCTGCATGCCGCCCCCGACGGCAGGAAGCCGGTCACGCTGGCGGAAGTCCAGGCACAGTTGCCGGCGGCCGAGCCGGTGGCCGCACGCATGGAAACGCCGGTGCGCCCCGATCCCGGCCCGGCAAAGCCATCGATGACACTTGCCGAGGTCAGCGCCCGCGTCGCCGCCGAGCCAATCACGGTTGAAGCGCCGGGATCGCGTCCTGTCGCCGACGCTTCCATCGCCGATTGGCGTCGCGAGATCGCCGCGGTCGGTGAGCAGGCGAGGGCGGTGTCGGACCGGAGCGAAGCCCCCAAGACCGCTGCCCAGCCGTCCGTGGAGACTCCAAGTGACGAACCGACCGCGAAAGCAGCCGTCGAGCCGTCTCGTCCGGATGCAAGCGTGGTGCGACCGGTGGCGGCCAGCGACGCGCCGCGTCCGGCGATCGTTTCCGAGCACACCGGCCGGCAGGTCGCGGCTGCCTTTGGCGAGCTTTCCGACGCGTTTGCCAGCCGCAGCAAGAAGACATTCGACGAAATGGCCGAAGAGATGCTGCGGCCGATGCTGCAGGATTGGCTCGACAACAATCTGCCGACACTGGTCGAAAGGCTGGTGCGCGAGGAGATCGAGCGCGTGGCGCGCGGGGCGCAGTAGTTCCCCATGCCGATCACCAAAGGAAGCGGCGCCCTCGTGGCGCCGTTTCCTTTGGTGAGGTCAGCTTGTTGGCAGGACGACGGATCGCTTTCCGTTGAAATGACCAAGGCCGCGCCTATCTGGTTGTGAGGGTCCGAGACAGCCCTTGCGGTTGACTTGGTCAAAGCCTTCCGATTTACAGCGGACCAGCAAAACTCCCGACAGCGCGGACCATTTTCCCATGCTTGAAAAGACCTACGACGCCAAAACCGTCGAGCCGAAGATCGCCAAAGTCTGGGAAGAGGCCGACGCGTTTCGCGCCGGTGCCGGGGCCGAGGAGGGGGCGGAAGCCTTCACCATCGTCATCCCGCCGCCGAACGTCACCGGCTCGCTGCATATGGGACACGCGCTCAACAACACGCTGCAGGATATACTGGTGCGCTTCGAGCGCATGCGCGGCAAGAATGTCCTGTGGCAGCCGGGCATGGACCATGCCGGTATCGCCACGCAGATGGTGGTCGAGCGGCAGCTGATGGAAAAGCAGATCCATCGCCGCGACCTGACCCGCGAGCAGTTCATCGAGAAAGTGTGGGAGTGGAAGGCCGAATCCGGCGGCGCGATCTTCAACCAGTTAAAGCGGCTCGGCGCCTCGGCCGATTGGTCACGCGAACGCTTCACCATGGACGAAGGCCTGTCCAAGGCCGTGCTCGAAGTGTTCGTCACGCTCTACAAGGAAGGGCTGATCTACAAGGATAAGCGCCTTGTGAACTGGGATCCCAAGCTGCTCACCGCGATCTCCGATCTCGAGGTCGAGCAGCAGGAGGTCAACGGCAATCTCTGGCACTTCCGCTACCCCGTAGAGGGCCAGGTCTTCGACCCGGAAAACCCAACAACCTTCATCACCGTGGCGACGACGCGCCCGGAGACGATGCTGGGCGATACGGCCGTCGCCGTGCACCCTGACGACGAGCGCTTCCGGCATCTGGTCGGCAAGAACATCGTCCTGCCGATCGTCGGTCGCAGGATTCCTGTGGTGGCGGACGAGTACTCCGATCCGGAAAAGGGTTCGGGCGCGGTCAAGATCACGCCCGCGCACGATTTCAATGACTTCGAGGTCGGCAAGCGCCACAAGCTGCCGGCGATCAGCATCCTGACCACGGAGGCGGCGGTAAGTCTCAGGGATAATGAGGATTTCCTTGCCGGCCTCGAGGTGACGCCGGAGCGCCAAATTGTCTGGGACGAACTCGACGGCCTCGACCGCTTCGTCGCGCGCAAGAAGATCGTCGAGCTGATGGAAGAGGGCGGCTTCCTCGAAAAGGTCGAGCCGCATCGCCACGCCGTCCCGCATGGCGATCGCGGGGGCGTGCCGATCGAGCCGTTCCTGACCGAGCAATGGTATGCCAATGCGGCGGAACTGGCCAAGCCAGCGATCGCTTCGGTGCGCGAGGGGCGCACCAAGATCATACCCGGGAATTGGGAAAAGACTTATTTCCAGTGGATGGAAAATATCGAACCCTGGTGCATCTCACGCCAACTGTGGTGGGGTCATCAGATCCCGGCATGGTACGGGCCGGATGGGCGCGTCTTCGTCGAGAAGACCGAGGAAGAGGCGCTCGGCGCCGCGATCGAATACTACCTGGCTCTGGAAGGACCCTGGAAGGGCTGGGTCGAGGACAAGTTGGAGAATTTCCAGCCGGGCGAGATCCTGACCCGCGACGAGGATGTACTCGACACCTGGTTTTCGTCGGCGCTGTGGCCGTTCTCGACATTGGGATGGCCTGATGAGACGCCGGAGCTGAAGACCTACTACCAGACCGACGTGCTGGTGACCGGCTTCGACCTCATCTTCTTCTGGGTTGCCCGTATGATGATGATGGGCCTGCACTTCATGGACGAGGAGCCGTTCCACACCGTCTACATGCACGCGTTGGTGCGCGACAAGAACGGGCAGAAGATGTCGAAGTCGAAAGGCAACGTCGTCGACCCCCTCGACCTGATCGACGAATACGGGGCCGATGCGCTGCGCTTCACCCTGACGGTGATGGCGGCGCAAGGCCGCGACGTGAAGCTCGACCCGGCGCGCATCGCCGGCTATCGCAATTTCGGCACCAAGCTGTGGAACGCCACGCGCTTCGCCGAAATGAACGAGGTCGCGCGCAATGACGAGTTCTGGCTGAATGACGCGAAGCTGGCGGTCAACCGCTGGATCCTGACCGAACTGACGCGCGCGGCGCGCGAAATCACGGACGGCATCACCTCATACCGCTTCAACGAGGCGGCGGGTGCCGCCTACCGCTTCGTCTGGAACCTGTTCTGCGACTGGTATCTGGAATTGCTGAAGCCGGTGTTCATGGGCGCCGACGAGGCGGCCAAGGCCGAAAGCCGCGCCTGCGTCGCCTTCGTGCTGGATGAGATCTATAAGCTGCTGCACCCGATGATGCCGTTCATGACCGAAGAACTGTGGGCGCAGACCGCTGGCGAAGGCAAGCAACGCCTCTCGCTGCTGTGTCATGCGGCATGGCCGTCACCGGATTTCGAAGACGCCGAGGCCGCAGCGGACATCAATTGGCTGGTCGAACTCGTCTCCGGCATTCGCTCCGTGCGTTCGGAGATGAACGTGCCGCCGGCAGCCATTGCACCGCTCGTCGTGGTCGGCGCCAATAATGTGACACGCGAGCGCCTCGTTCGCGAGGATTCGGCGATCAAGCGGCTGGCGCGGGTCGGCGACATCTCGCTTGCCGATGTCGCGCCCAAGGGCTCGGCGCAGATCGTGCTCAATGAGGCGACGGTCTGCCTGCCGCTTGGCAGCCTGATCGACCTCGCCGCCGAGGCGGCACGGCTGCAGAAGGAACTGGCCAAGGTGACCGAGGAGATCGCGCGCCTGCACAAGAAACTGTCGAACGAAAGGTTCGTCGCCAGCGCGCCGGCCGAGATCGTCGATGCCGAGCGTGAAAAGCTCGCCGAATACCGCGATGCGCAGGGCAAGCTGTCAGTCGCGTTGGCCAGGGTTCGCGACGCCGGCTAAGGATAGATTCGCGAGACTTTAGCCCTCTCTAAACTGCTGGTTTTCCGCCTCGAAAATCAGCATGCCGTTGCGTTAATTTTGACGTAAACGGAAGTTTTAGCCCCATTGTTGCCATAATGTAACAATGGGGCTCCCGGACCGCAAAAAACGCTGTTTTCGAACCTTTTTGGATGGGTTTCCTCTGTTTTTTGGAAGCAGATCCGCCATCACGGACCGTTTTCGGCCTTGCCGCATCCGGTTGCATTTCCTCGAAAATGCGCCTGGCGAATGTGTACATGTACGCTCTTGAATTCGTTGTTGCACCGTTAACCCGAATTGGTTCTAGCTTGATGCACTCGAATTCGGGGAGGACATTTCATGACTATTCTGCGACTGAAAGCGCTGCTTGGGGCGGGCTGCTTTTCGCTGGCTTTGATCGGGACGGCGATGAACCCGGCACATGCCGGCGGCCTGGAGCGTGCTGGCTACGATATCGACCTGTTGTTTGATCCGGCTCCGTTCGCGACCGAAGCGGAAGCGACCTATGTGATGCCGGACCGCAAGTACAAGAATGCGCGCGGCCCGGGCGGAGCCGATCTCGGTTTGGGCACCTCGGCCGACGGAGCCGAGGGCTATTGGGTTCCACGCATTGGAGCCAAGGTCCAGGTCGTGCAAGGCGTGGATTGCATGGTCGATTATTCGCAGCCCTGGGGTGCACATACCGCGCCGGGAAATGCGTGGAACGGCGCGTTTTCGAATATCGAAACCGACATCAAGAGCGACAACTACGCGGCTACCTGCTCCTACAAGATGGACGCCGGCAAAGGCCAGCTTCGGTTCATAGGCGGTGTTTTCTACCAGAAGATCTATGGCTTCAAGGAGAACTACACAGATATTGGCTTCGGCACGATGGTCGGTCGTGTCGATCTGGAGGCCGATGGCTGGGGCTGGCGTGCGGGCGTCGCTTATGAAATTCCAGATATCGCGCTGCGCGCCAGCCTTGTCTACAATTCGCAAGTGAAGCTCGACAATATCTCTGGTACTCTGAACATCGGCGGCGTCGTCTCTGTACCGATTTATGGTGCGACGGAGTCAATGCCGGATTCGCTCGAATTGAAACTGCAGTCGGGCATCGCACCTGGCTGGCTCGCTTTCGGTTCGATCAAGTGGGTCAATTGGAGCGTCCTGCAAAGCGTTCCGATCTGTGCCCAGGGTACACCCTCCTCATTCTGCGTCACGAATGGTCTGGGCCAACTAACTTCACTCGACCTGATGTATCGTGATGGCTGGACTGTCACGGGCGGTATCGGTCACAAGTTCAATGATCAGTGGAGTGCCGCTGGGCAGCTTTCCTGGGATCGTGGCACGTCGCATGGCTATGGTGCACAGACCGATACCTGGACGCTGGGTGGTGGCGTTGCCTATACGCCCAGGCCGAATATCGAGGTTCGTCTGGCAGGTGCGGTCGGTGTGCTGACCAGCGGCCATTCAGGGGAGTTGGCTGGCGAGAACGGCTATATCGCGGGCACCGATGACAGCTATGACTTCGGCAACGATCTGGTCACGGCAATTTCCGGCGGTATCAAGATCAAGTTCTAAGCAACTGAAAATTCTAAGCAAAAGGCCGGGCGTTGCTCGGCCTTTTTCGTTTGAGCCGGCATCGCCCGTGCGCCCCGTATCCAAGCTGCGTTGCATATTAGCCGCACCTCTTTCGCCCCGTGCGGTTGTGACGTTTTGGCAACACTTTCTGAACAACCCCTGCGCTGGAAGCCGGGCTGAGGAAATTGCCCATTTCCCGCCATAAACCCGGCGCACCTCGATCTTGTCTCGGGACACGCGCCAAAAGGCTCGGCGAGGGGGCAGGCCGCTCCGCCCCATTTGCAGGGAAGATGGGGCAAGGAAGAGTATGGACGCCAAAGTCATCTCCAAGGCTAAGCTCCCCAGCCGCCATGTGACCGTCGGTCCGGCGCGTGCGCCGCATCGTTCCTATCTCTATGCGATGGGTTTGTCGGCGGCCGAGATTGCGCAGCCGCTGGTCGGGGTCGCCTCCTGCTGGAACGAGGCGGCGCCCTG
Source organism: Mesorhizobium sp. M0848 (assembly GCF_040319805.1). Classification (NCBI taxonomy): domain Bacteria; kingdom Pseudomonadati; phylum Pseudomonadota; class Alphaproteobacteria; order Hyphomicrobiales; family Phyllobacteriaceae; genus Mesorhizobium; species Mesorhizobium sp. M0848. The sequence continues at coordinate 114,545 of NZ_JAMYOM010000011.1, read as the reverse complement.
CAACATCTCGCTGATGCGCCAGGCGCAGGTGGTCAAGAAGGGCGTCGCTGCGGCCAGCGGCACGCCGCGCGAATTCTGCACCATCACCGTCACCGACGGCATCGCCATGGGTCACCAGGGCATGAAGTCATCGCTGGTGTCGCGCGAGGTCATCGCCGATTCGGTCGAACTCACCATGCGCGGCCATTGCTACGACGCGCTGGTCGGGCTGGCCGGCTGCGACAAGTCGCTGCCCGGCATGATGATGGCCATGGTGCGGCTCAACGTGCCGTCGATCTTCATCTATGGCGGTTCGATCCTGCCCGGCAGCTATCGCGGCCGCCAGATCACCGTGCAGGATGTTTTCGAGGCGGTCGGCCAGCACTCGGTCGGCACGATCAGCGACGACGAACTGCTTGAGATCGAGCAGGTCGCGTGTCCCTCGGCCGGTTCCTGCGGCGCCCAGTTCACCGCCAACACCATGGCCACCGTCGCCGAGGCGATCGGCCTGGCGCTGCCCTATTCCTGCGGCGCGCCGGCTCCCTATGAAATGCGCGACCGGTTCAATTTCGCCTCCGGCGAAAAGATCATGGAACTGATCGCGAAAAACATCCGGCCGCGCGACATCGTCACGCTGAAGGCGCTGGAGAATGCGGCGACCGTGGTCTCGGCCACCGGCGGTTCGACCAACGCGGCACTGCATCTGCCGGCGATCGCCCACGAGGCCGGCATCAAGTTCGACCTGTTCGACGTGGCCAAGATCTTCGAGAAGACGCCTTACATCGCCGACCTCAAGCCGGGCGGCAAATATGTCGCCAAGGACATGTTCGAGGCCGGCGGCATTCCGCTGCTGATGAAGACGCTGCTCGACCACGGCTATCTGCATGGCGACTGCATGACCGTGACTGGCCGCACTTTGGCCGAAAACATGCAGCACGTTGTCTGGAATGAGCATCAGGACGTGGTCCGCCCGGCCAACACACCCATTACCCAAACCGGCGGTGTCGTGGGCTTGAGGGGAAACCTTGCCCCCGAAGGCGCGATCGTGAAGGTCGCGGGCATGGCGGAGTTGAAGTTCTCCGGCCCGGCACGCTGCTTCGATTCGGAAGAGGAATGTTTCGAGGCGGTGACGCAGCGCAACTACAGGGAAGGCGAAGTTCTCGTCATCCGCTACGAGGGGCCGCGCGGCGGCCCCGGCATGCGCGAGATGCTGTCGACGACGGCAGCACTTTACGGCCAGGGCATGGGCGGCAAGGTGGCGCTGATCACCGACGGGCGCTTCTCGGGCGCGACGCGCGGTTTCTGCATCGGCCATGTCGGCCCCGAAGCAGCCGTAGGCGGCCCGATCGGACTGCTCAGGGATGGTGACGTGATCTCGATCGACGCGGTGAACGGCACGATCGACGTGGCGTTGTCCGATAGCGAACTGGCGGCGAGGGCAAAGACATGGAAGGCGCGCGCGACCGATTATCAGTCGGGCGCGATATGGAAATATGCACAGACGGTAGGGCCGGCGCGCGATGGCGCGGTGACCCATCCAGGCGGTGCGAAAGAAACACACTGTTATGCGGACATCTGAGTTGTTGAAGTCAACACCAGAGTTGTTGAGGTCGTCTGTCTTTTCGGCACTGGTCGTGATCGCCACTTTTGGCGCGACCTTTGGCGCCGTGGGCCAGGCCATGGCCTTCGACGACAAGGTGTTCGACGACAAGACCGGGGTGAAGCCGCAATCCAGCCCATGGGCGGTCTTCCAGTTCGGCTTCTCCGCCTACAAGAACGGCCACAAGGAACAGGCTGCCGAGGCCTACAAATACGCCGCCGAAAACGGCCAGATCGGCGCCACCTGGAAGCTTGCCCGCATGTATGCCGAGGGCGACGGCGTGGCGCGTGACGACTACGAGGCGTTCAAGTTCTTCTCCGAGATCGTCGATCAGGACGTCGAGCCCGGCTCGCCTGAGGAAAGCTATGTCTCCGACGCGCTGGTGGCGCTTGGCGACTATTTGCGCACGGGCATTCCCGGCAGCCCGGTCGCCGAGAACGAGGTGGCGGCCCAGGAATATTACATGCGCGCCGCCGCCAACTACCGCAATCCGAACGCGCAGTTCGAAATGGGGCAGATGTTCCTGAAGGGCGAGGGCGGCGTGAAGGCCAGCGTCAAGCAGGCCGGGCGCTGGTTCCAACTCGCCGCCGAGAAAGGCCATGCCGGCGCACAGGCGACACTGGGCCATTTGTTGTTCCAGAGCGGCAAGATCGTTCGTGGCCTGGCGATGATGACGGCAGCGCTCGAACGCGCTTCGCCGGCTGACCAGCCCTGGATCCGCGGCATGCAGGAAGAGGCATTTGCCACCGCCGGCGAGGCCGACCGCCGCACCGCCATCTCGCTGGCCGATGATATCCTCACCAAGGGCAACAACGCGGATCAGTAATCTCGCGGCCGCGTCAGCTTCACCAGCAGCACTCGATTTTCGATCGTGATCAGTTCTCGATCGGCTCCGTCGGCACCATGCTGGGCGCCGGCGTCGAGATCGGCGTGACATGGGGTTGTGGCGCCAGCGTGTTTTCCGGGCAGCTATCCCCGATCTTCGTCCACGATGTGTTGTTGAGCACCATGTCGCAGCGAGCCAGATGGCTCCGGTCGGCAAGCGTCAGGCAGGCGACCTGGCCAAGCTGGTAGGATTTTCCATTGGCCAGGCATTCCTGGTCGGCAAATGCCGCACCGGGAGCGGCCATGGCAAATGCCAGGCCGATCGGACAAAGATGAAATCGTGTGCTCATGGAACCCCAGCCGCCATGCTGGCCCGCAATGAGCGGCGCGAAATGTGGCGATATGAGGTCCAGCGCAGACGTGCCCGGCGAGGGTTCTCTCAGGCCGGCTGAAGTGCGAGATCGATCGCCACCGGCACGTGATCGGACGGTTTTTCCCAGGCGCGCACGTGCTTTTCGATCGACGCGGAAGAAAACCGGTTGGCGGCTTCCGGCGACAAGAGCAGGTGGTCGATGCGGATGCCGTTGTTCTTCTGCCACGCGCCGGCTTGATAGTCCCAGAATGTGTAGGTGTCGGGTGCGTCGGTGACCGCGCGCACCGCCTCGGTGAAACCAAGGTTGAGCAGCCGCCGGAAGGATTGTCGCGTCTGCGGCTGGAACAGCGCGTCGCCCAGCCAGTTCTCCGGAAACCGCGCGTCGATCCGCTCGGGAATCACGTTGTAGTCGCCGGCGAGCACCAGAGCCTCCTCCAGTCTCAGCCGTTCTTCGGCCCAGCGCTCCAGCCGCGCCATCCAGGACAGCTTGTAAGGAAACTTCTTCTCGTCATCGATCGGATTGCCGTTCGGCAGATAGAGCGAGGCGACGCGCAGCGCGCCCTTGTCAGTCGAGAAAACCCCTTCGATGAAACGCGCCTGTTCATCGGCATCGTCGCCGGGCAGGCCTCGGATCACCTCGTCGAAGCGCAGCTTCGACAGCAGGGCGACGCCGTTGAAACCCTTTTGGCCGTGGGTTTCGACATTGTAGCCAAGCGCCTCGATCTCGGCGCGCGGGAATTGCTCGTCGACCGACTTGATCTCCTGCAGGCAGACGATGTCGGGTGCGCTCTCGGTCAGCCAATGGGTGAGGTTGCCAATGCGGGCGCGGACACCGTTGATGTTCCAGGTGACGATTTTCATGGCGGTCTCGATGCTGTTCAGTTGGATTCTTGCGGCGGATGGCGTTCGACGAGGCCAATCGTATTGCCAGCCGGGTCCTTTAGGAAGGCCATCCATTCGCTTTCCCCCGCTGGACCGAACTGGCCCTCTGTGTCGCGATGGACAAGTGTTGGCGGCGCGGTGAAGGGTACGCCTGCCGCGACCGCAGAGGCATGGAAGTCATCGAGGCCCGATATGTCGAGATAGACGGTTCCGGCCGGTATGCCGTCGGTGAACAGCAGCCTGATATCGCCGGCCATGATGAAGGCGATGCCCGGCGGGTCGAAGCGCGCATGAACCGCCATGCCGAGCACGTCGCGCCAGAAAGCCAGCGTGGCGTCGAGATCACGGCCAGCCGACAGCGCGATCTGACGGACCGCACCGATAGCAGGCATTCTATATGGAGAAACTCGTGCCGCAGCCGCAGGAGGCGACGGCGTTCGGATTGCGGATCTGGAACGACTGGCCCATCAGATCGTCGACGAAATCGATCACAGAGCCGCCCATATAGACCAGCGACAGATCGTCGATCAGCACGGTGGCGCCGTCCTTCTCGATGGCGACGTCATCGTCATTGCGCGTATCGACCAGATCGAACTTGTAGGAGAAGCCCGAGCAGCCGCCGCCTTCGACCGACACGCGCAGCGCCGTCTTGCCGGCCTCGTTCGAGACAATCCTGGCGATCCGCTTGGCGGCGGCCTCGGTCATATCGACTTTCATGGCAGTCTTGGCATCAGCGCCCATGGGCGTCACCTTGCTTTCGGTTTCACATGATAGGTATGAAGCGCGACGGGCCAAGTCAACCTGGCTAAGTCAAACGCGGCAGCATCAGCCATGACCAATGAGTTGGGCGACATCGGATTCGGCTATCGGCCACGCGCCGCCTATGCCTGCGATCCGGCAAAGTCGCGCGGACGGCTGTTCGACGAGGTGGAAAGCCCGACCCGCACGCCGTTCCAGCGTGACCGTGACCGCATCATCCATTCGACGGCCTTCCGGCGGCTCAAGCACAAGACGCAGGTCTTCATCGCGCATGAAGGCGACCACTATCGCACCCGGCTGACCCATTCGATCGAAGTGGCGCAGATCGCGCGCGCCCTGGCACGGGCGCTGCGCGGCGACGAGGATCTCGCTGAGGCGGTGGCGCTGGTGCATGATTTCGGCCACACGCCCTTCGGCCACACCGGCGAGGACGCACTGAACGAGAAGATGGCCGCCTGGGGCGGCTTCGACCACAACGCGCAATCGCTGCGCATCGTGACGAGGCTGGAGGCGCGCTACGCCGAGTTCGATGGGCTCAACCTGACCTGGGAAACGCTGGAAGGCCTGGTCAAGCACAATGGGCCGCTGACGGACGCCAACGGCAAGGGTCTGAAAGGGCCGGTGCCGCAGGCGATCCGTGATTACTCTGAACTGCACGATCTCGAACTCGACCGGTTCGCCGGCATCGAGGCGCAATGCGCGGCGATCGCCGACGATATAGCCTACAACACGCATGACATCGATGACGGTTTGAGGGCAGGGCTACTGACACTGGACATGCTGGAGACGGTTTCGCTGCCGGGAACGATCCTGAAAGGCGTTCGCTCACGCTATCCCTCCCTCGATGATGTGCGCACCGGCCACGAGCTGATGCGGCGGCAGATAACCGCCATGGTCGAGGACGTGATCAAGTCGACGACCGCCAATCTCGATCGCATCAGGCCGCGGAGCGCCGATACAGTGAGGGCAGCTGGCGAGACGATGGTGGTTTTCTCGGCCGAAATGGCTGCCTTGGAGAAAGAACTGAAGGCCTTCCTGTACAAGCACCTCTACCGGCATGCGGAGGTTATGCGGGTGCGCGCGGACGCCGAGCAGATCGTCAAAAATCTGTTCGACGCCTATTTCGCCGATCCGCGCGCCATGCCGGATGGCTGGCGCGAGGGGCTGGATCGGGCCGACGACCGCATCAAGGCGCGCAGCGTCGCCGACTTCCTGGCGGGTATGACCGACACCTACGCGCTCAAGGAACACCGGCGTTTGTTTGACCATACGCCTGAATTGGGCTAGGGCGGGCTCGATTTTGCCGGCCAACGAGCCGGATTCGCTGCAAAGCCGCCAGAGCCAGACCCCAGAGTCACACAAATGAACATCTTCGCCGATTTCACCGCGCGAATCATAAAAGCCGTCGAAGCGCTTGATCTGAAAGACAAAGACGGCGTTTCGGCTGACCTGTCGCGCATTGCCGTCGAGCCGCCGCGCGACGCCAGCCACGGCGACCTGGCGACCAATGCGGCGATGGTGCTGGCCAAGCCGACCGGCCAGAACCCGCGCGCGCTGGCCGAAAGACTGGCGCAGGCGCTGCGTGACGACAAGGATGTCGCGGCGACGGAAGTGGCAGGGCCCGGTTTCGTCAATCTCAGGCTCAAGGACGGCTTCTGGCAGACACATCTGACCGCACTGCTCGGCGAGGGCCGCAACTATGGCCGCTCGACGGTTGGCGGCGGCAGGAAGACCAATGTCGAATATGTCTCGGCCAATCCGACCGGGCCGATGCATGTCGGCCATTGCCGGGGTGCTGTCGTCGGCGACGCGCTTGCCAATCTGATGGCCTTCGCCGGCTACGATGTGACCAAGGAATATGTCATCAACGATGCCGGCTCGCAGATCGACGTGCTCGGCCGTTCCGCATTCCTGCGCTACCGCGAAGCGCTGGGCGACGATATCGGCGAAATACCCGCCGGTCTCTATCCCGGCGATTACCTGGTGCCCGTCGGCCAGGCGCTGGTCGCGGAATTCGGCCGCTCGCTTCTGCAGATGCCCGATGACGAGGCGCTCGCCATCGTCAAGGATCGCACCATCGATGCGATGATGGCGATGATCCGCGAGGACCTGGCGATGCTCAACGTGCATCACGACGTGTTCTTCTCCGAGCGCACGCTGCACGCCGACAATGCCAGGAAGATCCGCTCGGCGATCAACGATTTGACGCTGAAGGGCCATATCTACAAGGGCAAGCTGCCGCCGCCCAAGGGCGAGAAACCCGACGATTGGGAGGACCGCGAGCAGACGCTGTTCCGCTCGACCGCGGTCGGCGACGACATGGACCGGGCGCTGGTCAAGTCCGATGGCTCGTTCACCTATTTCGCCGCCGACGTCGCCTATCTCAAGGACAAGGTCGATCGCGGCTTCGTCGACCTGATCTATGTGCTCGGCGCCGACCATGGCGGCTACGTAAAGCGGCTGGAGGCCTTGGCGCGGGCGATTGCCGGCGACGAGGTGAAGCTCACTGTCCTGCTGTGCAATCTGGTCAAGCTGTTTCGCGAGGGCGAACCGGTGCGTATGTCGAAGCGGTCGGGCGATTTCGTGACGCTGCGCGAAGTGGTGGAGGAGGTCGGCCGCGACGCGATCCGCTTCATGATGCTCTACCGCAAGAACGATGCGCCGCTGGATTTCGATTTCGTCAAGGTGACCGAGCAGTCCAAGGACAATCCGGTGTTCTATGTCCAGTACGCCTCGGCGCGCTGTCATTCGGTGTTCCGGCAGGCGAGCGAGCAACTGGGCGAAGCCAATTTCGACCGCAACAGCCTGGCGTCGGCCGCGGCATTGCTGACCGATGAGGGCGAGATCGGCCTGATCCGCAAGCTCGCCGAATACCCGCGGCTGATCGAGTCCGCCGCCCTTGCGCTCGAGCCGCATCGGCTGGCATTTTACCTCTATGATCTGGCTTCCAGCTTCCACGGACACTGGAACCGTGGCACGGATAATCCGGACTTACGTTTTGTTAAGGTTAACGACCGACAATTGACGCATGCCAGACTAGGGCTGGTGCAGGCTGTTTCGGACGTTTTGACGTCCGGCCTGACGTTGATCGGGGCCGCCGCGCCCACCGAAATGCGTTAGGTTTGACTAAATAACCTGTCACCTTTTGCCCACATTGCGCTGGTAAGGGCCAACCCTACGCGACGTCCATGGCGTCCGAATGAGTGCGAGTTCGGGAACAATAATGGCAGACAGAACCCAGCTGAGAGTAGCCGACAACAACGACATCGCTGACGATGATCCGTTCGCGGAACTGACCAGGATCATGGGATTCGACCCGCGCCAGCCGGTCAGGCCGCAATCGCCCGCCCAGCCGCAGGCCCCAGCCGCCGATCGCGGGCTCGAAGAGGGCGATTTCGATATCGATCTCGAGAAAGAAATGATGGGCGAGTTCGGCGCTGACGACAGCGACGCCGCTCCGGTTGTCCAGGCTCATGAGCCGACCTTCGAGCATGAGCCGGCATTCCAAGCGGCTGACGCCAGCGCGATGGACGACGAGCTTTCGGTGTCGCTCGACGACGATTTCCAACTGGACATGGCTGAGATCGACGGCCACGTCGCCGGCACCAGCCATGCGGTCGCAGCTGAAGCCGCGCCGTCCGTCGAGCCGGCTTTCGCGTCTGATTTTGACGATGCCGTCGCCGGTTCGCTTGAGGACGTCTCCCCCTTCGAGGACGATCAGTCGATGGCGGACGAGCTTGCCACTTCGCTCGACCAGGACCTCCGGATCGATGAGGAAGCCGAAGAGGCCCAATACGCCGTTGCCGACACGCACGCTTCTGTCGAGCCAGTTGCCTCAGATGACGAATTCGACGATGCGGTGGCAGTCTCGCTTGAAGACGAGCTGGTGCTCGACGACCATTCGGCGGCCGAACAGTCATTCGTGGTCGCCGAGCCCGTCGAGTATCCCATGCCGGAGCAAGCGGCGGCGCGTGACGGCCATGCAATCTCCGATGAAAGCTTTGCCGGCCATTTCGACGACGCCATGGCTGATGTCGACATGGATTTCGACGTTCGCGCGGATGAGCCGAATGCCTTCGACGAGCCGCCAACGCATGATGCGTTTGCCGATGTCGCTGACGCGAAGGGCGAGCTTCCCAGCCCTGAGAGCGTGCCGGACGATGCTTTTGACCTGAATTTGGACGACGCGTTTGCCGAAACGGTCGAAGAGCCGGTCACAGAGGTTGCCGCCGTTGCCGCCCAGCCGGCGGCGCCGGAAGCCTACATCGCAGCCGCGGTGCATGCCCCGACCGCGGACGAACGGAGCCTGGAAGACGAGTTGAATGCGCTGCTGGGTGCCATGACTGCGCGCACAGTGCCGGTGGCCAGTGAGCCCGTCACGGCTCAGCCGGCTGTCGCTGCCCTGCCGCCTGTTGCCGAGCCCGCCGAGGAACCGGCCGACCTTGTCGGCGACCTCGACTGGGATCTTGACGAACCCGCGCCTGAGCAGGACCGGCATGTTGGCACGGCCCAAGCGGCCGATGCGGATATTGACGACCTTATGCTTGATGAACTCCAGGATACGACCTGGAACACGGTTGGCGATGTCGATTTCGACGATGATGCGTTCGACGCGGCTTTGCCCAAGGATCTTGATCCGCGTGACGAAGCCGCTGACCGGGACAATTCGGCGGATTCTCTCGATTGGCTTGCGGAGCGTTCCCAACCGGCAGAGCCGCCGCGTTCGTGGAGCCGCGTGACGCCGGTTCCGCAGCAGCCGTCATTCAGCGCTCAGCCTGCGTTTGGTGCTCAGCCGGCCGCTTCGGTGGCATCCGTGGCCGCCCGGCCGGCAGTCGCCGCCATGACATCCTACCGTTCGTCCGAGCCGGTCGAGGCCGTGGCTCCCGCTGCCCCGGTATCGGCGCCGCAATCGCGCCAGCCGGCGCATTACGAAGACATGCCCGACGTCGAAACGGTCGATGTACCCGAGCGTGTCGTCGCGCTGGCGGACGATCTCGATATTCCCGAACTGCACTTCGAGGAAGACCAGCCAGCGTCGCCTGGCTACGACGATCTCGATGCGGAGTTCTCCAGCCTTCTCTCCGAGATGAACGCGGTGGAGGTCGCTGCCGCTCCCACAGGCAATTTGGCCGGCGCGTCTTACGATGATGACTCCTATGCCGCGGGCTTCAAGCCGGGCTATGACAGCCTCAAGCCGGCATATGACGGGGTCAAGCCGGGCTATGATGGGATCAAGCCGGGCTATGAGCCGGAAGCGCGGACCTATGCCGCGCGGCCGATGGACATGTCCGCCCGCGCGGCGGCGCCCACGGGTTATGCCGACGCCTCTGGTTTCGACCTTGACAGTCTGCCAGGGAGCCAGCCGGTTTCCCAAGCCGATGATTTCACCGTCGATGAACTCGACTACGATCCCGAACTCGACGAGGCTATGGCTGTCCCGGGGCTCGGCGAGCGTGAGGCCGCGAGGCCGTCGCGCGGACGCGGCCTGTTCATCGCCGCGATTGTCGGCGCGGTCGCCGTCGCGGGCGGTCTCGGTGCCTTTGCGCTGTCCTTTGGCGGCAAGGGCGGCAGCGAAGCGCCTGTCATCGTCAAGGCCGACAACGCGCCGATCAAGGTTAAGCCGGAGAATCCGGGCGGCGCCGTGGTGCCCAACCAGGACAACAAGGTCTACGACGCGGTCAGGGGCGCAAAGCCAGCCGAGCCGGTCCAGGAAAAGCTGGTCACCAACGTCGAAGAGCCGGTTGACGTGCAGGCGAAGGACCCGGCCCGCGCCATCGATCTTTCGCCGGACCAGAATGCAGCCGCCGCTGGAACCGATGTCGGCAATGCCGCGCCGATGTCCGGCGCCGCTTCGGCCGACAACGCTTCTGCCGATAGCACTGCGCCGGCGCCCAAGTCCGAGGATCGCATCGCGCAGGTGCTGCAGGATGCCGACAAGGGCACCAATGCCGATGTCGTCGCCGTTGCGCCGCGCAAGGTGAGGACCATGGTGGTCAAGTCGGACGGTTCGCTGGTGCCGCGTGAAGATCCGGCAGCGCCCGCCGCTCCGCAAATGGCCGCTACCGAGCCGGTCGATCCGGCGCCGCAGCATGTCGCCCCGGCGGCGCAAGCCGATGCGGACCAGACCGGCACCGTGGCGCCTGCCGCCGCCCAGGCGGACGACGAGCCGGCCCTCAAGCCGGTCGCCAAGCCGAAAGCCGAGGCCCAATCGGCGAACACGCCGGCAAAGGTTCCGCTCGCGCCGCAGCGTCCGTCCGACCAGCCGGTCGATGTTGTCGGCGAGGTCAAGCCCGATCAGGTTGCGTCCATAGATCCGGCATCGACCGCGGCCGGCGGTGGCTCGTGGTCGATGCAGATCGCCTCGCAGCCGACCGTCGAAAGCGCCCAGTCCAGCTATCAGGATCTGCAGCGCCGCTATGGCAGCGTGCTTGCCGGGCGTACCGCCAACATCGTCAAGGCCGAGATCGCCGGCAAAGGCACGTTCTACCGCGTGCGCGTTCCGGCCCAGTCACGCAATGACGCGATCAATTTGTGCACCAGTTACAAGGCCGCCGGCGGCAACTGCTTCGTCTCGCGCTAAAGCCGGAGCCAACCATCAAAAGCCGGCGCGGTCCACCGCGCCGGCTTTTTCATGGGGAAAGCAGATCCGGCATTGTCCCGGATGAATCCCTGGCGATTCCCTTTGATCGCACAAAGCCCTAAACTGCCGACATGACCGAATCAAAATCCATGATCCTCGGCTGTGCCGGGAAATCGCTTACCCGCGAAGAAATCAATTTCTATCGCAATGAATGCCCGTGGGCCTTCATCCTGTTTGCGCGCAACATTGGCGAGACCGAACAGATCCGCGATCTGGTCGCCGAGATGCGGGACTGCCTAGGGCGTCCGGACGCGCTGGTGTTCATCGATCAGGAAGGCGGCCGTGTGCAGCGCTTGCGACCGCCGCTGGCACCGAACTATCCCGCCGGCGGCGCGCTCGGCGCGCTGTGGCGCGACGATCATGATGCCGGCGCCCGAGCGGCCTGGCTGATGGCGCGGCTGCATGCCTTCGACCTGCTGCGCTACGGCATCACAGCCGATTGCCTGCCGGTGCTCGATGTGCCGATCGAAGGCGCCAGCGATGTCATCGGCGCGCGGGCCTATGGCAAGGATCCGCGACCGGTGATCGAGCTCGGCCGCGCAGCCGCGGAAGGGCTGATGTCGGGCGGCGTGCTGCCGGTCATGAAGCATATTCCGGGTCATGGACGTGCCTTTGCCGACACGCATTTCGAACTGCCGGTGGTCAATGCCTCGCTCAGCGATCTGCAGCGGCATGATTTCGCCCCGTTCAAGGAGCTTAGCCATCTGCCGATGGCGATGACAGCCCATGTCGTCTACAGCGCGATCGACCCCAACAATTCGGCGACCACCTCCGGCAAGGTCATCGACGAGATCATCCGGCGCGAAATCGGCTTCGACGGACTGCTGATGAGCGACGACACCTCGATGAAGGCACTTTCTGGGGATTTCCCGACAAAGGCGGCCTCGATCCTTGCGGCGGGCTGCGATCTGGTTCTTCACTGCAACGGCGTTTTTGAGGAGATGGCGGGCATCGCATCGCGGACCACGGGGCTTGAGGGCACGTCGCTGGAGCGCGCAAAGCGGGCGCTGACCTATATAAAGAACCGTGACACGGTTGAAGAAACCGAAATACGTGCCGAATTCGCCACCTACTTCGATGCGGTGGCATAGCAAAGGGAAAGTGACAGGCAGTGGCGGAGACATTGGAAAGCAAGGCCGCGAAGGCCGCACCGATGGACCGTCTGTGGGCCGAGAATGACGATTCACGCGTTACCGGCGACCCGTCGCTGGTCGTCGACGTGGCCGGCTTCGAAGGTCCGCTCGATCTTCTGCTGCATCTTGCCCGCACCCAGAAGGTCGATCTGGCGCGCATTTCGATCCTGGCGCTGGTCGAGCAATATCTGACCTTTGTCGAGACGGCGAGGGCGCTCAGGCTGGAGCTTGCCGCCGACTATCTGGTGATGGCGGCGTGGCTGGCCTTCCTCAAGTCCAAGCTCCTGATCCCCAAGCAGCCCGGCGACGAGGGCGAAAGCGGCGAGGAACTGGCGGCGGTGCTGCAGTTCCGTCTGAAGCGGCTGGAAGCCATGCGCGACGCCTCGGCGCGCCTGGTCAACCGCAACCGGCTCGGCCGCGATGTGTTCGCGCGCGGCATGCCGGAAATGGTCATCGTCGAAAAGCGTAACGCATATTCGGCCTCGCTCTACGATCTCTTGACCGCCTATGCCCAGCAGCGCCAGAAGCAGGCGATCAACAATGTGACGATCGCCAGGCGCGGTGTCTGGTCGCTCAAGGACGCGCGCGACATCCTGACCCGCCTCGTCGGGGCCGTGAGCGACTGGACGACGATGGAAAGTTTTCTCATCGCGTACATGACCAGCCCCGAGGAGCGGCGCACGGCGATCGCCAGTTCCTTCGCGGCAACACTGGAACTGGTGCGCGACGGCACGATGGAGGTGCGGCAGGACGAAGTGTTCGCGCCGATCTACCTGCGCGGCCGCACGCAGGCAATCAAGGCAGTCGAGGTGGCATCATGAGCGAACGCGCCAACGCTTCGGTTGTCCCGTTCAAGGTCGGCGATGAACCCGAAGAGGAGTCGCTTTCCCAGGATCCGGCCGAGCAGCAGCTACAGAACCCGGCCGAACGGCTGCATCTGGCCGAGGCCGTGCGCATGGCCGAGGCGATCGTGTTCGCCAGCGCTGAACCCGTCAGCGAAAAGCAGCTTGCGGCCCGCCTCCCTGACGGCATCAACATTGCCCTGGCCATGGCCGAGCTGCAGCAGATCTATGTGCGGCGCGGCGTCAATCTGGTGCGTGTCGGCGACGCCTGGGCGTTCCGCACCGCCGGCGACCTGGCCTTCCTGATGAGCCGCGATACCGTCCAGCAAAGGAAGCTCTCCCGCGCGGCTCTCGAAGTGCTGGCGATCATTGCCTATCACCAGCCGGTGACGCGTGCCGAGATCGAGGACATCAGGGGCGTGGAGACCTCAAAAGGTACGCTCGACACGCTGCTGGAAACGGAATGGGTGCGCATGCGCGGCCGGCGAAAGACGCCCGGACGCCCTGTGACCTACGGCACGACGGAGACCTTCCTCGACTATTTCGCGCTGGAAGAGATTCGCGATCTTCCTGGCATGGAGGAACTGAAGGGGGCCGGACTGCTTTCGGGCCGCATGCCGTCGAATTTCTCCATTCCGCAGCCGCCGGCCGATCCCGACGCATTGACCGACGACGAGGATGCGCTGACCGATATCGATCTCGAGGAACTCGGCCTGCTGACGCCGCGCGTCACGGAAGATTGACTGGCATTGGCGGCGAACTTGATGAGGATGCGCGGATTCGTAGCGGGCGTTCCCGTCGAAAATGCGTGACATCCGTCACCCTTTCATAAACTCTGTCGCAGTTGTGTTTGAATCCCAACGCGAAAACGCATAGATCATCGCCAGGGAAAACATTCGAGAGAGATTTGCTATGGGTTCATTTTCGATTTGGCATTGGCTGATCGTGCTGGTGATCGTGCTTTTGGTGTTCGGCCGCGGCAAGATTCCCGAGCTGATGGGCGATATGGCCAAGGGCATCAAGAGCTTCAAGAAGGGTATGGCCGACGACGAGGTTGCCGAAGACAAGCGCACCGTCGAACACCGTGCCGACGAGACCGTTGCGGCCGCGAAGGAAAAAGCCAGCAAGAGCTGAGCCCAAGGTTCTAGTCGGAACAGAGTGCCATGTTTGAAGTCGGCTGGACCGAAATGCTGGTCATCGCGATCGTCATGATCGTGGTCGTCGGACCCAAGGATTTGCCCAATATGCTGCGCACCTTCGGCCGCACGACGGCGAAGCTGCGCGCCATGGCGTCCGATTTCCAGAAACAGTTCAACGAGGCGCTGAAGGAAGCCGAGCTCGACGACGTCAAGAAGTCAGTCGACGAGCTCAGGGGCCTCAGCCCGATGGCCGAGATCAGGAAGCAGCTCAATCCGTTCGAACAGGCCGCGGCCGACGTTCGCTCCGGCGTCGATGCGGCAATGAAGCCGAAGCCGGCAGCCGATCCGGCAAGCTCTGTCGCTTCGACCCCGCAGGCGGCCGAGCCGTTGAAGAACGGTGCAACGACCATGCCTGGCGTCAACGGGCCGGAAGCAGCGCCAGCAGCGCCGATTTTTCCGGCAATGACCGACGAATCGGTGGTGACCTCGTCAGCGCCGGCGGAACCCGTTGCGGCACCGAAGGCGTCCGCGGCGAAGAAACTAACCAAGCCTGCATCGGCAAAAGCGACGCCGGCTGCAAAAGCTTCGGCAAATGGTGCAAAGGTAGCCGCGAAGGCAGCGTCTGCGTCCAAGACGCAGGCGAAGGCCGTGACGACGGCACAGCCTGAAACGCTCAGGGCCAAGACGCCCGCTGCGGCCAACGCTGTCGCGGCCAAGACTGTAGCGACCAAGACGGGGGCGAAAGCCGAACCGAAGCTTGCAGCGGTGAAGAAGCCGGTGGCCAAGAAGACGGCTGGAGCCGCCAAGTGAGCGTTTCGGACACCGAAAAGGACGAGATCGAGAAATCGTCGGCGCCGCTGATGGAGCATCTGATCGAGTTGCGCCGGCGGCTGATCTGGTCGCTGGGCGGCTTCTTCGTTGCCTTCCTGGTCTGTTTCTTCTTCGCCAAGAAACTGTTCAACCTCCTGGTCGTGCCGTTCAAATGGGCGACGCAATGGGCAGGGCTCGATCCGCACAAGGTCGAGCTGATCTACACCGCGCCGCAGGAATTCTTCTTCACTCAGGTCAAGCTCGCCATGTTCGGCGGCATGGTGATCGCCTTTCCGCTGATCGCCACGCAGATCTACAAGTTCATCGCGCCCGGCCTGTACAAGAACGAGCGGAATGCCTTCCTGCCGTTCCTGATCGCGTCGCCGATCTTGTTCCTGATGGGTGCGTCGCTGGTCTATTTCTTCTTCACGCCGATGGTGATGTGGTTCTTCCTCGCCATGCAGCAGGCCGGCACCGACGATCAGGTGCAGATTTCGCTGCTGCCGAAAGTGTCGGAATATCTCAGCCTGATCATGACGCTGATCTTTTCCTTCGGCCTGGTGTTCCAGCTGCCGGTGGTGACCAGCCTGATGACACGGGTCGGCATGCTGTCGTCCAAGGGACTGGCCGAGAAGCGCAAATGGGCGATCGTCATTGCCTTCGTCGTCGCGGCGATACTGACGCCGCCCGATCCGATGAGTCAGATCGGCCTGGCCATCCCGACCATCCTTCTCTACGAGGTGTCCATCTGGGCTGCCCGGCTGATCGAGCGCGATCGGGAAAAGCAGCGCGTGGCACGCGAGAAGCAGGATGCGGCGGACGAGGTGGCGGACAAAGCACCGGACGAGCCCCCGGCACCTGCCTCCTCATAGGCAACAGAGCGGCTGCAGCGGCGGAAAAACATAGTCGTCGCCCCGCCCATCTTGCATCGATCTCGGATGCGGTTTACGCCCTCTGGCTGAAACGCATCGCGCTCAAAGCGATGCGTTTCAGTTTTGTTTTGAGCATGTCGCCCAAAATCGCTGTGCACTTTTGGGCGACATGCTACCCAGGAGCGTTCAAACCATGCTTGACATCAAATGGATTCGCGACAACCCGAAGGCCCTTGTCGAGGCGCTGGTGAAGCGCTCGTGGTCGGCCGGTGAGGCGCAGTCCATGGTCGACGGACTGATCGCCTCGGACGAGGCGCGGCGCGAGCACGTTACCGAACTGCAGACCAAGCAGGAGCGCCGCAATGCCGCGTCGAAGGAGATCGGCAACGCCATGCGTTCGGGCGATGCCGCCTTGGCCGAGAAGCTGAAAGCCGAAGTCGGCGAGATCAAGGTCTTCATCCAGAACGGCGAGGCGCGCGAACGCGAGCTCGACAAGGCGCTGACCGATGCGCTGGCAGTGCTTCCCAACGTGCCGTTCGACGACGTGCCTGTGGGCAAGGACGAGCACGACAATGTCGTCAAGCACCTCGTCGGCAAGGTGCCGACGCGGCCGAACTGGGTGAAGGAGCACTTTGAGATCGGCGAAGCGCTCGGCATGATGGATTTCGAGCGCGCGGCAAAGCTGTCGGGCTCGCGCTTTACGGTGCTGAAAAGCGGACTGGCCCGGATGGAACGTGCGCTCGGCCAGTTCATGCTGGACCTGCATACGACCGAACACGGCTACGAGGAAGTCATCCCGCCGTTGATGGTCAAGGACGATGTTCTGTTCGGCACCAACCAATTGCCGAAGTTCGAGGAAGATCTGTTCTTCACGCCGCACGGGGAGGGCAGGCTTGGCTTGATTCCCACCGCCGAGGTCCCACTCACCAACCTTGTGCGGGAAGAAATCACCGCGCATGAAAAACTGCCGCTGCGCTATACCGCGCTGACGCCGTGCTTCCGTTCGGAAGCGGGTTCGGCCGGGCGCGACACGCGCGGCATGCTGCGCCAGCATCAGTTCTACAAGGTCGAGCTGGTGTCGATCACCGATCAGGAATCGTCGCTTGCCGAGCATGAGCGGATGACGCAATGCGCCGAGGAAGTGCTCAAGCGGCTCGGCCTGCCGTTCCGCACCATGACGCTGTGCACCGGTGACATGGGGTTTGGCGCGCGCAAGACCTACGACATCGAGGTCTGGCTGCCCGGCCAGAACGCCTATCGCGAGATCTCGTCCTGCTCGGTGTGCGGCGATTTCCAGGCGCGCCGCATGGACGCGCGCTACAAGGACAAAGACGGCAAGGGCAACCGCTTCGTCCACACGCTCAACGGCTCGGGCACAGCCGTTGGCCGCGCGCTCATCGCTGTCATCGAAAACTACCAGAATGAAGATGGCAGCGTAACCATTCCTGAAGTGCTGCGGCCTTACATGGGCGGTCTGGAAAAGATCGAAGCGAAATAATGCGTATCCTCCTGACCAACGACGACGGCATTCATGCCGAGGGCCTGGCGTCGCTCGAACGCGTCGCACGTACGTTGTCCGACGATGTCTGGGTGGTGGCGCCCGAGCAGGACCAGTCCGGCTACGCGCATTCGCTGTCGATCTCGGAGCCGCTGCGGCTGCGCAAGATCGGCGAGAAGCATTTTGCCGTGCGCGGCACGCCGACGGATTGCGTCATCATGGGCGTCAAGAAAATTCTGCCTGGCGCACCCGACCTGATCCTGTCCGGCATCAATTCGGGCGCCAACATCGCCGATGACGTCACCTATTCGGGCACCGTCGCCGGCGCCATGGAAGGCGCGCTGCTCGGTATCCGCTCGATCGCGCTCAGCCAGGGCTACAGCTATGTCGGCGAAGATCGCGTCGTGCCCTACGAGACGACAGAAGTGCTGGCGCCGGCGCTGCTGAAGAAACTTGTCGCGACGCCGTTGCCGGACGGCGTGCTGCTCAACGTCAATTTTCCCAACTGCACGCCCGAAGAGGTCGCGGGCACGGTGGTCACCACGCAAGGCAAGCTCGTGCACTCCCTGTGGGTCGACGAGCGCCGCGACGGGCGCGGCCTGCCTTACTACTGGCTGCGCTTCGGCGGCGAGCCGGTCGAGGGCAAGCAAGGCACCGATCTCTACGCGTTGCGCAACAGGCTGGTGTCGGTGACGCCGCTGCAGCTCGACCTGACCGCGCATGAAATCCGTGACCAATTGAGCAAGGCGCTTGCATGAACCAAGGCCTCCCGATCGATGACCGCGAAGGTTTTGCTGCCTTTCTGCTGCGCCTGCGCGGCCGGGGGACTGTGCCGAAGGCGCTGATCGCGGCCTTCGAGGCGACGCCGCGGCGCGGCTTCCTGTCGGCCCAGTTCCATCAGATCGCCTGGTCGGACCGTATGCTGCCGATCGAATGCGGCGAGGCGATCGAAGGTGCCGACATGCAGGCGGCGGTGATCGCGGCGCTCGCTATCGAGCAGGGCAACCGCGTGCTCGAGATCGGCACCGGCTCGGGCTACACTTCGGCGGTGATGTCGCGGCTGGCGGCGCGGGTCATCACCACCGATCGCTACAAGACGCTCGCCGAGCAGGCGCGGCAGCGCTTCGAGGCGCTCGGCATCGGCAATGTGATCGTGCGCCACGCCGATGGTTCCGGCGGGCTGCCGAATGAAGGGCCATTTGACCGTATCGTCGCCTGGGCTGCCTTCGACAGCCTGCCGCGCTTCCTGCTCGACCAGTTGTCGAGCGGCGGTATCGTCATCGCTCCGATCGGCCCCGAAGAGGGCGAACAGGTGCTGGCCAAGCTGACCAAGGTCGGCAGCCGCTTCGAGCGTGAAGACATCGGCCTCGTTCGCCTGCAGCCGATCCTGCGCGGTGTCGCCGCTGTCATCTAGCGCGTATGTCGATGTTCAGGCCGCGCCGCGTCGGGTGCGCGCGCCGTCTTCGACCCCGGCCGGCATGACCTGAAAATCTCCCCTGGGCTCGCTCTCTAATATTTTAAGAAAAATTGCGTCGGATTCCATGGGGTTAACCGTCGAGTAACATTAACGCGCTTTAATCATGCCTAGTTTGTACCGGGTATGTGCGGGTTAGTGCGATGCAACTCAGTGTTTTGAAGACAAACGGTCGCAATCTGGCGCGAGGCTGCGCCATACTGATGGTCGCGGGTGCTGCTGCGGGGTGCAGTTCCCAAGTTTCGCGGTTCAATGGCGTCGACGATGTCTTTACATCCTCGACCAACAATCAGCGCGCCA
This sequence comes from Mesorhizobium sp. M0848, assembly GCF_040319805.1. Lineage (NCBI taxonomy): Bacteria > Pseudomonadati > Pseudomonadota > Alphaproteobacteria > Hyphomicrobiales > Phyllobacteriaceae > Mesorhizobium > Mesorhizobium sp. M0848. The sequence continues at coordinate 95,419 of NZ_JAMYOM010000011.1, read as the reverse complement.
TCATCAACAAGCAGGATGCCGTACAGCAGCCCTATCCGGGCGATGTCGCCGCCGCTCCGATCGATGGCAGCCATACACAGTCGGTCAGCCGCTCCAGCCTCGATCCGGTCTCGACGCGGCCGCTGCCGCCGCCGGTTGCCCAGGCTTCCGAAGTGGCGCCGGTGTCAAAGCCGGTACGCACCGCATTAGCCCCGGCACCGCATGTCGACAGGACCACGACCGGCACCGTCGCCCCAGTGGCGTCGCCTTTCAAGGTTTCGCAACCTGACGAACCCCGCGTGGCTGCTTCCGGCACTCCGCATGCAACCGAGATCGTCGTCAGGGACGGCGAAACGATCGGCGGCCTGGCGCAGCGCTACAAGGTGCCGTCCGACGTGATCATGAAGGTCAACGGGTTGAGCGCGACCAAGGGGCTGAAGACCGGCCAGAAGCTGGTCATCCCGGCCTACGCCTATTCGAGCAAGAGCGAGCCGAAGCTCGCGGATGCCAAGCCGGCGAAAGACACCAAGCACAACCTGCCGGCCACCGCGCCCGACAAGGTGGCCGTCCTGCCGCAGCAGCCGAAGCCTAGGGAGGGCAAGTCCGCCGCTCCGGTCGACACGTCGGCCGCCGCGAGCCAGCCCAAGGAGCCCAAGCCGCAGGTAGCTGCGGCCAAGGCGACCAATGCAGCTGGCACCTATACGGTTCAGTCGGGCGACACGCTTTCCTCGATTGCCAGGAAGACCGGTGTCGGTGTCGTTGCCATCAAGCAGGCCAACGGCATGCAGGATGGCTTGCTCAAGATCGGCCAGACCCTGAAGGTGCCTGCCGGTGGAACCGCGATCGTCGCCGCCGCCAAGCCGGCCAAGGTCGATCCGGTGACGACGGCCACGACGCAGCCCGCGGCAAAGACCACGCCGTCGGAAACGCTGGCGTCCTACACGCCGCCGAAGAAGGATTCGAAGGTCATCCAGCAGGCCGAGGCCGACGACGCCGTCGCGCCAGACGCCACCGGCATCGGCAAGATGCGCTGGCCGGTGCGCGGCCGCGTGATTTCCGGTTTCGGCTCCGGCAAAGACGGCGTTGACATCGCCGTACCCTCTGGCACACCGGTCAAGGCAGCCGAAAACGGTGTCGTCATCTATGCCGGCGACGGCCTCAAGGAATTCGGTAACACGGTGCTGGTGCGCCACGAGAATGGCCTGGTCACCGTCTACGGCCACGCCAGCTCGATCGAGGTCCAGCGCGGCCAGAAGGTCAAGCGCGGCCAGGAAATCGCGCTGTCGGGCATGAGCGGCACGACGGACTCGCCGAAGCTGCACTTCGAAGTGCGCAAGAACTCCGCCCCGGTCGATCCGTCCGGCTATCTCGAATAGTCGAGGCTATCTCGAATAGAAGAAAAAAAGCAATTTTGCGGGCCGTCTGACCTCCAGTCCGGCCCGCCGGCTCAGCCCGTTCCGAAAGGAGCGGGCTTTTTCAGCTTCAACGCGACGCGCCAGTCTTCAAGCTTCAAAGATGATCACGCAGGGTGTCGGCGATCATGACGCCAAGGCTGCTGGCCTTGATGCCGAGAAGCGTCTCCGCGTCGGAGGAATCGACCAGCAAGGGATTGTCGAAGAGGTAGCTCATTTCGATGAGCTCATGCATGCCCGATGCCTCCATTTCGGGGATGGAATAGGAACGTGTCTCTGGAATTTCACGGTGAAGCATTGCCGCCGTCGTTAGGATGAGTTCCCGGGGTGAGGCGTGTTGCGATGGAACATGGAATGCTCGTCCCCATTCGCCCGTGTAGCGGGAAGCGGCGACCAGTGTCCTGGCCACGTCCTTCGTGAAGGACCAGGCATGAGTCGCGTCGAGGTTTCCAATGAAAGCAGTCGGCCTCCCCTCGATTATGGAGGGCAGCGCGACCAGTGAGAAAGAGCTGATCGCGCCATGTCCAAGATAATCGCTGGACCGCACTTCGACTGCCGGCACGTCCGCACGGACCGCGCGCTGCCACATGATCGTCCGGGCGGTTCCTTTCTTCGAAGTCGGATCCAGAGACAGGTCGGAGTGAAGCGGACTATCGGCATGTTCGCCATAGCCATAGAGGTTTCCGAGTATCACAAGCTTCGCGCCGACCGCTTCCGCGGCCCGCACGGTGCCGTCGATGATTGGGAAAAAGTCGGTCGGCCACCGGTGATAGGCGGCCATGGCACACATGAAAACGGCGTCGGCGTTTCGGCAGATACGCGCCAGTTCAACGCCATCGGTGGCATCGGCCTGCACCGCCCGGACGTTCCGCAACCCGTTTGAGCCGACACTCCGGCTCGTGAGAACGACATCATGTCCTTCTTCTCCCAGAAGGCGCGCGGTCTCGTGCCCGACCGGGCCTGCTCCGACAACTACATAAAAACCCATGGCAACCTCTCGTCCAAACTCTATGGAGAGGCGTAGGTACATGTCCCCGGCATTGAAAATCGCGCGGAAATTGCCAATTCTTGGACAGGTTTTGCCATGAAGTGAGAAAGCATGCATTCGCAGTCTGTTCCGGCTCGATTTCCGCCCGACGTCACAATGGCCTTCTGGCATATCGAAGCGGGCGTCCATCGTCTCTCCAAAGCGGCCCATCATCGCATCATGGTGCATGCAAGCGCGGCGACGCGTTCCTACTGCAATGAGGTTGGTCGATATTTCGTGAGGCGCGCCGGCGATATTGACCTGGTGCCCGCTGGCCAAGAGGGCGGTTTCGAGACTGAAACCCCGTTCGACACGATCGAGATCGCGTTACAACCAGCCCTGATGGAAAGGGTGGCGGCTGAGCTTGGCGGCAAGGCGCGCGCATTGCCGCTCGACACACGTCACCTGCTTCGTGATCAGCGCATCCAACATCTCGCCCGAGCACTCGAGAGCGATGTCAACGCAAACTCACCGAGTGGACCTTTGTTTGCCGACAGCATTGGCGCAGCTCTTGCGGTGAGGCTGCTCGGTCTTGACAATCTCGATGTCGACCGAAGAAACCGGTTGTCAGATGCCCAGCTCAAGCGTGTGTTGGAGCATATTGAGGCTGGCCTGCACGAGCCCCTTTCGATCCTCCGACTGAGCCGAGTTGCCGGGGCGAGCAGCTCGCACTTGCGGGCTTGGTTCAAGGCGGCGACAGGCTTCACCCTGCACCGGTACGTGTTGCGACGCCGGGTCGAACGCGCACGCGTCCTGCTCCGGCGCGGGGATCTCAGCACAAGCGAGGTTGCGGAATTGACGGGCTTTGCGCACCAGTCACACCTGGCGCATTGGATGCGTCGTGAGATCGGCCAAACGCCGCGTGACTTGCGGCGGTCGCAGCCCAAATGATCTTGTCATTGGATGGCGTTGGCGACGCCACCCAACGTATCAGTCCCTCAGTGGCTTGCCGAGCCGGCCAGCCAGGTCCTGGGTGAACTGCCAGGCGACGCGACCTGAGCGGCTGCCGCGGGTGGTCGCCCATTCCAGTGCTTCGGCGCGCAGTTGCTCGGGATCCACGACAAGGCCATGGTGCCTGACATAGCCGTCGATCATGTCGAGATACTCGTCCTGCGAACATTTGTGGAAGCCGAGCCACAGCCCGAACCGGTCGGACAGCGACACTTTTTCCTCGACCGCCTCGGACGGGTTGATGGCGGTCGAGCGCTCGTTGTCGATCATGTCGCGGGGCAAAAGATGCCGGCGGTTCGAGGTGGCATAGAAGATGACATTGGCGGGGCGGCCCTCGACGCCGCCTTCGAGCGCTGCCTTGAGCGATTTGTAGGAGGTGTCGTCATGGTCGAAGGAGAGGTCGTCGCAAAACAGGATGAAGCGGAAGGGCGCCGCCTTGAGCAATCCCATCAGCTTCGGCAGCGTGTCGATGTCCTCGCGGTGGATTTCGATCAGCTTCAACGTCAGGTCGGACTTGGTCCTGGCGTTGATCTGGGCATGCACGGCCTTGACCAGCGACGATTTGCCCATGCCGCGCGCGCCCCACAACAATACGTTGTTGGCCGGATAGCCGCCAGCGAAGCGTTCGGTGTTGTCGACAAGGATGTCGCGGACGCGGTCGACGCCACGGATCAGGCCGATGTCGACGCGGTTAACCCTGCGCACCGGTTCCAGATAGCCCGGATCGGCCTGCCAGACGAAGCAATCGGCCGCGCCGATGTCGGTTTGGGGTACCGGCGGCGGGGCAAGACGGCTCACCGCTTCGATCAGCCGGTCGAGTTTCTGGTTCAGGGCTTCAATGCTGCTGTCGGTCATGGCTGTCTTTTGTTTCGCGTTTTGACGTGTGGGGGCGTGAAGCTGGCCGATTCCGTCTGATACAAAACCGGCTGCAACCTTTTGTTCGAGCGTGATCTTTTCCAAAAACTGGCTCGCGCTTTTCGCGATCCTGCTCTAACACGGCTCAACAGGCCGGAAAAGCAGCCGATTTGGGCGGCCGCGCAGTTGCATTGACAACTTTACCGACTATATTCCGGCCAAATTTCAAGGGGCCGCCAGATTGGCGGCTGTTTTCAAAATTCAGGAGTACCTCGATGTTCGTGACACCGGCATACGCCCAAGGCGTCGGCGCTTCTCCAGACATGTTCATCAGCATTTTGCCGTTTGTCCTGATTTTCGTGATCATGTATTTTCTGATCATCAGGCCGCAGCGCACGCAGCTGAAGAAGCGCGGCGAGATGCTGGCCGCGGTCCGTCGCGGCGACACGGTCGTCACCGGCGGCGGCTTCGTCGGCAAGGTGACCAAGGTGATCGACGACAACGAGCTCGAGATCGACCTCGGCGGTGGCATGAAGGTGACGGCGCTGCGTTCCACGATCGCCGATGTGCGCGTCAAGGGCGAGCCGGTCGCCAACCAGAACGCCAAGAGATAACCGAATTGTCGGCGGAGGGATCCGCCAGCATGCCTGACGGAGGACGCCATTTGCCGCCTTCTTCGCGCTTCAGGATAGTTCTGATCTGTGTGGCTGCGGTCATTACAGCAGTGCTTGATGTGTCCATCCTTTTCGCGGCAAGTCCGCTCGCGAAGCAGCCTTATTGGGCACCAAAAATCCAGACGGCGATTGGCCTCGATCAAAAGGGCATTTCGCGCTTCGTATTCGGCCTGGATCTGGACGAATTGATCAAAGGCAGGCTGGAGACGACCCAAGACGAAATCCGCTCACTGCTGCGTTCCGCTCACATCGGCTATACCGGTCTGGCTGTATCGGGTCGCGCGGTTCAGGTACACATTTCGGATGCCGCTCAGCTTGTTTTGGCCAAAGTAACGCTAAAGACACTGACCGATCCGTCTGCCGATGATGACGCAGTCCAGGAGCTGGTGCTGGATGAGTCCGGACCAGTCTTGCTCAAATTCGTCATCACGGGCGCCGGCATCAAATACCTAACGTCCGCGGCTTTGAAGCAGTCAGTGGAGGTCATCAAGCATCGCATCCATGACTTCAGGAGGGTTGAATCGGGCATTTCGGAGCCGATCGTGCGGCAGCAAGGCGATGATCGGATTATGGTCCAAGTGTCGGGCCTCAAGGATTCGCATAGGCTAAGTAATATCCTTGTTCGTGCCGCCAAGCTGACTGTCCAGATGATTGATGGATCGATGCCGGTGAAAGACGCGCTTAATGGGCCGCTGCCCAATTCGTCCAGCATGCTTTATTCACACGACGATCCGCCGGTCCCCTACCTGATCGAGAACCGTGTCATCGTTTCGGATGACAACCTGATCAATGCGAAGCCGGCCTACAGCCCGCAAAGTAACAAGCCGATTGTCCTGTTTCGGGTCGATTCAAAAGGAACCGCACGGCTAAGCCGGGAGACCTCGCAGAATGTCGGCAGTTCGTTTGCAGTCGTGCTGGACGGTCGGGTGGTTTCAGTACCGGTAATCCGCGAGCCCATCCTTGACGGCATCGGCCAGATATCGGGCAATTTCACTGTCGAGGACGCTAACGATCTCGCCGTGCTATTACGCAATGGCCGCTTACCCGCACGATTGACAATAGTTGAAGAAAGTCCGATGGCAGCACCAAAGTGACCGCCTTGTGCTCGACAACCACAGATGCGCGGATGAATGGTGAGCCGGTGGCGAACCAGAATGCCAAGAAATAACCGAATTTTAGGCGGAGCGATCCGCGGACACGCTCTGACGGACGACGCCATATGCTGTATTTTTCGCGCTTCAAGATGATCCTGATCTGGGTGGCCGTGGCCATCACGGTGATCCTCGCCGCGCCCAATCTCATCCCCGCAAGCACTTTGGCCAAGCTTCCCGACTGGGTGCCGAAGCGGCAGATGACGCTCGGCCTCGATCTGCAGGGCGGCTCGCACATCCTGCTGGAGATGAATCAGAACGATCTGATCAAGGACCGGTTGGAGACGACGCGCGACGAAATCCGCACGCTGCTGCGTGACGCCAAGATCGGCTACACCGGCCTCGCCGGCACCGGACGTGTCTTGCAGGTCCGTATCACCGATCCCGCCCAGATCGATGCCGCCAAGACGGCGCTGAAGACGCTGACCGATCCGGTCGCTGCCGGCCTGTTCACCGGCGGCTCCATCCAGGAAATGACGCTCGATGATTCCGAGCCCGGCCTGCTCAAGTTCAACGTCACCAACGCCGGCATCAAATATCGCACATCGACGGCGCTGACGCAGTCGATCGAGGTGGTCGAGCGCCGCGTCAACGAACTCGGCACGACCGAACCTATCGTGCAGCGACAGGGCGACGACCGTATCCTTGTCCAGGTGCCGGGTCTTCAGGACCCGCAAAGGCTGAAGGAAATCCTCGGCCAGACCGCCAAGCTGACCTTCCAGATGGTCGACCAGTCGATGCCGGTGCAGGATGCCCTCAACGGCCGTCCGCCAGCCGGCTCGTCGGTGCTGTACTCGCAGGACGATCCGCCGGTTCCGTATCTGATCGAAAATCGCGTCATCGTCTCGGGCGAAAACCTCGTTGACGCACAGGCGACATACAATTCGCAGAACAACGAGCCGGTGGTGTCGTTCCGCTTTGATTCGAAAGGGGCGGCGCGCTTCGGCCAGGCCACTGCGCAGAATGTCGGCAAGCTGTTCGCCATCATCCTCGACAACCAGGTGATTTCGGCGCCGCAGATCCGCGAGCCGATCCTCGGCGGCACCGGCCAGATATCCGGCAACTTCACCGCCCAGAGCGCCAACGACCTTGCGGTGCTGCTGCGCGCCGGTGCGTTGCCCGCAACGCTTACGGTCATCGAAGAACGCACGGTGGGTCCGGGCCTTGGCCAGGATTCGATCCATGCCGGCAAGGTCGCCGGCATCATCGGTTCTATCCTCGTCGTCGCCTTCATGTTCGTCGCCTACGGCTTCCTCGGCTTCCTGGCCAACATCGCGCTGGCGGTGCACGTGGCGATGATCGTCGGCGTGCTCTCGTTGCTTGGCGCGACGCTGACCTTGCCTGGTATCGCCGGTATCGTGCTGACCATCGGCATGGCGGTCGATTCCAACGTGCTGATCTACGAACGAATCCGCGAGGAGCGACGCGCCGGCCGCTCCGTGATCCAGGCGATCGATACCGGTTTCACCAAGGCGCTGGCGACCATCGTCGATTCCAACATCACTTCGCTGATCGCCACCGTGGTGCTGTTCTATCTCGGTACCGGGCCGGTGAAGGGCTTTGCCATCACTTATGCCATCGGCATCCTGACGACCGTGTTCACCGCTTTCACCTTCACCCGGCTGCTGGTCTCGATCTGGCTGCGCCGGGCTCGCCCGAAGGAACTGCCGCGCGCGCCGGTGACCTTCGTTCCGCCCGGCACGAAAATTCCGTTCATGGGCATCCGTCGCTGGACGTTCACGCTGTCAAGCGCACTGTCGATCCTCTCGGTGGTGATGTTCATGACCGTCGGCATCAATTACGGCATCGATTTCAAGGGCGGTTCGCTGATCGAGGTACAGGCCAAGAGCGGCAATGCCGACCTCGCCGACCTCCGCTCGCGCCTGACCGAGCTCAACATCGGCGAAGTCCAGGTCCAGCAGTTCGGTACGCCCAACGACGTGTTGATCCGCGTCGGCACGCAGGATGGCGGCGAGAATGCCGAGCAGACCGTCATCGACAAGGTGCGCGGCGAACTGCAGGACAATTATGACTTCCGCCGCGTGGAAGTGGTGGGACCGACAGTCTCCGGAGAACTCGCCAAGCAAGGCACCATCGCCATGCTGATCGCGCTGCTCGGCATCCTGGTCTATGTCTGGTTCCGCTTCGAATGGCAGTTCGCGGTCGGCGCCATCGTGGCGACGGTGCACGATGTGGTCATGACACTTGGCTTCTTCGTCATCACCGGGCTGGAGTTCAACCAGTCGTCACTGGCGGCGATCCTGACCATCATCGGCTATTCGCTGAATGACACGATCGTGGTCTATGACCGTGTTCGCGAGGATCTGCGAAAATACAAGCGGATGCCGCTGCCGCAACTGTTGAACAACGCCATCAACGAGACTCTGTCGAGGACGACACTGACATCGGTGACGACGATCCTGGCGCTGCTGGCGCTGGTGCTGTTCGGCGGCGAGGTGATCCGCTCGTTCACCATGGCCATGCTGTTCGGCGTCGTCTTCGGCACCTATTCCTCGATCTTTATCGCCGCACCGCTGCTGATCCTGTTCAAGTTGCGGCCGCAGGCAACTGCCGACGAGGAGAAGCCGGTCAATGGCGGCAAGGCGGTCGCGACCTGACGCGCCGCCCCGAAGGGATGACAGAACGATGACCAGCAAAGGCATCGTCATCCGCGAGGCGCATTTTCCGGGCCGCGCGCCGATCGAAGCCTACGGCAATGGCGGGTTCCGCTTTGCCGACATGTCGCACCGTGGTTCGCTCATGTGCCTGCCATCCGGCATCCATGGTTGGGAACCGGCTGATCCCCTGGCGCTGACGGTGGCGGATTTCGACAGGCTGCTGGCTGAGGCCGACAAGGTCGAAATCCTGCTGGTCGGCATGGGCAGGGATCTCAGGCCATTGCCCGCCGCATTGCGGGCCGCGCTGAAGGCCGCCGGCATTGCATCCGACCCGATGTCGACGGGGGCCGCGGTGCGGACCTACAATGTCCTTCTGGCGGAAGAGCGCGCGGTGGCCGCAGCGCTCATTGCCGTCGATTGACATGTCTCGAAGCGCTGAAATCGTCATGGACGCGGTGCGCGCCACCGACCATGACCGCTATCTGACCGCGCTCTATGCAACGGCGGACAAGCGCGACGCGCTGTTTTCGCTCTATGCCTTCAATGCCGAGATCGCAGGCATTCGCGATCGCATCCATGAAGCGCTGCCGGGCGAAGTGCGGCTGCAGTGGTGGCGCGATGTCATTGCCGCCGGCGGCGAGGCCGGCGCCGGCCATCCCGTTGCCGAAGCCTTGAACGCCACGATAGCGACGTTCGGCCTTCCGGAGCCGGCCTTCGAGAACATGCTCGATGCGCGCATCTTCGACCTCTACGACGACCCGATGCCGTCGCGCACCGATCTGGAAGGCTATTGCGGCGAGACGGCCGCAGCACTCATCCAGCTTGCGGCGATGGTGCTCGATCCCGTCGAGGCGCCGCGCTTTGCCGATCTGGCGGGCAGGGCAGGCTGTGCGCAGGCGATGACCGGCCTGCTGCTGCTGTTGCCGCTGCATCGCCGGCGCGGACAGTGTTTTGTCCCGGCCGATATCCTTGCAGCGGCCGGCTCTTCGCCGCAGGAGTTCGTTGCCGGTGATGGCGGACCCGGCGCCAAACGCGCGGTGGCGGCGATGATGGCGCTGGCACGGGAACATCTTTCCGCCTTCGAGCGAGGCGCTCCGGCTCTGCCTGTATCGCTGCGTCCGGCATTCCTGCCGCTCGCCCTGTCACGTGCCTATCTCGGCAAGATGGAGAATGGTTCGCCGCTCGAAGGCGTGGCGCGGCTGTCGGCCTTGCGCCGGCATTGGCTGCTGCTGCGTCGCGCGAGCAAGGGCTGGCCTGCGCTTTGACGTAAACGTCAATCATGTTAAGACGTCCCCGCGCCAAACTGTTGCTGAAGACAACAGGCCGGCCCGGAGGAGATGAATGAGCTTACCCATATTGGTAGCGATCGTTACCTTCGGCATCGCGCTGTCGGTTGCGGCGGTGCATTTCACCGGCGGCAGCAAGACGGCGACGCTCAGCAGTGTCGATCGCGCAGTGAGCCGATTCACTGAGGATTTTCCCGACGAGATCGCGACGGTGGTCCGCCTGACAGCGGATGCCAAGACGGCGTTTCTGGATATCGGGCGAGGGCGCATCGGCATCGTTCACAGCATCGGCGATCGCTTTTTGACCCGCATCGTCTCGCCTCAGAATGTCGCGGTTTTGAACGCCGGAGATGCGAACACGGTTTCGCTGCGGCTCGCCGATTTCACCTGGAAGGGCGGCCGCTTCCGCTTTGCCAGCTCAACGGATGCACAGGGCGTGCTGAAAGCGCTTGAGCCGCAAGGTTCAAATTCCACTGGGCAGGCCGCGTGATGGACAGCTACAATTTCCCGCAAGTCACCCAACTGGCCATCCCGTTCTTCGTGGTCGCGATCCTGATCGAGCTTTGGTTGGTGCGCACCGGCCGCGCCAGGGATTCGTTCGAGACGCGCGACACCTTGACCAGCCTGATGATGGGCACCGGCAATGTCGTTGCCGGGCTGCTGCTTGGCGTCGTGTCCTACTGGGCACTGCTGTGGCTGTGGCAATTCCGCGTCTTCAATCTCGGCCTGTCGGTCTGGGTGTTCCTGGCCGCCTTCCTGCTCGATGATCTGCGCTACTACGTCTATCATCGCATCGCGCACCGGGTGCGCTGGGTGTGGGCCGAACACGTAAACCACCATTCCAGCCAGCACTACAATCTGTCGACGGCGCTCAGGCAAAGCTGGACCGGTCTGTTCACCTTCATGTTCGTTTTGCAGGCGCCGCTGGTGCTGCTCGGCTTCCACCCGGCGGTGATTGCCTTCACCTTCGGCTTCAACCTTGTCTGGCAGTTCTGGATCCACACCGAGACGATCGGCAAGATGTGGAGCTGGTTCGAGTTCGTCTTCAACACGCCGTCACACCACCGCGTCCATCACGCCACCAATCCGCGCTACCTCGACGCCAACTATGCCGGCACGCTGATCATCTGGGATCGCGTGTTCGGCACCTTCGTCGGAGAACTGGAAGAAGACCGGCCGCGCTACGGCATCGTCAGGAATCTCGGCACCTTCAATCCGCTGAAAGTGGCGTTCCATGAATGGATCGGCATGTTCAGGGATGCCTTTGCGCCCGGTCTGACGTTGAGCGACCGCCTGAACTATCTGATCAAGCCGCCGGGCTGGAGCCATGACGGCTCGCGCGAAACTTCCGAGACATTGAAAGCTGCCTATGTCAGGCGAAATCCTGATGAGGCGGGCAAGCCGGGGTTGCCGGCGGCTGGTGTCGAGCCAGCCGAATAACCATCGCCTCAGGATGGTTCGCTCGACCCGCCCTCGCGCATCAGCGTTTCATAGTCGCGACCGCCATGGAAGATGTTGACGATGCGGACGAAGTTATCGTCGATGATGTAAGCGATGACTGCAGAGTGCTCGAACGGAACTGTTCGCAATCCTGGCAGGATGTCGTCGCGGGAACGACCGCCGCGAGGCGCGTTGCCGATGCTCTGGCACCGGTCTTCGATGCGCAGAACGAACTTCAGCGCGACGTCAGGACTTCCATTGGCTTCGACTATATGTCTGAAAATGTTGGCCAGATCATTTCTGGCATCTTCACGATACTCGACCTCAAGCCGCCGAATCATCGGCACGGCTCGAATACTGGGCGAAGAGTCCCCGGAGGTGAGTGCGAACCTCTTCTCCCGAATGGCCCGGCCTTGTATCCTCGATCGACGCCTTCACCCGGGCTCTGATCGACGCCATGCGCTCGGCATGCTCTTCCTCTTCGCGCTGGAAGGCGCGAAGGGCTGCACGGATGACTTCGCTGGCCGATCCGAAGGAGCCATCTTCGACCTTTTCGCGGATCATGCGCGCCATTGCGGGCGTGACGGTGACCGATAGTTTCTCGGCGGATTCCATGGCTGTCTCTCTTAGGCAAGAAGTGAGATAGTATCCTACTTGACGCCTATGGTCCAATCAGGGAGGAAGCTGGCTACTCTGCAGCTTCGGCCGTTTCCGTTTGCGCCGCCAATCCCAGCCATTGCCGGCAATCGGCGCGTGCGCGCGATGTGATGGCATGCCGCTTGGCGACGGTCTTGTCCTTGCCGCGCATGCGCTTGCCCTCGGTCTTCGGCGCTTCCACAGGCGGGAACAGGCCGAAATTGACATTCATCGGCTGGAAGGAGCGCTTTCCCGGCTCGTCATCCGAAACGATGTGGCCGCCTGTGATGTGGTTGAGCAGCGCGCCGAAGGCCGTAGTCAGCGGCGGCAGCGACGGCGCATGGCCGAGCCTTTCCGCGGCGGCGAAACGGCCGGCGAGCAGGCCGATCGCGGCACTCTCGACATAGCCCTCGCAGCCGGTGATCTGGCCGGCAAAACGCAGGCCGGGGCGCGACTTCAGCTGCAGCGAAGCGTCGAGCAAGGTCGGCGAGTTGATGTAGGTGTTGCGGTGCAGGCCGCCGAGGCGGGCGAAATCGGCGTTTTCGAGACCCGGTATGGTGCGGAACACGCGCACCTGCTCGGCGTGCTTCAGCTTGGTCTGGAAGCCGACCATGTTATAGAGCGTGCCCAGCGCATTGTCCTGCCGCAGCTGGACGACGGCATAGGCCTTCACCGTCGGATTGTGTGCATTGGTCAGCCCCATCGGCTTCATCGGGCCGTAACGGAGCGTCTCGACGCCGCGTTCGGCCATGATCTCAATCGGCAGGCAGCCGTCGAAATAGGGCGTGCCTTCCCATTGCTTGAATTCGGTTTTCTGGCCGTCGACCAGCGCCTGAACGAAGGCAAGGTACTGGTCCTTGTCCATCGGGCAGTTGATGTAGTCCTTACCGGTGCCGCCGGGCCCGACCTTGTCGTAGCGCGACTGGAACCAGCAAATGTCCATGTCGATCGTGTCGAAGTGGACGATCGGCGCGATGGCGTCGAAGAAGGCTAGCGCATCGGCGCCGGTCGCTTCCGCGATCGACTGGGCAAGTGAGGGCGCGGTCAATGGACCCGTGGCGATGATCGCCTGGTCCCAATCCGCCGGCGGCAGGCCCGGCACTTCCTCGCGCTGGATTGATATCAGCGGGTGCGCTTCAAGCCTTTTCGTCACCGCGTCGGCAAATCCGTCGCGGTCGACGGCGAGCGCGCCGCCAGCAGGCACCTGGTTGGCGTCGCCGGCGCTCATGATCAGCGAGCCGGCCAGCCGCATTTCGGCATGCAACAGGCCGACGGCATTGTTGTCCGCGTCGTCGGAGCGGAAGGAGTTCGAACAGACCAGCTCGGCCAGGCTGTCGGTCTTGTGCGCATCGGTGCCGCGAACGGGCCGCATTTCATGCAGGATGACGGGCACGCCGGCCTCGGCTGCCTGCCATGCGGCTTCGGAACCGGCGAGGCCGCCGCCGATGATGTGGATTGGGTTTTTGCTCATGAAAGCCGGAATAATCGCTTGGTGCGGCGATTGCAATTGCCGTGCGCGGTGCGGAGCAAACAGCTGCTGATCGGAGCGCCCCTGAAAACAACAACACCCGCCGGGGGAGGAGGTCCGGCGGGTGTCGTTTTTGGGGTCGACCCTCGGGAGGAGGTGAAGGCCGACCATATTCGTCATCGCCGGGGAGGAGGTCGGCTTTGACGAAAACTCTTTCGCTAATTTTGAAAGGGGCGAAACCCTTCTGGGGCCGGGAAACAGCGCCCGCCGCGGGAGGAGGTGCGGCGGGCGCCGTTTTGGTGGCCAACCTTCGGGAGGAGGTGAAGGTCGGACCTATTCGTCATTGCCGGGGAGGAGGTCGGCTTTGACGAAATCTCTTTCGCTAATTTTGAAAGGGGCGAAACCCTTCTGGGCAAATTTGATTTGCCCCGGGGAAACAGCGCCCGCCGCGGGAGGAGGTGCGGCGGGCGCCGTTTTTGTGGTCAACCCTTGGGAGGAGGTAAGGGGTGACCGTATTCGTCAAGGTCGGGGAGGAGGTCGACCCTGCCGAAATTCTGTCTAGATCGCCTGGCGGGCGATGATCTTGATTTCGTCGCGGACGATACCGAGATCATGCAGCTGGCGGTTGGAAAGGCGACCCAGCTCGGTAACCGTCTCGCGATAAACGCGCCAGTTACGATAGTTGCGGATCAGGTTCATTGTCGTTCTCTTTTTCAAAACTGGTTCGGACCATTCGCGGTCCGAAGAATTAGACCGCCTTGCGAGCGACGTAAGGAATGTCGCTGCGGCTGATGCCGAGGTCGGTCAGTTCACGGTTGCTCAGGCGGCTCAGCTCGGACACGGTGTCCCTGTAGCGGCGCCAGTTGCGGTAGTTGCGGATCAGGTTCATGGTAGTTCTCGTTTCGTCTTTCTTGCGGATCATTCCGTTTGTGTACGAACTATAAATAGGCGGACCCATATCGATTTAAAAGCGCTATGGCTGCATGGCAGCAATGCAAATTGTGCAATGCAGCATTAACGGGCGTTCACGGACCTGACACAGAACCCGAATCGGAAAATGCCGCCGCGTCAACGATTTGACCGGATCGGCTGAAAAAAGACCAAACGTGGGGGAGACACAGCATGGCGAGCTATTCGTCGCGGGTCAGGGCGGATATCGCGCGCTGGCTGCAGGCCGGGCTGATCGACGCCGCCACAGCCGATTCGCTTTCGTGCAATGTCGAGGCCAACGCGCGCGAGTCGCTTAGCTTCGGCTCTATCCTGGCAATGATGGCCGCCTTGCTGTTCGGCGCCGCCATCCTGATTTTCGTCGCCGCCAACTGGGACGCGATCCCGCGCCTGGCACGCGTGGCGGCACTGTTTGCCGTCATCCTCGGCGGCTATGTCGGCGGCGCGGTGCTGAAGACCCGCGACCATCCGGCGCTCGGCGAAGCGCTGTGGATCGTGGCGGCCGCGGCTTTCGGCGGCTCGATCGCGCTGATCGGCCAGATGTATCATCTCTCGGGCGACGAGGCGTCTGCTCTGGTCACCTGGGGCGCCGGCACGGCGCTGGCGGCGGTTGCGCTGCGTTCGAATCCGCTGACGGTCGCTTCGGTCGGCATCGCCGATGCCTGGCTGTTCCTCAAAGGCTTCGACTACTACAGCCGCAGCGAATTTCCGCATGCCTTCGTGATCATGGCGATCGTGCTGTTTGCCGTATCGTTCTGGACCCGCAGCCAGGCGGCGCGCCACCTGATCATCCTGTCGGTTCTGTTTTATCTTGTGCTGCTCGTCACCAACCACGACACGCTGCAGGTGGCTATCCCGCTGGTCGTCGTCTCGGCGCTGCTGTTCGCGGCCTCGGTCTTCGCGCCGGATCCGGTCGACCGGGTCGTGCAGCTCGGCGGCCGCTTGCCCTTGCACGCACTGCTCGGCTTCCTCACCGGCCTGGCGATGATCCAGTTCGAACTCGCCGACGAGAGCACCTACAACAGCGGTTTTGCCCTCGCTTCGGTGATCGCGCTGGCCGGCATCGTCGGGGCAATCGTGCTGGCGGGACGGGAGAGCCGTGGGCTGCGCTGGCTTGCCTATGCCGGCTTCGCCTTCGAACTCGCCATCATCTATGTGGTGACCTTGCAATCGATGCTCGATACGGCCGGCTTCTTCCTGGCCGCCGCAGTGCTGCTCGGCATCCTTGCGATCGTCATCATCCGCGTGGAAAAGCGTATGAAAGGTCCAGATACCAAAGGAGCCACGGCATGATCACCGGGAAAAGGCTTGTCATCTCGGCACTGGTGCTGGCGCTCGTTCAAATCGGCTTCCTGAGCTGGATCATCGCCGGTCGCGCGGCCATCCTGCGCAACGGCAAGGAAGTCTTGCTGAAGATCGAACCTGTCGATCCGCGCGACCTCCTGCGCGGCGATTATATTATCCTGGGCTACGATATTTCGCGCATACCGGTGAAAATGATCGCCAACATTCCGCCCGACAAGTTTTCCAGCGACGACACCTCGATTGTCGTGCGCCTGAAGAAGGGCTCCGACGGCTATTGGCAGCCGACGACAGCCTGGTTCGGCAAGGCGCCGAAGCCGGCCGCTGCGGACGAGGCCGATATTTTAGGCCACATCGCCGAGGGCTGGGATCTTCGCGGCGAAGGGATGACCATCGCGCCGGACTATGGCATCGAACGCTTCTATCTGCCGGAAGGCGAGGGGATGGCGATCCAGAACGACATGCGGGTGCGGCCATTCGGCATCCGTCTTGCGCTCGCCGGCGACGGCACCGCGCAGATCAAGGCGCTGGTGGACGGCGACAAGACGCTGTTCGAGGAACCACTCTACTAAGTCCCTTATTTGCAGTGGTGTGAAACATGCCAGTTAGCCTGTCGACGCGTGAGGACATCAACCTCGACACTGTTTTCCGCGTCGCCTGGAAGAAGGACACGGTGGACATCGACGAGAAGGCCTTGCAGCGCATCGCCGAATGCCGCGCCTCGTTTCTCAGGCTGATTGAATCCGATCCGCCACCGGTCATCTATGGCGTCACCACCGCCATGGGAGAGCTGGCGAGCCGCAAGCTCGAACTCGACGAGCGGGATCGCCATGCGCGCATCAAGGCGTTTGCCGCCGCCACCTCGTTCGGCGATCCCTTGCCGGATCGCGTGGTCAGGGCGATCGTGCTTGCCCGCCTGACGAACTTCATCGAGGGCAACGCCGCCACCTCGCCACGCATCGCGCTTGCCGTGGCCGCAATGCTCAATGGTGGGCCGATGCCAACAGTGCCGGCCTCGGGCCAGGGCGGCGCCGGCGAAATCCTGGCGCTCTATCCGCTGTTTGCCGAGCTTTCGACGCGCTTCGATCTCGAGGTCAAGGAACGCGGCTCGCTGATCAACGGCTCGCCCTGCGCTGCAGCCCTCGTAGCGGACGCGGCGCTCGCGGCGCGCCGCCGGATCCGCATGGCGCAAAAAGTGTTCGCGCTGTCGATCGAGGCGTTTCGCGCCCCGCTCGAACACTATGACGCCGCCCTCGATACGCTCTGGGGTGATGAGCATGAGGCCGCGGCCCTGCAGGGTTTGCGGGAATTTCTGGTTGGCGCCGGCGATGGGCGACGCAATTATCAGGCGCCGGTCAGCTACCGCATCGTGCCGCGCGTCCTCGGCCAGGCGCATCGTGCGCTGTCGTCGGCCGAGCGGGCAGCCAATGTGTCGCTGGCCTCTATATCGGACAATCCGGTCTATATCCCGCCCGAAGATGCACATCCGCTCGACCGCTGCATCTCGACCGGCGGCTATCACAACGCCATGGCGACGCCGGCGCTGGATGATCTGGCGGCGATATGGGCCGACATCTGCCTGCTTTGTGATCGCCACGCCTCCAAGCTGCTCAACGGCAAGGTGTCGCTGCTGCCCGATCTTCTGATGACCGGACGACACTCGGCCGACAGCGATGGCCACGGCAATGTCGGCTACGTGCCGATGGCGATCACCGGCTATCTCGAGCAGGCCAAGCTGGCGGCGCAACGTACCTTCATTCCGGGCACGGAATCGGCCGGTGCGGGGCAGGACGACGTCGCCACGACGGCATTCTTCGCATGGACCAAGGAAGCTACCGCCGGCCGCTGCGTCGATGCCGCCATGGCGATGCTGGCGATGATCGCCTCGCAGGCGCTGCACGTCACCGAACGGACGCCGCCGCCGGCACTGCGCTCCTTCGTCGATCAAATCAGAGCTATCGTGCCGCCTGTCGGTGCCGATCGTGTGCTGGGGCCTGAGCTTGCCAGGCTGGCGGAATGGTTCACACAGAAAGTGTTCGAGGCGTAGAGATGCCAACAAGCCCTGGCTGGTGAAATTGGTGCGCCTGAACGGATGAAATTCGAACCGGTCCTCCTTGGCCAAGGCTTCGGAGGACGCTCCTTTGTCTAAGCGGTGTCGCGCCTTCAGGCGACCCGCTTCAGGTCTTTGTCTTTGTGCATGTCGCTCTCCCAAAACCGAGGTCACTTTGGGCGACATGCACTAACGAGCTTCAGGTGGCCCGCCACCCCAAGCTCGAAGAGCGAAGGCTGGTGCGGACGACGGGAATCGAACCCGTACGATCAGAGATCGAGGGATTTTAAGTCCCTTGCGTCTACCAATTCCGCCACGTCCGCAGGCCAGCCCTTTTCAGACGCCTGACACAGGCCGTCAAGTCGTGTTGTTGAGCGTTCGCCGAACGTGCAAACAGACGGGGCGGCTTGATGATACTGGCGCGATCACGGAATTATCGGCGCGGCGGGTAGTGGTAGGATGCCTGTGTGGTGGATTTGATCTGCCAAGGCCGGCGCCTCTCAGGCCCAACCCATTCCCCCCGCCCACTGGGAGCGTCGGCCACCCTTCCATGAAAGAGCCCTTTGAGTGGTTGCCTGGTCCGGCAGCGTCGCGATTGTGGCCCTGCTCAGAACTTGTAGCTCAAATTGATGCCTACCGTGTTGAACTTCACGTTCTGATCGCGATCGTTGAAGGGTTCCGCCACGTCGTAGTGCTCGGAGCCGAAATCATAGTAGCGATACTGTGCGCCGACGACGAACTTGTCGGTCAACGCGTAGTCGACGCCGGCACCCACGGTCCAGCCGACATTCGTGCGCGTGCTGGCGAACGCCGGACCCGCGACTTGCGATATTTCGATGCCGGCAAAGGCGACGCCGCCAATGCCGTAGACCAGCAGGCGATCCATGGCGTAGCCGGCCTTGGCGTTGACCGACCCGAACCACTTGATGTCGGTGCCGAATGTGCTTCCCAGCGCCGATACCGTCGTGCCGCCGACCGAGGAATAGTTGAGGTCCGCCTCGGCGCCGAGCACCGCCTGGTTGAACTGCCACAGGCCTGCGACATGGCCGCCGACAAAACCGCCGTCAATGTCGGGCGCGATGGAAAACGGCGCGCCTTCTGTCACCGATATATCGGATTGGCCCCAGCCATAGCCGGCCTGCAGACCAGCGTAGTAGCCCGTCCAGTCGAAGCCGGGCGCGGTCATAGGCACGTCGACCGCTGGGTCGGCTGCAAAAGCCGGCACGGCCAGAACGGCAAGAAAACCGGCACTTGCGACTATCAGTCGACGCATCGAACTCCCCAAATGACGATTCAGAAAGGTCCTCGCCAGAAGGATAACCGCATTCGCCGCAATCGCAATCCCCCTGTCGCCGCACAGAATCCTCTATTTGGCGTCGATGAAGTCCAGCACAGCCTGGCTATATTCATCCGGCGCTTGCAGCATGGCGAAATGACTGGCGTTGGGCAGGATAATCAGCTTCGCGCCGGGGATGACGGAGGCGATATATTCGGTGTGTTCGCGCTTGATCGCTTCGTCATGGTCGCCGGCAACGATCGCCGTCGGCGTGGTTATCTCAGCGAGCTGCTCCTTGGTCCACGCCGGCTCGGTCTCCCACATATGGCTCATCTGCGCCACGAAGGCGTCATACTGGTCCGGTGTTTTCGACATCTTCTTGTAGTCGCGGCCGGAGCGGTCGATGTAGGCGGCAAAGGTCTTGTTGGTCATCACGCCCGGATCGACGCCGTCGGTGGTTACGTTGGCGGCTTGCGCAAACAGCCTTGTCAGCCGCTCCGGATGATGCAGCGCGATGTCGATACCGATGATGCCGCCGTCGCTCCAGCCGACGAGCGCGATCTTGTCGATCTTCAGGTGATCGAGCAGCGCCAGATAGTCCGACGCCATCAAGTCATA
Source organism: Mesorhizobium sp. M0848 (assembly GCF_040319805.1). Classification (NCBI taxonomy): domain Bacteria; kingdom Pseudomonadati; phylum Pseudomonadota; class Alphaproteobacteria; order Hyphomicrobiales; family Phyllobacteriaceae; genus Mesorhizobium; species Mesorhizobium sp. M0848. The sequence goes on along the minus strand of NZ_JAMYOM010000011.1, from coordinate 75,728 downwards.
GCCATAGGGCTGCTCGGTGCGGGTGGAGCGGCCGTGGCCACGGCTGTCGGCGACGATCACCTTGTGCGTCTTGGAAAGCGTGGCCACCTGGCTGGCCCAGATGTCGGCGTGGCCGAGGCCGCCGTGAATGAGGAGCACCGGGTCGCCCGCGCCGAAAACGGCGTAGTACATCTGGATGCCGTTCACCGGCGCATATCCGCTCTGATCGGGTTTGGGCATGGCCGCAGGCTCCGGCAAGGTCTGCCAACGTTCCTCGGCGGCGGCAAAAGCGCTCGAGGCGGCGAACAAGATGACGATGGCGAACACTTTCCAAAAACGGGTCATGTTTTTTCCCTCATATGGTTCGGTCCGCGGTCAGCATCGCCTTCCAGCCGGATTAGTCAACAAGCCCGGCCTGCGCGGCGTGTCGGACCGACGGCTCTGGCGGCGCCCGCCGACATTTGCGAGACTGGCCGTAACCGAGGAATCGCCAATGACGAAAGCAACGCCCACAAAACCCAGACCGTGGACCGAGATGGCGACACATCTGGTCGATGTCGCCATGGGGCGGAAGCCCGCTGACCTGGTCGTGCGCAACGGCCGCTGGGTGAACGTCCATTCGGGCGAGATCATCGCCGGCACCGACATCGCCATTGCCGGCGGGCGCTTCGCTTATTGCGGGCCCAATGCCAGCCATGCCATCGGGCAGGGCACCACGGTGGTCGACGCCGGCGGGCGCTATCTGGTGCCCGGTCTCTGCGACGCGCACATGCATGTCGAAAGCGGCATGGTGACGGTGACCGAGTTCTGCCGTGCCGTCATTCCGCACGGCACCACCTCGATGTTCATCGACCCGCACGAGATCGCCAATGTTCTGGGTCTGCCCGGCGTGCGGCTGATGCATGACGAAGCGGTCGCCATGCCCATCAACGTGCATGTGCAGATGCCGTCCTGCGTGCCTTCGGCGCCGGGGCTGGAACATGCCGGCGCCGAGCTGACGGTCGCCGATGTCGAGGAGGCGATGACCTGGGAAAACATTATCGGCCTGGGCGAAGTGATGAATTTTCCCGGTGTCGCCGCCAATGATCCTGTCATGTCGGGCGAGATCGCGGCGACGGTTCATGCAGGCAAGACGGTCGGCGGCCACTATGCCTCGCGCGATCTCGGCCTGCCGTTCCATGGCTATGTCGCCGGCGGCCCCGAGGACGACCATGAGGGCACACGCGCCGAGGACGCCATTGCCCGGGTGCGCCAAGGCATGAAGGCGATGCTGCGGCTGGGCTCGGCCTGGTACGACGTCGCCTCGCAGATCAAGGCGGTGACGGAGAGCGGCATCGACCCGCGCAATTTCATCCTGTGCACCGACGACAGCCATTCCGGCACGCTGGTCCAGGAAGGCCATATGGACCGCGTGGTGCGCCACGCCATCAGCCAAGGCTTGAAGCCGGTGACGGCGATCCAGATGGCGACGCTCAACACCGCCCAGCATTTCAGACTGGAGCGCGAGATCGGTTCGATCGCGCCGGGCCGGCTGGCCGACCTGCTGATCGTCTCGGATCTCGCCGCAATGACCATCGACGAGGTCTATGCACGCGGCGTCAGGCTGGCCAAGGGCGGCAAGCTCGAAATCGATATTCCGGCCTATGATTACCCGAAGACGGCGAAGAACACCGTCAAGCTTGGCAAGAAGCTGAAGGGCGGCGACTTCGATATCGTTGCTCCCAAAGGCGCCAACGAGGTGCGGGTGCGCGTCATCGGCGTCATCGAGAACCAGGCGCCGACGCGCGCGCTGGAGGCCGATCTGCCGGTCGAGGACGGGCTGGTCGCCATGGACCGCCGCAACGACATCTGCCAGATCGCGCTGGTCGAGCGCCACCGGGGCACGGGCGGCGTCACCAACGCCTTCGTTTCCGGCTTCGGCTATATGGGCGACTGCGCCATGGCGTCCAGCGTCGCGCATGACGCCCATCACATCATCTGCGTCGGCACCAACAAGCAGGACATGGCGCTGGCCGTCAATCGCCTGGGTGCGATCGGCGGCGGCGTCGTGCTGTTCTCCAAGGGCAAGGAACTGGCGCTGGTCGAAATGCCGATCGCCGGGCTGATGTCGGACGAGCGGGCGGAAATCGTCGCGGCCAAGGCCGAGAAGCTCACCGAGGCGATGCGCAAGATGGGCTGTTCGCTGAACAACGCCTACATGCAGCACTCGCTGCTGGCGCTGGTCGTCATTCCCGAACTCAGGATTTCCGATGTCGGCCTGATCGACGTGACGACGTTCCAGAAGGTTGATCTTTTCGTTTGAGATCAGCCGTCTGCGCTCGGCCGGTTCACCCGCCGGTGGCGATGGTCAGCACCTTGAACGGCGTGGTGATGACGATCTCGGCGACCGAGCCGACGGCCTTTCCGAGGCCCTGGCCGAGATTGTTGAGCTGAGTCGGGACGGGCTCGTCCGAGGCAAGGCCGGCAGGCGCCCGCAGCCGGTCGCCCAGCAGTTGCACCAGCATCGGGTTGTCGGCGAATTTGGCGTGGTTGAGGCGGTCACCGCCCTTGGCCTGGGAAAGATCGACCACCGACACGCCATAGCTGGCGAGGTCCGCCGCATCGCCATAATCGCCGACGCGCGGCTTGTCGCCCGAGATCAGGGAGGACAGCTTGAGAGCCCGGTCATCCGCCGAGAGCAGGATGGCGAATGGCTTGTCGGGTTTGCCGTAGCGGATCATCTGCTTCTTGAAGACGTCGACATCGATGTCGGGCGAGGCCAGGATGACGTAGCCGAGTTTGTCGTCGAGATCGCGATCGCCGGTGATGGCAAGCTGGCGCAGAGCCTCCATGGTCACCCAGGTCCCCATCGAGTGGGCGATGATGTCGATGCTCTTGACCTTGGTCTTGGCCAGCATCCTGAGCGTCGCCTCGAGGTCGTCGCGCGCTGCGTTGGCGCTTTCCTTGTCGTAGATGTAACCCGTGGTCTTGCCGCTCGATGCCCACGAGAACAGCACCGGCGTGCCGGGATATTTCGTGTCGTGGGCGATCTGCGTCAGCCGGTAGATGCCGTCGTCAAAACCGTTGTTGAAGCCGTGCACGAAAACCAGCGCACGGTCGCCGCGCATGGAAATGTCGGCGCCGACCGCCTTGGCGAATTGCGGCGCGCCTTCATAGAAGGTGACGTCCTTGGCGGTGAAATCCTTGGCCGGATTGCTGTTCGCGGATCCCTTGGCCCGCTCGATGGCGCCGACCTGATGGTTTTTCGGGACGGTGACGTCGACACGGGCAAAGCTGGTGGTCAGCGAGCGATCGCCATCGAACACCTGTCGCGGGTCTTTTGTTGCCCTCTGGCGTGTCGTGGCGACGAAGATCTCATGCGTGGCCGCGATGTCGGAAGCGGGCACCGTGACCGTCGTCTTGTTGAGCAGGTCGTGCGTTTTCCCGCCGGCGCAGCCGGTGACAGCGAGCGTCAATGCAACGACGAGATAACTCTTCGAACGCATGGTCATACGCCGGCTCCCGCAAAGGGGGACGTCAAACGCATGACGTCGCTGGCTATTCCGATAAGGCCGGAGACCGGCGCGGTCCAGTTCAAAGTGAATCGATACATCCGCAATGGTGAACAGGCATGGCGAAAACCGCGGGACCGCACCTATTGGCCAAGTAGGCTGATGCGGTCGGTCACGTCACGGTCGCTGGCAAAGCCGTCATCCTCGCGCAGCCGCTGGCCGATCATCTTCACCAGCGTCGGATTGTCGGCGAACTTCGTATGGTTGAAGCTGTCCGATCCCTTGACCTTGGACAGGTCGACGACCGTCACGCCATAGGAGGCGAGATCGGCGGCATCCTTGTAGTCGCCGACGCGGGGCCGGGATCCGGCGATCAGGCCGGAGAGCCGCAGCGCGCGGTCGTCGTCCGACAACAGCAGGATGAACGGCTTGTCGGGCTTGCCATAGCGCCGCATCTGGCTCTTGAACACGTCGACATCGATGTCGGGCGAAGCCAGCACCACGTCGCCGAGCTTGCCGCCGAGATCGCGGTCGCCGGTGATGGCCATCTGGCGCAGCGTTTCCATGGTGACCCAGGTTCCGAGCGAATGCGCGACGATGTCGATGCGCCGCGCGCCGGACTGCTCCAGCATCCTGAGCGTCACTTCCAGCTGGTCGCGGGCAGCACTGGCGCTTTCCTTGTCATAGACATAGTCGGTGGTCCTGGCGCCCGATGCCCAGGAAAACAGCACTGGCGTGCCGGGATAACCGGAATCATGGACGATCTGGGTGAGGCGATAGACGGCGGCGTCGAAGCCGGTGTTGTAGCCATGCACGAAGACCATGACGCGGCCGCCACGCGCCGCGATGTCGGCGTTGAGCGCGCTGGAGAATTTCGGCTGCGTGTCGTAGCCGACGACCTCGGAAGCCATGAAATATTTGGCCGGGTCGTCCGACTTGCCGCGCGAGCGGCGCTCGATCTGGCCGGTCTTGTGAAGCCCCGGAACGGTGACGTTGACGCGGGCATAGTTCAGCGTCGCCGAGCGTTCGCCGTCGAAAACCTTGTTGGGATCGTCGGATTTCTTGCGCGTCGTGGCGATGAAGATCGAGTGGTTGCCGGCAATCTCCGTCACCGGCGCGGACACCATGGCGCTGCCCAGCAATTCCTGTGTTTGCTGGCCGGCGCAGCCGGCGACGAACAAGGCCAGGACAACGGTAAAAATCTTCTTCAAAGGCACGCCTTAATTTCCAACTCCGGCCGAAAGGCCTGTCTATCCTCACGATACCTCCCGGACAGGCAGAGTGCGGCAGAACTAAGTCATGTACAGTCGAAATGTGATCGGCGCCCCGCTGCGGGCATCGCAGTGTTGCGCGAAAGCCAAAATGGCGGAAAACGCCTGCGTGATCCGCGCAATGAGCGGCGTCGCCGCCGGCCTTCCAATTCCCGCAGAGATAGCGATTTCAAGCCGCCCGGTGCCAGGGGCATTAGAATGCACCCGCAAGTAGCTGAAAGTATTCCGCAAAATTTCCGCCCGGAAGGACGCACATGATGGACGATGGCGCCGCGTAGCCGGATATGCAATACGCGGGCTCGCGCCGCACCTTGTCCGGGCGCTCAACAACCGACGTGCGCGACCCGATCAATGATAGAGGTCCGCGGACAGCGTGCAACGCAAGGCGGCTTTCCCAAGGGTGGTTTCCGATGAACAGTTTCTCTTCCCGTGTTGCTGCCGCTGCCGCCGCGATCCGCCAGATCTTCCCTGAAACGCCGCTGCAGGAAAACGATTATCTGTCGAAAAAGACCGGTGCGCGGGTGCTGTTGAAGCGCGAGGATCTGTCGCCGGTCCGCTCCTACAAGATCCGCGGCGCCTTCAATTTCTTCCGCAAGACACTGGCGGCCGGCAACGAGGCTGAACTGTTCGTCTGCGCGTCGGCCGGCAACCACGCGCAGGGTTTTGCTTTCGTCTGCCGCCATTTCGGCAGGCGAGGCGTTGTGTTCATGCCGGTGACGACGCCGCAGCAGAAGATCGACAAGACCAGGCTGTTCGGCGGCGATTTCATCGAGATCAGACTGGTCGGCGATTTCTTCGACGACTGCTATCGCGCTGCCTTGGAATTCACTGGCAGTTCCGGCGCCCATATGGTGCCACCCTTCGATCACAAGGACATCATCGAGGGCCAGGCAACCGTCGCCTACGAGATCGCAGACCAGATGCCGGGCGCCCGCATGCCTGACATCATCATGCTGCCGGTTGGCGGCGGTGGGCTTGCCGCCGGTGTCACCCATTATTTCGCCGATCAGGGCCGGGAAGCGCGCTTCGTCTTCTGCGAACCGGCCGGCGCGCCGAGCCTGCGCGAGAGCCTCGCGGCGGGAAAACGGCTCAAACTCGCCAAGGTCGACAATTTCGTCGATGGCGCCGCGGTGGCCGAGATCGGCCGCGAGCCGTTGCGTCATCTCAAGGATTTTCCAGCTGACACGGTGCGACTGATCCCGGAAAACCGGCTCTGCGCCACCATGATCGAGATGCTCAATGTCGAAGGCGTCGTGCTGGAGCCGGCCGGCGCGCTGGCGATCGATGCGCTCAAGGATTTCTCCAAGAAGGAGATCAGGGGCAAGACCATCGTCGCCGTGGTTTCGGGCGGCAATTTCGATTTCGAGCGGCTGCCGGACGTCAAGGAACGGGCGCTGCGCTTCGAGGGCCTGAAGAAATACTTCATCATCCGTTTTCCGCAACGGCCCGGCGCGCTGCGCGACTTCCTCGAACTGCTCGGGCCCGACGACGACATCGCCCGTTTCGAATATCTGAAGAAATCGGCGCGCAATTTCGGTTCGGTGCTGATCGGCATCGAAACCAGGGACCGCCGCAATTTCGATCTGCTCAAGGCGAAGTTCGAGGCCGAGGGCGTCCAGTATCAGGACATCACCGACAACGAGACACTGGCCGGGTTCATCATATGAGCGGCAAGGAGGCAGGAAAAATCTTCGTCGCGCTGTTTTCCGGCATCAATGTCGGCGGCAACCGCATCGTCAAGATGGCGGAGCTGCGGTCGTTCTTCGAGGATCTCGGCTTTTCTGATTTCGCCACCTATGTGCAGAGCGGCAATGCCGTGTTCCGGGCGAAGGAGGGCGACGCGGCGACACTGGCGAAACAGATCGAAGCAGCCTTCAAAAAGAAATGGGGTTTTTATTCGCGCATCATGGTGCGCGATCTCTCCTGGTTCGAGCGGCTGGTGAACGAAAACCCTTACCCGGAAGTTGCCGGGGACCATACCAAGCTGCACGCCTATGTGCTGGAGCGCGAGCCGACAGCGGACGAGGTGGCGCGGCTGACCGAAAAGTGCACCGGCCCCGAACGCTTCGAGATCAAGGGCGATGTGCTCTACTTGCACGCACCGGACGGGCTGGGCAAATCGGTGTTTGCCGGGCTGATCCCGCGCACGCTGAAAGTGCCGGGTACCGCGCGCAACTGGCGCTCGGTGCAGGCGCTGCTGGAGATGGCTGCTCAGGCCGGTGGGAAGTAAGTCGCCGCCTAAGCTGCCGGAGCGGGTTTCCAGTCGAAGGTCAGCTCTTCGCGGAAAGCAAAGCGCTTGATGTGATCGGCGACAACGCTTTCCAGGCGCTCGATCGATCCTGCTTCGTCGGTCGACACCGTGATATGCAGTGTCGCCGCATCGGCATCCATGACGGTACGGCCCATTGAGAGATCGATGGTGCCGTGGGTGGGATCGAACTCGACCGGGAATTTATGCGCCCAGTGCTTGCACAGCTGCTGCAGGTAGCGGCTGGCATGTTCGGTGGCGACGTCGGCATGGCTGGTCGGCATGGATTCTCCTGGGCAAGCGCCTGTTGTGTGGCCGGGGCACCGGCCCAAGCCTGGCGCCTCAGCCGGACAGATAGGCGCCGCCCCTGAAAAACCAAACGGTACCGGGCTCATCAGCCTGGTATTGTCCGCTCAAGACAGCGTGATCGGCTACCAGCTTCCGGTGTTCGCCATCGAAGCCCAGGGCTCCGCCTTGGCCTTGGCCGGGCCTTTCTGCAGAAGCTCGATCGAGATGCCGTCCGGCGACTTGACGAAGGCCATGTTGCCGTCGCGCGGCGGCCGGTTGATGATGACGCCATTGTCCATCAGGTGCTGGCAGGTGGCGTAGATATCGTCGACCTCATAGGCGAGGTGGCCGAAATTGCGCCCGCCCTTGTAGTCTTCGGGATCCCAATTGTAGGTCAGTTCGACCAGCGGTGCCTTGTCGGCGATGCCGCTTTGCTCGTCTTCCGAGGCTGCGAGGAAGATCAGCGTGAAGCGGCCCTGCTCGTTTTCGTAGCGGCGCACTTCCTTGAGGCCGAGCTTGTTGCAGTAGAAGTCGAGCGAGGCATCGACGTCGGTGACGCGGATCATGGTGTGCAGATAGCGCATGTGATTTCCTCGATAAATTGCGTTGCGGCGCAACATAGGGTCGGCCCTGTCAAAGGGCAATCGTGCGGCGGTGCGCAATGCCGGCAAAGAACAAATCCGGTATTGCCCAAATGAACCGTGAAAAAAGGCACGGCAGGTCTTGCACAGACCGGAAGCCGCAGTGTTAATCTGTTGGCAAGAATCAGTTGCGGTGTTCTTGAAAAGAGGGGGCATTCTTATGGGGGAAAAGGCCTCTTTCATGGGGCGGGACGGACCCCTTGGCGACGCCCCGCAGCGTGACGAAGGCGGCGACGCCGCCGACCTGCGAGAAATTGCCGGCGCCATCAAGTGGTTCGATGTGGCCAAGGGCTATGGTTTCATCCTCCCGGATGACGGCATTTCGGGCGACATCCTCCTCCATGTGACATGTCTTCGAAAGGACGGCTTTCAGACGGCCCTGGAGGGCGCGCGCGTGGTCTGCCTTGTCAAACATGGCGACCGCGGATTGCAGGCCTTCCGAGTGCTCTCCATGGACGTCACCACCGCGGTCCACCCGGCCGAGATGCAGGAGCAGCGCACCCATGTCGCGGTGACGCCGGAGAGCGGTCTCGAACGCGCCTTGGTGAAATGGTTCAACCGCACCAAGGGGTTTGGTTTTCTCACCCGCGGCGAGGGCACCGAGGACATCTTCGTCCATATGGAGACCTTGCGCCGTTACGGTATCACCGAGCTTCGGCCCGGACAGGTCGTGCTGGTTCGTTTCGGGCGCGGCGACAAAGGCCTTATGGCCGCCGAAATTCACCCCGATATGGGGACCTTGCCGGTCTCGCACTAGGGCGTTTCCGGCCGAGGATTTCGAATGGCTTACAGGAACTGGCTGACCGCGGGCGCGATGTGCGCGATTGCCTTCATCGCCGCCGCCGGTGGTTATTTCTATTCCGAAAAGCCGACCTCGGCGGACAGCCGGGCGATGATCCTTCCGGCCGATCCGGCGCCACTGGTCGTGGTGACGAAAGGCGGTGATCGCTCTTTTTCCATCGAAGTCGCCGACACCGCCGCGGAGCGCGAGGCCGGCTTGATGTACCGCCAGGACATGGCGGACAACCACGGCATGCTGTTCGTCTTCGAGGTCCAGCAGCAGGTTGGCTTCTGGATGCACAACACGCCAATGCCGCTTGATCTGATTTTCGTCGGCCAGGATGGCAAGATCCGGGCGGTCAAGCACGGCGAGCCGCAATCGGACGCCGTCATCTCGCCCGGCGTGCCGGTGCGCTTCGTGCTCGAGCTCAAGGCCGGCACTGCCGCCAGGAACGGCATCGAGTATGGCGACCTTTTGCGCCACCCGGCCGTGGGCACGGTATCCGGCCCCGGCATGCCACCAGCCGACAATGGCGATGCGCCGAATGGCGGTGGCGGTTGAGCACACAGGCGGGATCGCAGATGCAGTCTTTCACCCATGACGGCTTCGAGCTTGCCTTCCTCGACCGCCAGCCGGCATCGGGCGAGGGCGATCCGGTGCTGATGATCCATGGCTTCGCCTCGAGCCATTATGTCAACTGGGTATCGCCCGGCTGGTTCAAGACGCTGAACGATGCCGGTTACCGCGCCATCGCCTTCGACAACCGCGGCCATGGTTCGTCGTCGAAGAGTTATGAGGAGGCCGACTATACGCCGGTCAAGATGGCCTCGGATGCCGCCGCGTTGCTCGGCCATCTCGGCATCGAGCGCGCCCATGTCATGGGCTATTCGATGGGTGCCCGCATCGCGGCGTTCATGGCGCTGTCGGATCCGGACAAGGTGGCGACGCTGGTCTTTGGTGGCCTCGGCATCGGCATGATCGATGGTGTCGGCGATTGGGATCCGATCGCCGCGGCCCTGCTTGCCGATGATCCGGCCGCGACCAGCCATCCGCGCGGCCGGTCGTTTCGCGCCTTCGCCGACCAGACCCGCAGCGATCGCCGTGCATTGGCCGCTTGCATCGCCAAATCGCGCGAACTGCTGAGTGAAGAGGATATTGCCCGTATCGCCCAGCCGACGCTGGTCGCTGTCGGCACGACCGACGACATTGGCGGCTCGCCCGATGAACTCGCGGCGTTGATGCCGAACGCCAGGGCCTTTCACATCGAGGGCAGGGACCATATGCTGGCCGTCGGGGACAAGACCTTCAAGCAGCGCGTGCTGGAGTTCTATGCCGAGAATCCGCTCTGAGCGGACGGCGAGGGACGCGGGACGTGACTGCCCTCAGCCTGTGGTGAGAGCCGCCAGCGACCGCGCCATGTTTTCCCGGGCCTGCCGTTCAAAGCGTTGCCGGAATTCCTCGGTGTGGAAAATGTGTGGGCGGGCGAGGAAATTCTTCAGCACCGCACTGCGTCCGGCTCGCCACATCGGCTCCTCCACCCAGTGATACTCGCGCCGCACGGCGCGCTCATAGGCGTCGAAGGCGTCCGGCGCGGCTCCCAGGATCGACAGGTCCATATCCAGAAACAGACTTGCGTCCCGTATGGCCGCCGCGTCGTCGAACGGCGGCACCTGATGCGTGGCGGTGGCGACGATCATTGCCGAGATGCGGTCGAGACGTGAAGAATCCGCGCGGCCCGCCAGCTCTTTCTCGGCAAGGGCCGCACTTTGCGCCTCATTGTCCTTGGCCTTGCTGTCGTAGATGGCATCGTGGAACCAGATCGCCGCTTCGATCGCCTCGGGGTCGCCGAGCAACCTTCGACAGTCGCCAGCGAGCGCCAGCATTGCCTCGATATGGGAAAGGTTGTGATAGTGGCGGCCTGGCGCCCGGTAGAGAGCCGAAAGCTCGCTTTTCAGCGCGTCGTCGATCAAGGGTTCGTTTTCCATGGCTGCTTGAATTCCCGCGAACCAAATCCATTTGACAAAGCACTAAGGAAAATTGAGTTCAATCGTGCTACGATCTGGCTTATATGTGCGGCCAGGCAACAGGCAAGCACTACAGGCAAGCCAGGCAGGACGCAGGACCAGACGGCGATGAACAGCATCAGCATTTCCCGACACAGCGCATTGAAGCCGGTCGATCCGATCTGGCGTTCGATCCGCGACGAGGCCATGGAGGCTGTCAACCGCGACCCGCTGCTCGCTGCATTCCTTTATTCGACCATCCTCAACCAGGACAGCCTGGAGGAGGCGGTCATTCATCGGCTGGCCGAGCGGCTGGCGCACCAGGACATCGGCTCCGATCTCATCCGCCAGACCTTCAAGTCCATGCTGGCCGACGACAAGGAGTGGCCGACGACGGTGCGTGTCGACATCCAGGCCTATTACGATCGCGATCCGGCTTGCGACCGCTTCATCATGCCTGTGCTCTATTTCAAGGGTTTCCACGCCATCCAGACCCATCGGCTGGCGCATTGGCTGTGGAACCAGGGGCGCAAGGATTTCGCGCTCTACCTGCAGAGCCGCTCGTCCTCGGTCTTCCAGACCGACATCAACCCGGCCGCCCGCATCGGCAAGGGCATCTTCATCGACCACGCCACCGGCCTCGTGGTCGGCGAGACCGCGGTCATCGAGGACGACGTGTCGATCCTGCATGGCGTGACGCTGGGCGGCACCGGCAAGGCCGGCGGCGACCGCCACCCCAAGATCCGCTATGGCGTGCTGATCGGCGCCGGCGCCAAGATCCTCGGTAACATCGAAATCGGCCATTGCTCGAAGATCGCGGCCGGCTCGGTGGTGCTGTCGCCGGTGCCGCACAACAAGACGGTTGCCGGCGTGCCGGCCCGCGTCGTCGGCGAGACCGGCTGCGATCAGCCGTCGCGCCAGATGGACCAGCTTCTACCGTCGCAGACGATGGATCAGGTCGTCAGTTTCGACATCTGATTTTCACGGCGCCGCCGTCTGCTGTCGAATTCCGGCCGCGGGCAGGAGCGGGCGGTTGTCTCGCCTTATCAGGCCGCTTGCCTTTACATCGCCATTGTCGACGTGCCAGAAGCGCGTTGAACGAGCAAGCCCGATGATCGGAGAAGACTGTTGAAGCCGGACGAAATCAGAAAGCTGGACGCCTATTTCAAGCGCGTCTTCCAAAACCCCAAGCTTGAGGTCAAGGCACGGCCGCGCAAGGATGATTCGGCCGAGGTCTATGTCGGCGACGAATTCCTCGGCATCGTCTTCAAGGACGAGGACGACGGCGATTACAATTTTTCGATGGCAATTCTCGACATCGATCTGGCCTGAGCCAGCAAATCTTGCGGTCGGTCGGCTCATGCGGCCGGCCAGCCGGTTCCCTCGAAGCGTTCTTAGCGTCCCGCCTTCAGAACGCGCCCGGCTTCAGTGGCGATTGCCGCGTCGAGCGCCTGCCAATCGCCCAAAAACTCCCTTGGGAAGCGATAGGTGAGGCTGAGTTCGTCGCCGACCTGAATGTCGCGCTCGCAAGGCGCCAGCGATTGCTCGGCACTCGGCCCGCTCAGGCAACGGGCCACGAACGGCTCCTTGCCGGGGCGATTGCCGACAACCAGCACCTCGTTCAGATAGCCTGATTTCTCGTTGAAACCATAAATCATCGTGCCGCCAGGCCCGGCAATGCCGGGTCGGGTGATCAACGCGCTGTAGATCGGCGTGAAGCGGCCACTCATGTCACGCGACATCATCTGCTGTTCGAAGGACAGAAAGACGACGCTCTTGACTGTGCCCGTGTGGTTGAAATCGTTGCGCGCCGGCTCGCTGTAGCCGTCCATCTGGGGATATCGCAGATAGAGGTCGAGCCGCGAGGCGATGCCGTCGCGCCGGGCTTGGGCGAAACGGATGGCGTTGGCCGGGACCGTGATGACATTGTTGCCGATCACCACTTGGTGCACCGTTGCGTCGTCGGTGTATCCGGCCATGGCGATCGAATGGCCAAACCATTTGCCGGCAAGGCTGATCGCTGCCGAAAGCAGGGCCAGCGCCGCGAATCCGTAGAGCACCCGCTTCATCAGCCTGGAATCGACCACGGTGAGTTCGTTGGCGAGCGCTGCCTGCTTCATCTCAGTCCTCGGATCTCGGGCGGCCCGTCCGCCTCCAGTGTCCCTGGGCGGCACACATCGCACGGCACTGCTCTTGCAGCCTGCATGGAACGACTGTGCAATTTCATGGTAAATGGAAAGTTAAGATGGGACCGCTGGAACTCACACTCTTTGCTTTTGCCGTCGGGTTGACGGCCTGTGGGCTGGCCGGATCGGCTATGGAACTGGCGTCGGGCCGCAAGGTCGCCTTCACCGAACCCTATGTGTCGCCGTCACATGTCTTGCGCTCGCTGCTCGCCACGGCCTGTGCCGGACCCTTCATGCTGGTCAACGATGCCATCGATGCCCGGCGTCAGCGCCGCATTTCAACGTTGGCGCTGATGTCCTGCGGCTGCACGGCAATTGCGTGGACCTTGGCGCTGGGCGTCGTCGTGCTTGCCATTGCCTCATGGACGGTCCGTCTCCTAGGGTCCGAGCTGCCAGGCTGAGACGATTCGGAGACCAGAAATGCCGCTTTATGCGATCGATGGAACAGAGCCCAGCTTCGCCGATGCTGACTCGAACTGGATCGCGCCCGATGCGACGCTGATCGGCGACGTCAGGGTCGGACGCAATGCCGGCTTCTGGTTCGGCGCCGTCATCCGCGGCGACAATGAGCCCGTCGTCATCGGCGCCGACACCAATGTGCAGGAACATACTGTCATGCACACCGATCCCGGCTTCCCGCTGACGATCGGGGAAGGCTGCACGATCGGCCACCGCGCCTTGCTGCATGGCTGCACGATCGGCGACAACAGCCTGATCGGCATGGGCGCCATCGTGCTGAACGGCGCGAAAATCGGCAGAAATTCTCTGGTCGGCGCCGGCGCGCTGGTCACCGAAGGCAAGGAATTCCCGGACAATTCGCTGATCGTCGGCTCGCCTGCCAAGGCGATCAGGGTGCTGGACGACGCGGCCGTGGCCAGGTTGCGCGGCTCGGCGGCGCACTATGTCGCCAACGGCAAGCGCTTCAAGGTTGGGTTGAAGAAGGTCTAACGAGCAGCCTCCGCCAGAAATGGCGGAGCCGGCCCGGGGGCGGGGCCGGCTCCATTAACCCGGTCGTTGGGGGCGGGGGGGGTGGGGGCTCGACCGGGTTTCTCCTGAAGCGCCTCGCATTCACGCGGCGCGCTTGAGCTCTGTTCTAGCGGACGCTGGCGACCGCGCCGGAGCGGCCGTCATTGATCGTCACCCAAACGCCGGAATTCTGGTCCGACTGGCGCTTGAGATAGGTGTAGTCGGTGTCCGTCCAGGACAGGACCTTGGTCTCGAGATTGTCGAGGATGAATTCTCCGAGGCTGGTGCGCACGGTCAGCACCGCGTGGCCGTCGCCATTCGGCTGGCGCGCCACCGTCATCAGCAAATTGCCGGCCGGCACGCCCGCATCCATCAACTCGCGGCGCTTTTCCAGCGCGTAATCCTCGCAATCGCCATAGCCATTGGCCGGATAGGCCCAATATTCCTCGACACCGTAGTTTTCCATGTCGGTGCGCGGCTTGATGCGGGTGTTGACCGAATTGTTGATGTTGACGATCGTCGCCCACAGTTTGCGGGTCAGTTCGACCGGTGCACCCTTCGGGGTCCGTTCGCTGCATTCGCCAGGACTGCGCTGGCAGAACTCATAATGACCGACAGGCTGGGTGGTGCGTCCGCCGGTGTGCATATAGGTCGGTCCCGCGGCATATGCTGATCCCCAAGCGGAAAGCTGCATCGCCATTGCCACCAGCAACAGCTTGCCCCTCGTTTTCTTCATTGTTGTAGTCTCCCCGTTCGAAGGAGACATTGCCACATGTGGATTTATTTGACGCAAAAGCGCGAAGTAGATATTGAGTAAAACTCCAGTAGAATAAACGTAAAATTTGAATCATTTGAGTATTAATTCGTTTGGATCTTGAGGCGCCATCTCGGCGCGCGGAGGGCTCCAAGCCCCGCCTAAAGTGGCCTAAGCATGCCGGTCATGGCGTCGAAAACAAAAAACCGGCCACAAGGGCCGGTTTCCTGGAGTGTCGCTGTCGGGCCTGCTCAGGTGCGTGGCGTGTTGAATTCGGAATCGAGCGTTTCGGGGCGCTGGATCACAGCGAATTCGATGGCGACGCCGTCCTCGAAATGACGCACGACCTGCCCGCGCATGGTGCCAAGCATAACCTGGATGCCGATCGCCGGCTTGACGTCGATCTCGACCGCGGCGCCGGAGAGCGAAAGGTCGATGATACGGCACTGGTACTGGCGGCCGTCGGTGAGCTGCAGCACGCTGGTCGGATTGCGCGGCGCGACGCGCTCGTGGCGGCGATCTTCCGGCAGGTCGAGTTCATGCTTGTTGGCGAGCCAGGTCAATTGCGCGGCCAGCTTGTCCTTCTTGCGATCCGACGCGATGACGGTCATCGCGAAACCGTCCTGCAAGGTGCGCGTGACGACACCTTCGATGCGGCCGATATGATCGATGTAGGCAATGATTTTTTCGCCGGGCATGCCGATGCGGTCGGTGCGAAACGCGACGTTGCCCGGTGACATGTCGACGACCTGGCAGGGGTGTTCGGTGCGGTCTTCCAGCATGAAGCGTCCGTAGATTTTGACCCGGACGCGCTGAAAGTTACGCCTTTCAGCTTGGGACGGCGCATAGTCGACCGCCGCTGACCTCATGACTGCCTACACCCCGTTTGGCATCCCGCGCGCCGATGCGAGGAACTTCATCAGAGAAGTACAACAAAGCGGGTTAACAAAGGGAAAAAGCGGGCGCTCCAAGGTTTCCTTTTTGCAGGCCGTGGTGCCAAAACAGCGGCGCGGTTTTGGGCGACGTGCATCAGGCCGCAAACGGACTATTCCTCGCGCCCGCCATCGAAGACGACGAGATGGCGGATGCGGCGCGCCCGGCCGAGCGCCGAGATCGTCTCGGGTGCTCCAAGTTCATCGGGAACGAGCGAGGGAACATCGATCGCCGGACGGTTGTTGAGGAGCTCCTTCTCCGGATCTATGACGCGGATCGAATCGATCAACGCGTCGGTGATCGGGTCGGCACCCAGCCAGAAGGGCTTCTCCACGGCGCTGATGACGCCCAGGCAGCGTGGATTTTCGACGCCGCCGTCAAGCGGCAGGGCAAGCAGTTCGAACTTGTTGGAGCGCCCGTTGCGGCTGAAGCCCTCATAGCTGATGAGCACGACCGACTTCTGCTCGAAGACGCCGTGGATCAGCCGCGAGACGAGCCGTTGATCCTTCTCACGCCACAGCGATGGAAAGGAAAACCCCTTGAGTTCTCGGCCGTAGCAGGCGCAAAGCCTGGTGCCGGCGAGCCGGAACACGGCCTGTCCGCGCGTGTCACGTTCCAGGATAAAGGTGTCGGCCAGCAGCGACTTGATGTCGGCCGGCTCGACCTCTGAACGCTTCGGGGCAGGGCGTCCGTCACGCAGACGGTTCCAATATTGGAACAGCGTGATCGATCCATTCTGGTTCATGCTATGCTGCTCCGCGCATTCTGTCGTCTGATGTCCCATCGGTGAACAGAAGGGCGCCCTCCGATGACCTACATGCGTTGCGGAGCAGGAAGCGTGCCAGCGTCGTTAACACTTGTTCACGGGTCGGGGCCGTTAAGGTTAACAAGTGGTTTACGTTGCGTCGAAGCGAGCCCCGTGGCACACAAAAACCACTCCAGAAGCGGTCGTTTCGCGACGATCGGCAGCACTTCAGTCAGAGTTTTAGGGGAGCAGGGGGCTCGACCAGCCGTTCAGGGGAAACCTTGAACGGCTTCTTTTTTGATTCGCGCCAGGCGATTCGGGGTTAACGGCGGGCGTGTATTTCTACCTGCCGACAAGTGCTGGCAACCATCCCGGCGGTCGCTAAGGCGGCATCGTCCGATCGCTATGCGACGAAAAATCTGCGTTCCGTGGTCGGCTGGTGTGAACTATCGCTTCTTCCCCGGGCCGAAGGTCAGCGCCAGAGCGCCAACCAACACGACACCCTTGACGAAGTCCTGCGTGTAGTAGGGCGCGTTCAGCATGGTGAGGCCGTTCAGGAGGACGCCGACGAAAATTGCGCCGGCCACCGTGCCGATCACATGCGGGCGACGCTTGTCGAGCACGGCATAGCCGATCAGCGAGGCCGCCACCGCATCGAGCAGGAGCGAGTTGCCGGCCGAGACGTCGCCGCGGCCGACACGCGAAGCGACGATCAGCCCTCCCAACGAAGCAAGCGTGCCGGACAGGATATAGGCCCAGAGTCGATATGCCTTGGTCGGCGCGCCGGATAGATGCGCGGCCGTTTCGTTGCCGCCGATCGCATAGAAGACGCGTCCCCAGCGCGTACGCTCCATCAGGAACCAGGCGAGGATGGCGACCACCGCCATGACCACGACAGACAGGGGTACGGTGTCGAAGAGCCGTGACCGGCCGAGGATCAGGAAAGCCGGATCGTAAGCACCGGGAACGGACGAGCCGTCGGGCAGCACCATGCCGGCGGTGATGGAGCGGCCGCCGGTCGGGATCAGCTGCAGGCCGGCGAGCAGGAACATTGTCGCCAGCGTGGCGAGAAGATCGGGGACGCCGATGCGGACAATCAGCAGTCCGTTCAGGAGGCCTATGAAGGCGCCCATCAGCAAGACCAGACCCATGGTCTGGGCCGCATCCAGCTGCCATACGACCATGGCATAGCTTGCCGCCATCACCGACGAGGCGGCGATGCTGCCCACCGAGAGATCGAAGCCGTCGGCCGACATCGTGATCGAGACCCCGACGCCGAGGATCGCCACGACCGAAACCGCCTGCAGGATGGAGAACAGGTTGGCCGAGCGGATGAAGGCGGGCTGCGCGTACCAGAAGCCGATCACCATCAGTGCCAGCAGCACGAACAGCGCGTAACGGCGCGTTTCGCGGAAAAGCGATGTGCGCGGGGCGGCCTGCTGGACCGTCGTCGGGTTCGTCATCGATGCTCTCCGGCCTTTTCGCTCTCGACCTTGCCGATCTGGTCGGTCAGCGAGCCATGGCCGTCACCGGCCTCGTGAAGGGAGTGATCGCGCATGACGAGGATGCGGTCGGCAACCTCCAGCGCCTCTTCGGTGTCGCTGGTCGCGATCAGCGTGGCGGAACCGCTTTGGCTGTTGCGGATTGCGGCGATCAGGTCGGCACGCGCCCCGACGTCGACACCCTGGAAGGGCTCGTCGAGCAGCAGCAGCCGGCAAGGTGCCGCCTGCCAGCGGGCGAGCACGACCTTCTGCTGGTTGCCGCCGGAAAGCTCGTCGAGCGTGTCATCGGGGCCGCGCGCCTTGATGCCGAGCCGGGCGATCGCCTCGGCGGCAACCTTGCGCTCGCGCGCGACCCGCAGCAGGCCGTCCGGAAACCAGCGCCGCAGATGCGGCAGGGCGATAGTACCGGCAATCGAGGCGCCGGGGACCTCGGGCGGCAGCAGCGACGATGCCCAGCGGTCCTCGGCGACCATGAAGACGCCGTTTTCGATCGATCGCGCCGGCCCGTTGGAAAGCCATGGTTTTCCATCGAGCACGAAGCTGCCTTGCGCCAGCGTTTCCAGACCAAAAAGCGCGCGCAACAGCCGGCTCTTGCCAGAGCCAAGCGTGCCGGTCAGCGCGACGACCTCGCCGGAGCGCAGATCGAGATCGAAAGGCCTCGCACCGGGAATCAGTTGCGCACCCTTGATGGAGGCGATGATTGGGGCCGCCGAAATCTTGCCGTCATGGGTGGCGGCTTCCAGCGTCCGCCCGATCATGGCCGCAACGGCGGCCGGGAAATCGATCGGTTTGGCAAAGGCGCCGACGATGCGACCGCCGCGCATGACCACGGCGCGGTCGGCGATGGCGGCAAGGTCGCCCAGCCTGTGCGAGATGTAGAGGATTGCCATGCCGCCCGCGCGCAGCCGCCGGATGATGGCGAAAAGCCGGTCCGCTTCCGTGGCCGAGAGGCTGGATGTCGGCTCGTCGAGGATTAGAACGGAGGCCTTGGCCGCGACGGCGCGGGCGATGGCGATCAATTGCCGCTCCGCCGGCCGCAGGTCGATGAAGTCGCGGTCGAGCGGCAGGTCGAGATCGATCAGCGCCGCGATGGCGCGCGCACGCCTGCGGATCGACCGGGCCGAGACGAAGAAGCGCTCGCCCGGCTGGCAAAGTTCATCGAGCAGAAGATTCTCCGCGACCGTCAGTCCGGCAGCCCCCGCCTGATCCGTCGCCTGATGGACGGTCGCGATGCCGGCGGCCTTGGCGGCGCTGGGCGAGGCGAGGGCGACGACCCGCCGCCCAGGGTGATCGTTCCGGCGTCGGGTACATGCGAGCCTGAAAGGATTTTCACCAGAGTCGATTTGCCGGCGCCATTGGCGCCCATCAGCGCCACGACCTCCCCGGCTGCCACGGTAAGATCGGCTCCAGCGAGCGCGCGCGTCGGGCCAAAGGATTTTTCGATCCCGGCGACAGCGACGGCAATGGGGGCGGCGGTGAGGGACAATTGGTTCAGCCGGTTACAGGTTGAGCGGGAACTGGGAAAGGCAAGCAAGCCAACGGGGCACGGTCGTAATTGTCAGCCGCCATATTCCATGATCGCCAGTCCGGCATTGTAATCCGGCGAATAGACGATGCCGTTGGCGTCGACGAATACGTCGGTCGACTGGATCACTTGCGGCCGATTCGGACGTTTGTCGACCATGCGGCTGGGAGCCGGCGGCACCAGCGCCCCGGTCTCCTTTGGGCGATAGGGATCGGAGATGTCGAAAACGCGCACGCCGGCATTCTGGTAGGTTGCAAAGATCAGGGTGTCTGACACAAAGCTGCCCGGCCGGTTCTCGTGCAGATTGTGCGGACCGAAATGTCCGCCCTTGGCGGTGTAATCGGTCTCGTCCGGGGTCGGCAGGGTCGAGATCGAAATCGGGTTCGCCGGATCGCGTATGTCGAAGATCCAGGTGAGCTTGCGCCCATCCTCCTCATGGTCGAGCACGGCCTCGTCGGCGACAACGAGCAAGCCGCGTTTGAGCAGCGGCAGCGCCGAATGGGTGCCGCCACCATAGGGCGGCGACCAGTTCCTGTGGCTGATCAGCCTCGGCAGGGCAGGGTCGGCGACATCGAGGACGGTCAACCCGCCGTCGCGCCAGCAGGCATAGGCGGTATCACCCTCGACGACCGCATGATGCAACGCATAGCGGCGGCCGTCGGGCCAGCCGGGTGTCTCGCCGCCGGCAAGATGCATTCCTGGAATCCACCAGCGACCGGCCTCGACTGGCCGTGCCGGGTCCTGAAGGTCGACCGTCAGCAGGATGTAGTCGCTGTAGCCGTCGAGAAGCGCCGATACGTAGGCGTAGCGCCCGCCGACGTACCAGATGCGGTGGATGCCGATGCCGTCGACCGGGAAGAAGCCGATCTGGCGAGGCTGCGTCGGCTTCGAGATGTCATAGACGGCCATGCCGGCCGACCAGGTCCGCGCCGCGCCCGAACCAGACGCGGTGCCGATCGTCTCGCCGATCGACTGGGTGTAGTAGACCTTCTCGTCGAACGCGAAAGCGGCGTCGGCGAACAGATCGCGTGCATGGACGACCAACAGCAGATCCTCATGCGTCTGCAGATGGATGGTCCAGGTATTCGGCGGCGCGGGCACGAACACCGTCCCGCCCGGATTCTTGGGATCCCGTACATCGATGATGGAAAAGCCTTGTGACCAGGGATGCGCGACATAGGCGAAGCCGCGATGCACCATCACCTGCAATCCGTCCGGCCGCCCGCCTTGGTCGGAATGACCGATCAGGCGCATGTTCCTGGAATAGTCGGGGGTGGGGACAGAAACCATAATTGTCTTTCAAAAGGTCGGTCCGGCGCACTTTGCCTGTCGCAGCGGGTGGTGTGGCGGAGGCAGGCGCAATCATCCCCCAGCAGGCCGGGGATGATTGTTTGGATCGCTGATTTTGTGAAGGCGCAGAAGCTCAATTCGTCGCCGGGATCCACGGTGCCTTTGCGGCATCGCTGTCCTTGAAGGCCGGGAATTTTGCCTGCAGATCTTCGATCGTCTTGATGTTGTTGTCGACGAGGTCCTTTCTGGTGACGAGCGTCGGCTGGATCAGCACCGAATGGCCGGGATTCTGTCCGGCGATCAGCTGGGCCAGCGCGCGCACCGAAGCCTCGCCGACGACGGCCGGGTTGGTTGCCGCCGTCGCCACCCACGGGCTGTTCGGCTCGAGGATGGCCTGGATGTCCGAGGTCGAGATATCGACACCGTAGATCTTCACCTTGTCTGCCACGCCAAGCTCGTCGATGGCGAGCTTCACGCCACGGGCGAACTCGTCCCATGGGGCGAAGACGACCGAAAGCGTCGGGTTGGCGGTGAGCACGGCCTTGGTCTGGTCGGCGACCGAAGCGGCAACGGTGTCGTTGACCACGCCCCAGGTGGCGACTTCCTTGATGCCTGGGTACTTCTTGCCGAAATCCTTCCACACCGCATAACGACGGTCGAGCGGTGCGAAGCCGGCGACATAGAGGACGCCGCCGTCGAATTTCTCGCCTTGGTCCTTGACCGCCTGGTCGAGCACGAGGCGCGCCATGTCGGCATCGGACTGCTCGACCTGCGGGATCTTGGGGTTGTCGAGGTTGGTGTCGTAGGCCACCACTGGAATGCCGGCGTCAAGCGCTGCCTGTGCGACGTCCTTGATGGCTTCGGGCTGGCCGTTGTTGATGATGATGCCTTGCACGCCGAGATTGATCGCCTGCTGGATCAACTGCCGCTCGGTGTTGATGTCGTTGCGCGCCTGCGAGATGTTGGCCTCGATGCCGAGCGCATCGGCCTGGCGCTTCACGCCGGCCTCGAATGCCTGGAGCCAGTCACCGGAGCCGAGGAAGCTGACGACGGCGATCTTGACGCCGCCCTTATCGAAGGGTGCCGGCGCGCCGGATATGCCCTGCGCCGAAGCAGCGGTGGCGAGACCGGCTATGCCGGCGGCTGCCGCCAGCGAAAGAATATGCTTGATCATGTGGAGACCCCTTTGAAATTGGCCGCATTCTAGGGAGGAGGCCCATCGCTTCCGAGAACGCTCATTGCGAGTTTTTCAAATCCCGGAGCATTTCCACTTCGCTTCCTTTCGGTTTCGTAGCAAATGAAGACGATGCGGTGCCGGGCGTTCGCTGTTGAGAAAACAGAATTGTTCCAACCCGGACATCCTTGCTCTAAAGGACGCGCAGGAATTCCTGGACCAGATGCGCATGAACGAACCGGTAAACCCTTCGGACACGGAACAGATGGACGACGCGCAGCGACGACGGCGCGAGCCGGTGTTCAACCTGCCACCCGTCGTGTTGGCGGTGATCGGCATCTGCGTCGTCGTCTACCTGTTGCAGCAATATGTGTTGAGCGAATCCCAGCAGATGACATTGCTGTATGACGGGGCCTTCATCCCCGTTCTCTACACCGGGCAATACGGCTTCGACTGGTTCCTGTTTTCGCGGCCGTTCACCTATGCTTTCCTGCACGGCGGTTTCGCGCATCTGGCCATCAACATGGTGTGGCTCGCCGCGTTTGGTTCACCATTGGCAAACCGCCTGGGAACGCTGTGGTTCGCGCTGTTTTTTGCCGCAACCGGGTTGGCTTCGGTCGCGCTTTTCTGGGCGATCCATCCTTATGGTGAGGCGCCGCTGGTCGGGGCTTCCGGTGCGATATCAGGCATGATGGGGGCTGCGGCGCGTTTCGGCTTCCGCACCGACCGTTCGGCCGGCAAGGCCGCCTTCGCCGGCCCTGTGCTGCCGATCGCATTCGTATTGCGCTTGCGCGGTGTCGTGATCTTCCTCGCCATGTGGATGGTCATCAATCTCGCCACCGGCCTGCTCGGGTTTGCCCCAGGGGTAGATGGTCAGATCGCCTGGGAGGCCCATATTGGCGGCTTTTTCGCGGGCTTCTTCGGCTTGCGTTGGTTCGACAGGCGATGGCAGGCGCCTGAATGGGAGACGACCGACCACCGCACTTGAAATGCAACCGATCACGGCGCACGATGTTCACTCTTACGTGAAGGCCGGTCAGGGCAGGAACCGGCAGGCAAAGCAGAGGAGGACGCCATGACGGTGAAGGCAATTCTCGAGAGAAAAGGCCATGACGTGTTGACGCTCGGGCCGAACGAAAAGCTTAGCGAAGCCATCCGCATCCTGGCAGAGCACAAGATCGGTGCGCTGGTCATCACCAATGGCGATCGCAAGATCGTCGGCATCCTGTCAGAGCGCGACATCGTCCGGGTTGTCGCCCGCGAAGGTGGAGCCGCGCTGGATATCGCCGTGCGCTCGGCAATGACGCCGAAGGTGAAGATCTGCAACGAGAATCACACCGTCAACGAGGTGATGGAGATCATGACCCGAGGCCGCTTCCGCCATCTGCCGGTGGAGAAGGACGGCATGCTCGATGGCATCGTGTCCATCGGCGATGTGGTCAAGCGCCGCATCGAGGATGTCGAGCGCGAGGCCGACGAGATCAGGGCCTATATCGCCACCGCCTGAGCGGCGAGGCGAACCGCCGGCCGGAGAACCGACCGGCGGAGCCGTGGTTTACCTGTTGTCGAGTTCGGAGCGGACGAGCGCGAGCCCGCGCCGGGTGATGCGGTAAGGGCCGCCTCCCGACGAAGAAACCGCCTTCTTACGCTTCAGTTTTCGAAACATATCGAGATCGACGCCCGGATAATGCCAGCCGTCGCGGGTCAGGCATTTGACGGAGGCGATCCGCTTTTTCTCGTTCTTTTCGATTTCAATGCGTCCACCCTGCGCGAGCAGGTGCAGGATGCGCTGTTCTATGCGCGAAATGTCCATGTGAGAGTTTTCCGGGAAAACAAAAAATGCCGCCGCCGCGAAGCTTCGCGGCACGGGGTTTCGGTTTTCTGCCCTGCCTCGCCAGGAGGTCAGGGCCTTACCGGGACTGAGCGTAAGTGGACATCCACTCTCCATTGGAATGAGCGTCCTATAGGCGAACGCGGCTGAAAAGGCCAGTCCGTGGCTTTGCGCTTGTCTCTTTTGGCGGTTTGCACTAGCGAAGTTGCAAATCAGAATGTGCATTAATGCAGCTTCCCATCATTCCAGTTCGCAGGCCGCCATGTCCCTTATCGACACCCGTACTCCTGACGCAAAACGCCTGATCCCCGGCGCAACCGGCGACTGGGAGATCATCATCGGCCTCGAGGTCCATGCGCAGGTCACTTCGGAAGCAAAGCTGTTTTCGGGCGCCTCGACGGCCTTCGGCGCGCCGCCTAACGCCAATGTCAGCCTGGTCGATGCGGCGATGCCGGGCATGCTGCCGGTCATTAACGAGGAATGCGTCAAGCAGGCGATCCGTACCGGCCTGGGGCTGAAGGCGCAGATCAACCACAAGTCGGTCTTCGATCGGAAGAACTACTTTTATCCCGACCTGCCGCAGGGCTACCAGATTTCACAGTTCAAGCAGCCGATCGTCGGCGAGGGCACGGTCATCGTTTCGGTGGGCCCGGACCGCCAGGGCGAATTCGAGGACATCGAGGTCGGCATCGAGCGGCTGCATCTGGAGCAGGATGCCGGCAAGTCGATGCACGACCAGCATGCGACCATGTCCTATGTCGATCTCAACCGCTCCGGCGTGGCGCTGATGGAGATCGTCTCCAAGCCGGACATGCGCTCGGCCGACGAAGCCAAGGCTTATGTCACCAAGCTGCGCACCATTGTACGCTATCTCGGCACCTGCGACGGCAACATGGACGAAGGTTCGATGCGCGCCGACGTCAACGTTTCGGTGCGCAAGCCGGGCGGCGAGTTCGGCACGCGTTGCGAGATCAAGAACGTCAACTCGATCCGCTTCATCGGCCAGGCCATCGACTACGAGGCGCGCAGGCAGATCGCCATCCTCGAGGATGGCGGCAAGATCAATCAGGAGACGCGGCTGTTCGACGCCGTCAAGGGCGAGACGCGCTCGATGCGCTCCAAGGAAGAGGCGCATGATTACCGCTACTTCCCCGATCCCGACCTTTTGCCGCTGGAATTCGACCAGGCCTATGTCGATGCGCTGGCCAAGGAATTGCCGGAACTGCCGGACGACAAGAAGGCGCGGCTGATCGCGTCGCTCGGCCTGTCCGTCTATGACGCCTCGATCCTGGTTTCGGAAAAGCCGATCGCCGACTATTTCGAAAAGGTGGCCGCCGGCCGCGACGGCAAGCTTGCCGCCAATTGGGTCATCAACGATCTGCTCGGGCAATTGAACAAGGCCGGAAAAGACATTGAACACGCTCCGGTTTCGCCCGAGCAGCTCGGTGCGGTCATCGATCTGATCAGGGATGGCACCATCTCCGGCAAGATCGCCAAGGACCTGTTCGAGATCGTCTGGAATGAGGGCGGCGACCCGCGCCAACTGGTCGAGAGCCGTGGCATGAAGCAGGTCACCGACACCGGCGCCATCGAGAAGGCCGTCGGCGACGTTATCGCCGCCAACCCTGACAAGGTCGAACAGGCGCGCGCCAAGCCGAGCATGGCCGGCTGGTTCGTCGGCCAGGTAATGAAGGCGACCGGCGGCAAGGCCAACCCGCAAGCCGTCAACGACCTCGTCAAGGCCAAGCTGGGCATCGAGTAGCGCCGTGTTCGTCCGCACCGCAGGTGAACGCGACCTTGCCGCTGTGCGGACGCTGCTGGTGGAAACGTGGCATGCGACCTATGACGCCATTTATGGCGCTGCCAAAGTCGCCGAGATCACCGACGAATGGCACTCGATCGCTTCGCTCCGCTCGCGGCTGACGCGGCCCAACTCGGAATTCCTGGTGGCCGATGACGGCAAGCGGATCGGCGGAATGGCTTTCGCCGCCGCCACCGCCGATGCGAAAATCATCCTGTTGAACCAGCTCTACGTCCATCCGGACTGCCAGCGGCGGGGGATCGGGCAAGCACTGCTCGACGAGGTCGAAGCCAGTTTCCCGGAAGCGCGAACGCTGCGCGTCGAGGTCGAGGAAGCCAATGCCGGTGCCATCGCCTTCTATCGGTCGAAAGGGTTCTTGCCTGTCAGTGCCGCGGAAGAGTCCCGTGATACCTCAAGGCTGACGACGCTGAGTTTCGAGAAACCGCTGGGATAGACCACCGGGATGAATAGAGCGATCAAGCCATGCGTCATCGCGGCGTTTGCTGTGCCGGCTCACGACGGATATGCAAGGGCATGACCAAACTGTCCCGCATTACAGCGCTGGCGCTGCTCGCCATCATCATTTTCGCGACCTTGTCGCCGATCCAGATGCGGCCGCACCTCGCTGAAGCGAATGTCGAGCGTGCCTTGGCTTATGTCCTGCTGGGCTTCGCCCTGGCGATCGGCTTTCCCAACCGACTGTATCAGGTCGTGATCTTTGTGGCTGTGACCGCCGGCATGCTGGAACTGCTTCAGCTCATTGATCCCGGTCGCCATGCACGCCTCATCGATGCATTGGTGAAAGCCCTTGCCGGGGTGGTTGGGATCGTGGCGGGACACCTGATCGTCAGGGCCGGCGGACAAAAGAGCGAGAGCTAGGCGCGGCGGCAATCCGCCGGGAGTGCGGGACCATCGACCTTGGTCGCGGCCCGTGTCTATCTGGCCGAAGCCTTCTCGCTAGGCAGCGGGAACCTCCACATTGTCGATCAGCCTCGTCTTGCCGAGCCATGCTGCCGCAAGAAGACGCCCTTCGCGGTTTCGACGCCATGGCGCAAGCGTCAGGCTTTGGCGTGCCTCGACATAGTCGACCTTCTGAAAGCCGGCGGCGATGAGGGCGCGGCTGGCCTCTTCGGTTGCGTCGCTCTGGCCGGCGCCTGCCGCCAGGGCCGCAGCCGTATTGCGCAATATCACGTTGAGCTGGCGGGCGATCTTCAGTTCGGCCTCATCGAGATAGGCGTTGCGTGACGACATGGCGAGACCATGCGCGTCGCGGATCGTCGGTGCGCCGATGATCTCGACAGGCAGGTCGAGGTCGCGGCAGAGCTGCCTCACCACGCAAAGCTGCTGGTAGTCCTTCTCGCCGAAGACCGCACAGTCGGGCGTTGCCTGCAGGAGGAGCTTTGCCACCACGGTGGCGACGCCGTCGAAAAAAGTCGGCCGAAAGTCCGATTCGAGCCCGGCGGAGGGGCCGCCGACCGAGATTTTCGTGGCGAAGCCGGCAGGATACATCTCGCCAACCGTCGGTGTGAAGGCAAGGTCGGCCTTTGCCGCGCCCAGCCGGTCGAGGTCGCGGCCGAGTTGGCGCGGGTACTTGTCGAGGTCTTCGCTCGGCGCGAACTGCGTCGGGTTGACGAAGATCGACACGACGCAGCGCTCGGCTTTTTGGAGCGCGATCCTGACCAGCGAGATGTGTCCGTCATGCAGTGCACCCATGGTCGGCACCATGGCGACACGAAGGCCGTCGCGCCGCCAGTCCCGGATTTGCGCGCGAAGTGCGGCCACGCTGTCGACGACGACGGGTTGGCTCATGCGTCATCCCTGTTCTTTGTCGCCGAAAAGACATGGCCGGGGCCGGGGAATGTCCGGCCCCGCACCTCGGCTGCATAGGTTTCAGCTGCATGCGAGATCACGCTGCGCAGGTCCGCGTATTCCTTGACGAATTTCGGCACGCGATCGACGGTCAGCCCGACCATGTCGTCGATGACCAGGATCTGGCCGTCGCAGTCACCGCTGGCGCCGATGCCGATGGTTGGAATGGCGAGGCGGCGGCTGATATCGGCGGCGACCCTCTCGACCGTGCCTTCGATGACCACCGAGAAAGCGCCGGCGTTCTCGACGGCGAGCGCATCGCGAAGCAATGCCGCAACAGCCTCCTCGGTGCGGCCCTTGATCTTGTAGCCGCCGTCCTTCTCCACCGATTGCGGCTGCAGGCCGATATGTCCCATCACCGGAATGCCGGCGGCGACGATGGCCTCGATCTGGCTGGTCATGTCGAGGCCGCCTTCGAGCTTCACCGCCTGGCAGCCGGTTTCGTCGACGACCCGCCGCGCCGAGGCCACGGCAAGTGCTGCCGAAACCTCATAGCTGCCGGCCGGCAGGTCGACGACGACGCAGGCCCTGGCCGAGCCGCGCATCACCGCTTGCCCATGCGCAATCATCATCTCTAGCGAGGCGCCCAGCGTCGTCTTGTGGCCATGCAGGACCATGGCGACACTGTCGCCGACCAGAAGCAGGTCAACATGGTGATCGAGCAGACGGGCGATGGGATAGGTATAGGCGGTCAGGCAAACGATCGGCGTGCCGCCCTTGCGGTGGCGAATCGCCTCGGCGCTGATGCGAATGTCGGTGGTCGGCAATTCCGTGGCCAATCGTCACCTCCTTTGGCCTCAAGCCGGGCTGGATGCAGGCATGGGCGCGCAGAGCTTTAGAAATACCGTAAAGGCTTGGCAAGCGTGCATGCAGCGACCGGCAGGATCACAGGCTTGTGTCGGGTTTCCGGCAAGCCATTTGCGCGCACGCCGTGGCAAAAGCCTTGCCTTCGGCAAGGCCTGACGCCATAAGCAGGAAAACGGGCGCTGCCGGCGCGAGGGTTTTGAAATGAAGACTTTCCTTACGCAGTTTTTCACCTGGTGGAACAGCCAGACGATAGGAACCCGCCTGCACACCTGGCGGTACGGCAAGAAGGTCGGCCAGGACGAAACCGGCAATTTCTACTACGAAGGCGGCATCGATTCGGAAGGCCGCACGCGCCGCTGGGTCATCTACCGCAATTATTCGGAAGCTTCGGCGATACCGCCCGGCTGGCACGGCTGGATGCACCACCGCGTCGACGTTGCGCCGTCCAGCGAGGACTACAAGCCGCGCGACTGGCAGAAGCCGCATCAGCCCAATCTGACCGGCAGCCCGGCGGCCTATCGCCCGAAGGGCTCGGTGCTGACCAATCAGCATCGCCCGCAGGTCACCGGCGACTACGATGCCTGGACACCCGGGTCGTAGCGACAGGGTGCAAGCCGGTCCTTTAGCGCCACAATTGGTGTTTAGCTGCTTGCTGATCAGAAAACGGCGACTAGCCTTGGCGATCGACAGAATCACCCGGGCGCGAACCACCGGTATCTTTGCATGAGCTTTTCTTACTCAATATCGGCCAGTCTGGCGCTAGCCGCCGGTCTTGCCGTCAGCACCGTGGCCTTCGCCGCTTCGCCTGAGCCCGCGGCACCCGCGCCGGCGCCGCCCGCGGGAGCGGACCGGGTTACCAATGCCGTTGCCGAGTTTGCCGGTATCGACAAGATCACCGGCCGCATCATCACCTTCGATGTCTATATCGACGAGACGGTGCAGTTCGGTGCTTTGCAGGTGACGCCGCGCGTCTGCTATTCACGGCCGCAGACCGAAGAGCCGAAGACCGATTCTTTCGTCGAGGTCGACGAGATCACGCTGGACCGCAAGATCCGCCGCATCTTCACCGGCTGGATGTTTGCCGAAAGCCCCGGCCTCAATGCCGTCGAGCATGCCGTCTATGACGTCTGGCTGAAGGCTTGCAAGCAGAAGTCGGATGTGCCGGCGCCCGATGGCGCCAAGGCAGACTCGACCAAAGCCGAGGCGCCCAAGCCCGCCGCGGCCAAACCGAAAGCCGCGACCGCTCCGGACGTGACAGAGCCTGGCGTGACGGAGCCGGACGCTTCGGAACCCGATACCACCGACACCAACTGATCCCCCGGAACCGTCCTGGCCACCATACGTTGGGGCACGGATGAGCGCGCATTTATGCGCAGGGAGGATCTTCCGATGTCAGACAGCAAGCGGATCACGGCCGGCAAGGCAGAGTTGCTGGAACTCGAAAAGGGATTCTGGACGGGCGACGCGGCCTACTATGCGGCCAATGCCGACACCGAATGCCTGGTGGCGTTTCCGCAGATGGCACAGGCGATGGACAATGCGGATCTCGCCAAGACCGCAACCAAGCCCAACCGTTGGCGCGACCTGAAAATCGACCTCAAGGGTATTATCGAGCCGGGCAGCGACATCATCATGCTGACCTACGAGGCACATGCGACACGCGAGAACGGCGAACCTTACGCCGCGCTGGTCAGCACCGGCTATGTCCATCGCGTCAACGGCTGGAAGATGATGTTCCATTCGCAGACGCCATTGGAAGCCGCCACTGGGAAGTAGGCTCAATCTTCAGGGATAGAATTGGGCGTCAGGGATAGAATACGGCCTC
The DNA here is from genome assembly GCF_040319805.1 of Mesorhizobium sp. M0848. Classification (NCBI taxonomy): domain Bacteria; kingdom Pseudomonadati; phylum Pseudomonadota; class Alphaproteobacteria; order Hyphomicrobiales; family Phyllobacteriaceae; genus Mesorhizobium; species Mesorhizobium sp. M0848. The sequence continues at coordinate 45,818 of NZ_JAMYOM010000011.1, read as the reverse complement.
GCCCTTCAGCGCGTCGGCCAGCATCTTTTCATATTTGCCGCGCGGCACGTCGACGGCGCCGAAGCGCTTGAGGTGCTCGGTGGTGAACTGCGTATCGAGCAGCGCGAATCCGCGTGCCTTCAAGCGCTCCACGAGATAGAAAAGGCAGGTCTTGGAAGCGTCCGTCTCCCTGGCGAACATGCTCTCGCCAAAAAACACCCGGCCGAGCGACACGCCATAGAGGCCACCGACCAGCCGGTCCTCGCGCCACGCCTCGACCGAATGACAATGGCCTATCCGATGCAACTCGACATAGGCTTCGCGGATCGGCGCATTGATCCAGGTCGAGCGCCGTTCCACCCGCTTCTCGGCGCAACCGTCGATCGTGGCTTCGAAATCGAAATCGAAACGGATGTCGAAGGGGTTCTTCTTGATCGTTTTCCTCAGGCTCTTCGGTGCGTGAAAACCATCGAGCGGAATGATGCCGCGCGTCTCCGGCCGCACCCAGAACACCTCCGGGTCGCCGGCACTTTCTGCCATTGGGAAGACGCCCGAGGCGTAGGCCTTGAGCAGCAGGTCGGTGGGGATGCGATAGCCGGGCGCGTAGGGGCGGGTCATCGCGTCTCCGCGCTACTCTTCCTTGGCCAGATATTTTTCCAGCCAGTGGATGTCATAATCGCCATTGGCGATGTCGGCATTGCCGACGAGATCGCGAAACAGCGGCAGCGTCGTCTTGATACCGTCGACGACGAACTCGTCCAGGGCGCGGCGCAGGCGCATCATGCACTCGACGCGATTACGCCCATGCACGATCAGCTTGCCGATCAGGCTGTCGTAATAGGGCGGGATCTTGTAGCCGGAATAGACGCCGGAATCGACGCGGATGCCCAGGCCGCCCGGTGTGTGGAAATGGGTGATCGTGCCGGGCGAGGGGGTGAAGGTGCGCGGGTCCTCGGCGTTGATGCGGCATTCGATGGCGTGGCCGTTGAACTTGATGTCCTCCTGCTTCACCGAGAGGCCGCCGCCGGAGGCGACGCGGATCTGCTCGTGCACGAGATCGATGCCGGTGATCGCTTCGGTCACCGGATGCTCGACCTGCAGGCGCGTGTTCATCTCGATGAAGTAGAACTCGCCATTCTCGTAGAGGAACTCGATCGTGCCGGCGCCGGAATAGCCGAGGTCGGCGATCGCCTTGGCGCAGATGCCGCCGATGCGGGCGCGCTCTTCGGCATTGAGGGCGGGAGAGGGCGCCTCTTCCCAGACCTTCTGGTGGCGGCGCTGCAAGGAACAGTCGCGCTCGCCGAAATGCACGCCGCGGCCAAAGCCGTCACCAAACACCTGGACTTCGATATGGCGCGGCTTTTCCAGATATTTTTCAATATAAACGGCATCGTCGCCGAAGGCGGCACCGGCTTCGGTGCTCGCCGTCTGCAGGGCGATCTCCAGGTCAGCCTCGGTGAGGGCGACCTTCATACCGCGCCCGCCACCGCCGGCCGATGCCTTGATGATCACGGGATAGCCGATCTCGGCGGCAATGCGCCTGGCTTCCTTCTGGTCGGTGACGGCGCCGTCCGAACCGGGCACAACCGGAATGCCGAGGCGCTTGGCGGTTCGCTTGGCCTCGATCTTGTCGCCCATGATGCGGATATGGTCGCCGGACGGACCGATGAAGGTGATGTTGTGCGCGGCCAGTATGTCGGCGAACTTGGCGTTCTCCGACAGGAAGCCGTAGCCCGGATGCACGGCGTCGGCGCCGGTGATTTCGCAGGCCGCAACGATCTGATGGATGTTGAGATAGCTGTCGCGCGATGGCGGCGGACCGATGCAGACGCTCTCGTCCGCGAGCCGCACATGCATGGCGTCGGCATCGGCGGTCGAATGCACCACCACCGTCTGGATGCCGAGTTCCTTGCAGGCGCGCAGCACCCGGAGGGCGATTTCGCCGCGATTGGCGATGAGGATCTTCTGAAACATCAGGCCCGCTCTACTCGATCACGACGAGCGGCATGCCATATTCGACCGGCTGCGAATCCTCGAAAAGGATCGCGGTCACCGTGCCGGCGCGTGGCGAGGGGATCTGGTTCATCGTCTTCATCGCTTCGATGATCAGCAGCGTCTGGCCTTCCTTGACCTTCTGGCCGACTTCGATGAATGCCTTGGCGTCCGGCGACGGCGCCAGGTAGGCCGTGCCGACCATCGGCGAGGTGACTGCGTTCTTGGAAATATCTGCCACAACGGGCAGAGCTACGGAGGCAGCTTGCGCTGCTGCCGGCGCATAGGCCTGCTGCGGCGCTGCGATTGCATGAACAGCCGGCGCCTGCCGCGAGACGCGCACCTTCAGGTCGCCCAGTTCAACCTCGATCTCGGTGAGGTTGGTGTCGTTCAGTATGCCCGCCAGATCGCGAATCAGTTGCTGGTCAACACCGGTCTTCTTTATCGACATTTTCGAGCCTTCTGTTTGTTGGCCGGTCATAGGCGTGCGGCCAGCGCCTGTAGCGCCAGCGTATAGCCGAGCGGCCCAAAGCCACAGATCATGCCGACGGCGACCGGCGCGACCATGGAGACGTGGCGGAATGGTTCCCGCGCATGGATGTTGGAAAGATGAACTTCGGCCACCGGCAACGGTGCGACGGCGCGGATGGCGTCGTGGATGGCAATCGAGGTGTGGCTGTAGGCGCCCGGATTGATGACGATGCCGACAGCCTTGTCGCCGGCTTCCTGAATCCAGTCGACAAGGTCGCCCTCATGGTTCGACTGGCGGAAATCGATCTCGAACCCCAGCGCCGTGCCTGCCTGCTTGCAGTCGTCGGCGATCGCGGCAAGCGTCTTGCCGCCATAGATGCCCGGCTCGCGCTTGCCGAGCGCGTTGAGATTGGGACCGTTCAGGACGAAAACCGTTTTCAAAAAGCCGACCTTTCCCGGCGCCGTCATCAAGCCGGCGCGCTGGGCCCTCTATAATGGGCATAGCCGCCCGCGGAAAGAGCGCAAGTGCGTTCTTTCACTGTCCACAACAGGCGGAAATGTGCCCGTGAGAAATAGCTGGCGAGCAAGATCAGAGCGCGGCTTTCGCCGCCTCGATCTTTTCAGCCAGCACTTCCTGCCCGAGCGCCCCGAACACCACCTCGTTGCCGACGACATAGGACGGCGTTCCGGTGATCGCCAGCTTGTTGGCAAGATCGTAGGTCTTGGCGAGGGCCTCGTTGATTGTCGGGTCCTTCATCTTCTCGCGCAGCGCCGCTTCGTCGGCACCGAGCGATAGCGCGACCTTCATGGCCGCCGCCTCGGTGGCGCGCCCCTGGCCACCGAGCAACGCATTGTGGAACTCGCCGTACTTTTCCGGGTGCATCAGGTGGAAGGCCATCGAGACCACGCTCGCCTTCTGCGAATCCGGTCCGAGGATGGGGAATTCCTTGAGCACGAAACGCAGGTCCGGATCGGTCTTGGTCAGCGCCTGCATGTCGTCGATGGCGCGTTTGCAGAAGCCGCAATTGTAGTCGTAGAACTCGACGATGGTGACCTTGCCGTTGGGATTGCCGACGACGCCGTCGAAGGCGGAGTTGAAGATCTGGTCCTTGGCATCCTTGATCACGCCGAGATGAGCGATGCGCTGCTCTTCCTTCTGCTTGGCCTCAAGCGCATCCTGGACCTCCAGGAGGACTTCCGGGTTTTTCAACAAATAGTCGCGGATGATGCCTTCGACCTCGGTGCGGTCGATCTTGGTATCGGCCGCGGCCGTCTCGACCGGCTGCGCGGTACCGGCCTTGGCGATCTGCGGGTTTCCGGCAACGAATCCGAAAGCCAGCATGGCCAGGGCGGCCGCAACCCCCGTGGTGCCCAGCAGCAGTGCCTTTTTCATCGTTCCTGTTCCTTCTACCTGTTTTCCGGTCTGGCTATGTCGTGGCGCGCGACCGGAAGGTTCACTTGATCTTGGTTGACGGCCTGTAGTTTATGATATCCTGGGCGCGAAGCCAGCGCGGCTCGCCGCGTTTCATCTGCTGTTGCGCCCGCATGGCGAAAATCTTCGCATCCTTGTAGCTGCCGGAATAAAAATGGCTTTCGGCGGTGGCAAGTTCAGCGCCGGATATGTCGCCCAACTCGCCATAGGCCTGTGCCAGATAGCGATATCCGGCTGAATTTTCCTTGTCGCGACCGAGGCCATTGTTGATCTGCACGACGGCTTTTTTGAGGGAGTCGGGCGTGCCGACGGCCATCAGCGCCTGACCCACGGACACCGGCAGCAGACCGGACCGAGCCGAATCGAGGCTGACCGCCTTGGCGTAAGCGTCCGCAGCTTCCTTGGGTTTGTTTGCTTTCATCAGGATGTCGCCGCGCAGTTCCTGGAAGTAGGCATTTTTCGGCTGCGCTTTGATCAGTGCATTGGTCTTGGCGAGAGCGGCGGCGATGTTGCCGAACAGGTAGGTCGACTGGGCGTCGCCGTACTGCGCGGCGAGGGTTCCTTGCATCTTTCGCATCAGCCGGGACGCGGCCGCCTGGCCTTCCATGTAGACGGCGATCTTCACCCGCATCATGTCATGGCGCTGCTGCAGCGCGGGCGGGTCCGGCCTGTCGACATTGGGGTCCTGTTTCACCAGCACTTCGAGATTGGCGATGCGGTCCTGCGGCATCGGATGGCTGATCCGATACGGATCGACCTGGGCGCCCGAAAGCGACAGTGCGGTCTGGAAGCGGCGGAATGTCTTCAGCATGCCCATGCCGGACTGGCCGGTGGCATTGAGATAGGTGATCGCCGAGCGGTCGGCCGTCATCTCCTCGGTGCGCTGGTAGGCGAGGATGCTGCGCTGTGCCATCTCGCCGCCGCCAGCGGCCACGCCCATGCCAGCGCCGGCGAGACCGCGGCTGCTGGTTGTGGCACCGGCGACAATGGCGCCGGCGCCAAGCAATGTCGCGATGACGGCCATCGTCTTGGCTCGTTCGAGTTGGTCGCGCAGCTTCTGCTGGTGGCCGCCGGCGATATGGCCGGCTTCGTGCGCGATGACGCCGATGATCTCGTTGGGCGTTTCAGCCGTCATCAGCGCGCCGGTGTTGATGAACAGCCGGCGCCCGGTGACGAAGGCGTTGAAACTCTGGTCGTTGACCAGAACGATGTCGATGCCGTCATTCGCCAGGCCGGCCGCCCTGAAGATCGGCCGCGCGTAATCGCGCACCAGCGCCTCGATCTCGGCGTCGCGCACCACCGGCACGTTCTGGGCGAAGGCACTGACCGAGCTCGCCATTGCAACGGCAACGCCAAGCGAAAGCGTCGCGAAGACGCGCGCTGCCTGGGCAATCGTCGATCTGGGTCGGCTCAACATGATGGCTCCACTGGTAGACGAGCGGGCGAAAGATGAAAAGTCGGCGCCGGAAACTTCCTCAACTTGTGATCCTCACATCAATCGGGCATTTGTGCGGCACATGCGCCAGTGCGTGGCGCCGTCAGTCATCGGGAATACTGGTTAAATGGTCGTTTCGCTCTCACGCCGTGGCAATGTCGAGCCCTTCCATGCGATGGACATTCTGGCAGAGGCAAACCGGCTGAAGTCCCAGGGCGTGCCGGTTGTTTCGATGGCCGTCGGCCAGCCCTCCGATCCCGCACCGGTTCTGGTTCGCGCCGCAGCCGCCAAGGCGCTGCAGGATGGACGCATCGGCTACACCGATGCGCTGGGACTGGCAGGTTTGCGCAAGGCGATCGCCGGACACTATGCCGATCACTACGGGCTTGATATCGAGCCCGGCCGGATCGCGGTGACCACTGGATCGTCGGCCGCCTTCAACCTCGCCTTCCTGGCGATGTTCGATGGGGGTGACCGGGTCGCCATCGCGGCACCCGGCTATCCCGCCTATCGCAACATCATGGCCGCACTCGGCATCGAGGTGGTCGAGATCGAGCTCGGCGACGCCGCCTATCTGCATGCCGGCCATCTCGAGACCGCGCATCGTGAAAAGCCGCTGAAAGGCGTTCTCTTCGCCAGCCCCGCCAATCCAACCGGCGCGGTCATACCGGCCGATGAACTGGCGGTTCTGGTGAGGACGGCACAAGAGCTCGGCATCGCCGTCATCTCCGACGAAATCTATCACCGGCTGGCCTATGCCGCCCCCGACACCACGGCGCTGGCCTATGGCGGCGACGTGACGGTGATCAACTCCTTCTCCAAATATTACTGCATGACGGGCTGGCGCATCGGCTGGATGGTGCTGCCGCAAGAGCTGGTGCGGCCGGTCGAGCGCGTCGCCCAGAGCCTCTACATCTCGCCGCCGGAACTGTCGCAGATCGCCGCGATCGAAGCGTTCAGGGCGACCGAGGAGCTGGAGGCGGTAAAAGGCCGCTACGCCTGGAATCGCGAGCTTTTGATGAAACGCCTGCCGGAACTCGGCTTTCCGCTGGCAGCGCCCATGGACGGCGCCTTCTATGCCTTCTGTGACGTCACCAGGCATACCAATGACAGCATGGCCTTCGCACGCAAGATGCTGGCTGAGGCGCATGTGGCGGCAACGCCCGGCCGCGACTTCGACACTCAGGCTGGGCACCGGACGATGCGGTTTTCCTATGCCGGCAGCCACGACGACATGGTCGAGGCAATGGCGCGCATCGAACGCTGGTTGAGGTAGCACCATGCCGGAACTCGAACAGCCCCTCAGACTTGATCAGGCCTCCAAACTTGATCAGGCCCCCAAACTTGATCAGGCATTGGCCGAAGTCGCCGCCGAAATGGCCGATCGCATCGATCGCGGTGATGTCGCTTCCTACATTCCGCAGTTGGGCAAGGTCGATCCGAAGAAATTCGGCATCGCAGCGGTCACCAATGACGGCCGCGTGCTGACGGCAGGGGACGCCGACCAGGCCTTTTCCATCCAGAGCATCTCGAAAGTGTTCACCCTGACACTGGCGCTCGGCAATGTCGGCGACGCGCTGTGGCAGCGGGTCGGCCGCGAACCGTCAGGCAATCCGTTCAACTCGATCGTGCAGCTCGAGCATGAGAACGGCATTCCGCGCAATCCGTTCATCAATGCCGGCGCCATCGTCATTTCCGACATCCTGCTTGCCGGCCACCAGCCGCGCGAGGCGATCGGCGAGATCCTGCGCTTCATCCGTTTCCTGGCCGACGACGAGACTGTTATCATCGACCGCGAGGTCGCGGCGTCCGAACGGGCCACCGGCTACCGCAACTTCGCACTCGCCAACTATATGAAATCCTTCGGCAATCTCCACCATGCGCCGGAACTGGCGCTGGGCGTCTACTTCCACCACTGCGCCATTGCCATGAGCTGCCGGCAGCTGGCGCTCGCAGGCCGCTTCCTCGCCAATGGCGGCAAGAACCCGGCGACCGGGCATTCCGTGGTGTCGGCCGAGCGGGCACGCCGCATCGGCGCCATGATGCTGACCTGCGGTCACTATGACGGCTCCGGCGATTTCGCCTTCCGCGTCGGCATTCCCGGCAAGAGCGGCGTCGGCGGCGGCATATTGGGCATCGTGCCGGGCGTGGCCTCGCTTGCCGTCTGGTCGCCGGGCCTCAATGCCAACGGCAATTCCAAGCTGGGGTCGATCGCGCTGGAAAAGCTGGCCAGGATGATGAACTGGTCGATCTTCGCGCCGTGATGCATGTCGCCCAAAAGTGCGCAGCGGTTTTGGGACAACGACATGCTTGGAATCAAAGAAGCGTTTTAGCCTTCGCGATCCGCCATAACGCCAGATAAGAAAATCCCGCACCGTCTTCGAGACGGCGCGGGATTTTTTTGTCAGAGAACTAGCTCAGGTGGCTGAAAGGCTTAGAAAAAGCCCTTCCGCTGCCACCATCCGCCGCGTTTCGGCTTGTCCTCGGTCTTGTCCTCGGTCTTGGCCGCGGGTTCTTCCGCTACGGTCGAAGACACCACCGGCTCGACCGGCGCATTCACCGCCGCCGGCTTGCGCCGCGACGGGCGGGCCTTCGGCGCCTTCTCGACAGCCGCTGCCTCGTCGGACGCCGTGGCCGGCGTCTCGACAGGTGCTTCCGCCTCGGCAGCCGGCTCTTCGGCGACGATTTCGGCCGCGGCCTTCTTCGGCTTGGCGGCACGGCGTGGCTTCTTGGGCTTCTCCGTGCTCGGCGCGTCGTCATTGGCCGGAGCAAGCGCCACCGGCTCTTCGGCCGCTGCGGTAACCACCGGCTCGCTGGCGATCACCTCGGTTGCCGAGACTTCGACTTCGGACGCGTCGGCTGCTTCGCCAGCACTTGCCTCGGCCTCGCCTTCACCGTCCTCGCGGCGGTTGCGCTTGCCGCCGCGCTTGCCGCGCCGGCGCTTTTTACCCTGGCCGTCGTCCGAAGCTTCAGCTGTCTCGGACGTTTCGGCAACACCAACAGGGGCGTTGTCGTCCGTTTCCGTGTCGCCATCGCCGGCGGCCGAGTCCGAGTCCGAAAACTCGCCGGCCGGAGCCGAGACGGAAGCACCGTCCGCAGGGGCGCCATGTTCGCGATCGCGATCCTTGCCGCCGCGCCGACGCCGGCGCTTGCGGCGCTTGCGGTCGCGGCCTTCGCCTTCCTCGCCACCGGCGGCAGCAGGTCGGGGTTGTTGCTGCGGCTGCTGGCGTGGCTGTTCGGCCTGGACCGGCGCCTCGTCATCCTCCTCCTCGGCGACGACAATCTCGTCCTCGGGCTCTTCCGGCTCGACATAGGCCGGGAAGCTGCGCGCCTCGACAAAGCCTTCCGGCTTTTCAGCCAGCGCGCCGCGGAAGATCGCATAGTGCTGCGAACCGACCGAATCGTCGGCCTCGACGGTGATCGTCAGCCCGAAGCGGCTTTCGAGTTCGACCAGCGTGCCGCGCTTGTGGTTGAGCACGTAGAGTGCGGTCGCCGCCGGCGTCCGTACCGTGATGTGGCTGCGCGAATCCTTGAGCAGGAATTCCTCGATCGCCCGCACCACCATCAGCGCGACCGACGAATCGGAGCGCACATGGCCGGTGCCGCCGCAATGCGGGCAAGGCTTCATGGTCGATTCCAGCACGCTGGCGCGGATGCGCTGGCGGGACATCTCCATCAGGCCGAAATGCGAGATACGGCCGACCTGGATGCGCGCACGATCGTTCTTGAGGTGATCCTTCAACCGCTTCTCGACGGAGCGGTTGTTGCGGTTCTCCTCCATGTCGATGAAGTCGATGACGATCAGGCCGGCCAGATCGCGCAGCCTGAGCTGACGCGCGACTTCCTCGGCCGCTTCCAGATTGGTGTGGAGCGCGGTGTCCTCGATCGAGTGCTCCTTGGTGGAGCGGCCCGAATTGACATCGATGGCAACCAGCGCCTCGGTCTGGTTGATGATGATGTAGCCGCCGCTCTTCAGCGTCACCTGCGGCTGCAGCATGCGGTCGAGCTGCGCCTCGATGCCGTTGCGCACGAAGATCGGCGTCGTGTCGCGGAACGGCTGAACCACCTTGGCGTGGCTCGGCATCAGCATGCGCATGAAGTCCTTGGCCTCGCGGTAGCCTTCCTCGCCGGAGACAAGAATCTCGTCGATATCCTTGTTGTAGAGGTCGCGCACCGAGCGCTTGATCAGGCTGCCTTCCTCGTAGACCAGGGCAGGGGCCGTGGACTGCAAGGTGAGATTGCGGACATTTTCCCAAAGCCGCATCAGATATTCGTAATCGCGCTTGATCTCGGCCTTGGTGCGGCTCTCGCCGGCGGTGCGCAGGATCACGCCCATGCCCTGCGGCACTTCGAGATCGGCAACGACCTCCTTCAGGCGCTTGCGGTCGACCGCGCTGGTGATCTTGCGCGAAATGCCGCCGCCACGCGCCGTGTTCGGCATCAGCACCGAATAGCGGCCGGCAAGCGACAGGTAGGTGGTCAGTGCCGCACCCTTGTTGCCGCGCTCTTCCTTGACGACCTGCACCAAGAGGATCTGCCGGCGCTTGATCACTTCCTGGATCTTGTACTGGCGGCGCACCGGCTTGCGGCGGTTGCGCACTTCCTCCAGCGCGTCCTCGGCGCCGACCGATTCGACCTCGTGATCGTCCGGATGCGAGGACTGCACTTCTTCCAGCATGCCGCGATCATTGTCGCCGGAGGTCGCTTCGCTGCCTTGTTCGGCCTGCGGAACGGCTTCGGAAATCACATCGGCCTCGACCGAGGCGGCGATCGACGTCGGGCCGCCTTCGCGGGTTTCGCCTTCGTCCTGCTCGGCGGAATCCTCGCCATGTTCGGACGCATCGGCATGTTCGGACGTATCGGCCGCATGTTCGATGATCTCGGACGTGTGCGAGATCTCTTCGAAACCAGCGTCGGCCCCTTCTTCTGCCTCGTCGGCAGCGTCGTTTGCCTCGCCGGAATCGGCTGCATCGCGCTTGTGCTCACCCCGGTCACGGGGCTTTCCGCCGCGCCGGCGGCCGCGCCGTCCGCGATCGCGGCTCTGACGGTCATCGCCGTCGCCGTCCTCGTTCTCCTCGTCCTCGGCCTCCTGCGCTTCCGCGCGTAGCAGTGCCTGACGATCGGCGACCGGAATCTGGTAGTAATCGGGGTGAATTTCACTGAAGGCGAGAAAACCGTGACGGTTGCCGCCATATTCGACAAAGGCTGCCTGAAGGGAGGGCTCTACGCGCGTTACGCGGGCTAGGTAGATGTTTCCTTTGAGCTGCTTCTTGTCCTGGGATTCAAAGTCGAATTCTTCAATACGGTTACCGCGTACGACGACAACGCGTGTTTCCTCCGGGTGGGAGGCGTCTATCAGCATTTTGTTGGGCATTATTTCGTTTCCCCCCGGCAGCCGTCAGCCGCAGCTTGCGAGGCAAAGCCTGCTGCTGCGTGTCTGGAATGTGGGTGCCGGATATTTGAACGTCCGCCGGCCGCCGCTTGAGCGCCATGGCGGTGCCGCCCGCAGCCATAATGGCGCGGTTTGATGCGGACCTTTCCATGATTGCGCTTGAAGCCATCGTCACCAACAGAACCTTTTGAACCAAAGCCCGGATGAACCGGACCAGCTTGTTTGCTCATACAGAGCCGGCGCGGGAACAAACCCGGCCGTTTTCCTCACGCAGGCGATTCCCCCGCCACGGGAGCACGCCTGCGAAATTCGTCGCGATCACCTGAACCCTTTTCGCCTGAAGCGAAAGGAGCCGCCTTTACATCTGACCCTGTAGCAAGAAGCTGCGGAGGAGGGCGGTTCCAGGATTGCAGTGATCCACCATCGCTTTTATGATTTGGCGGGATGGAAGGCAACCCCGATTTCCGATGCCGGCAAAAAGCCGTTCCGTAGCGTAAGCCAGGCTTGCGGCCTTGCATGAAAAGGCTTGGTTAACCTTCTCTGGATACCAATCGTTAATCGAGTTCGCGGCCTAACCGGCATATGGACGAAATGACCGGGCGCCGGGCGCCAAACCGGGAGCGACTGGAAGAGAGATGGGATTGGCGGACTTCACAGACAAGGGATGTCGTGTCGGCGGCCGGATCCTGGCCGCTTTCTGCCTCTTGCTGCTGCTGGCGGTCTCATCTGCCCTGTCCTCAAATGCCAATGCCGCCGACGCTCCGCTCGTGGCAAAAGGTTACAAGATGGCCGGCGATGCCACCAAGATGCGCATCGTCATGGACTTCGATCGCGAACCCGGTATCAAATGGTTCCTGCTGCGCGGTCCCAACCGTCTTGTCATCGATCTCGCGAATACGAGATTCGCCGTTGATGCCAAGGATTTGAAGGCGCGGGGCCTGGTCAAGAGCGTGCGCCTGGGCGCCCTCGGCGAGGGCGTTTCGCGGCTGGTCCTCACCGGCAAGGGACCGTTCGCCGTCGACAAGCTCGATGTGCTCAAGAACGAGGACGGCACCGGCTACCGCCTTGCCATCGACATGTCGGCGGCATCCGAGCGCGAGTTCGACCTGGCGCTGGCCAATCAGGCGCTGACCACCGGATCGACCGTTTCGACCGACAAGGGAGGGCGGGTCGGCACCGGACCGGTCTCAAATCCCGGCCATCGGTTCACCGTCGTCATCGATCCCGGCCATGGCGGCATCGACGGCGGTGCCGAGGGCCTGAACGGCACCATCGAAAAGAACGTCACGCTGGCCTTCGCCACAGAACTGCGCGACAAACTCGCAGCCGTCGGCAATTATGATGTCTTCATGACCCGCGACACCGACGAATTCCTGCGCCTGGACGACCGCGTGCGCATTGCCCGTCAGCATGAGGCCGACCTGCTTATTTCGATCCATGCCGACACGATCAGCGTCAAAGGCATTCGCGGTGCCACCGTCTACACCGTCTCCGATAAGGCTTCGGATCCCGAGGCGCAGGCGCTTGCCGACCGAGAAAACCTCTCCGACCAGTTCGCCGGCATGGAAATCAAGAACGACAACAAGGAAGTCACCGACATCCTGATCGACCTGATCCGCCGCGAAACGCACAATTTCTCGATGAGTTTCGCCCACACGCTGGTCGGCCAGCTGTCGACCAGCGTCGGCCTGATCAACAATCCGCAGCGTTCGGCGGGCTTCAAGGTGCTCAAGGCACCCGACGTGCCGTCGGTGCTGGTCGAACTCGGTTATCTCTCGAACGCCAAGGACGAGGCGCAGTTGCTCAACGCCGACTGGCGCGGAAAGGCGGCCCAGAGCATAACCAACGCCGTCGCGCTGTTCGCGTCGGCCAAGGCCGGACCGGGAACCGGAGGTTGACATGACCGGCGGCGCCTGCAACCAGAGGCGGCGTTGCGCGACGACAACACCCAGTGCTTTTATTTCCGGCTCGCGACCGCGAAATCAGGCATTGCCGTATTTTGTCCACATGGCGGCGACAAGGGTTTTCGATTACGGATTGGGACCGGCTCGAAAGCTTGCGCGAAAGGCGGCTTCGTCTAGGAAATTCCCGAACCAAGGACTGGAGCGGGTATGATTCGTCTCATTGGCTATTTTTTCGGCATCGGCACGACGCTGGCCCTTCTGGTCGCGGCGGGCGTTGCCATCTATATCGGCCATTTGTCGAAGGATCTGCCCGATTACGAGGTGCTGGCCAAATACGAACCGCCGGTGACCACCCGCATCCATGCGTCGGATGGCGCGCTGATGGCCGAATATGCGCGCGAACGGCGCCTGTATTTGCCGATCCAGGCCATACCGGACCGCGTCAAGGCGGCCTTCCTGTCGGCCGAAGACAAGAATTTCTACAACCACCCGGGCATCGATGTGACCGGCCTCGGCCGCGCCATCATCGTCAACCTGCAGAATTTCGGCTCGGGCCGGCGTCAGGTCGGTGCCTCGACGATCACCCAGCAGGTGGCGAAGAACTTCCTGTTGTCCTCGGACCAGACCTACGAGCGCAAGATCAAGGAGATGATCCTCGCCTTCCGCATCGAGCAGGCCTATCCCAAGGATCGCATCCTCGAGCTCTACCTCAACGAAATCTTCTTCGGCTTCGGCGCCTATGGCGTCGCCGGCGCGGCCCTGACCTATTTCGACAAGTCGGTCAACGAACTGTCCGTGGCCGAGGCCGCCTACCTGGCCTCGCTGCCCAAGGGGCCGAACAACTACCACCCTTTCAAGCATGCCGATCGCGCGATCGAGCGCCGAAACTGGGTCATCGACCAGATGGTCGAGAACGGCTACGTCACGCGTGAGGAAGGCAGCAAGGCCAAGGCCGAGCCTCTGGGCGTGACGCCGCGGCGCAGCGGCACCTATCTGTTCGCCGGCGAGTATTTCACCGAAGAGGTGCGCCGCCAGATCATCGCCCGCTACGGCGAGAATGCGCTCTACGAAGGCGGCCTCTCCGTCCGCACCACGCTCGATCCGAAGATCCAGCTCATTGCCCGCAAATCGATGCAGAACGGGTTGATGAAATACGACACGCTGCGCGGCTATCGCGGGCCCGTGACATCGATCGACGCCTCGGGCGACTGGGGCGTGCCGCTTGGCGCCGTCAAGGGGCTGGAGGATGTCCCCGAATGGTCGCTCGCCGTCGTGCTCGACAGTTCGGCGACCGGGCTGTCGATCGGCCTGCAGCCGGCACGGCAGGCGTCGGGCGAGATCGTCAAGGAGCGCGTCGAAGGCACCATCAGCAAGGAGGACATGGGTTTTGCCATGCGCCATGTGGTTGCCGGCAAGACCGTCAAGGCCAAGTCGCCGGCGGAGGTGCTGAAGCCGGGCGACGTCATCTTCGTGCAGAAAAACGATGGTGCCGATGGCGCCTACAGCCTGCGCCAGGTGCCCGAAGTGGAAGGCGGCCTGATCGCCATGGACCCGCACACCGGCCGCGTGCTGGCCATGGTCGGCGGCTTCTCCTACGCGCAGTCCGAATTCAACCGCGCCACGCAAGCCATGCGCCAGCCGGGCTCCTCGTTCAAGCCGATCGTCTATTCGGCCGCCCTCGACAATGGCTATACGCCGGCCTCGGTGATCATGGACGGGCCGATCACGATCCAGAGCGGCAACACGAGCTGGACGCCGAAGAACTATGACGGCACCGTCGCCGGTCCGGCGACCCTACGCTCCGGCATCGAGAAGTCGCGCAACCTGATGACGGTGCGGCTTGCCAATGACATGGGCATGAAGCTGGTCGTCGAATATGCCGAGCGCTTTGGTGTCTACGACCATCTGGCGCCCTACCTGCCGATGGCGCTGGGGTCCGGCGAAACCACCGTGATGCGCATGGTGTCGGCCTATTCGATCATGGCCAACGGCGGAAAATCGATCAAACCATCGCTCATCGACCGCATCCAGGACCGCTACGGCAAGACGGTGTTCAAGCAGGACGAACGTGGCTGCCAGGGCTGCAATGCGCCTGAATGGCAAAACCAGCCGGAGCCGGAACTGGTCGACAATTCCGAGCAGGTGCTCGATCCGATGACCGCCTACCAGATCACCTCGATGATGGAAGGCGTCGTGCAGCGCGGCACCGGCGCCACCATCAATGAACTCGGCCGCCACATCGCCGGCAAAACCGGAACGACCAACGACGAAAAGGACGCCTGGTTCATCGGCTACACGCCCAACCTCGTCGTCGGCCTCTACATGGGCTACGACACGCCGCGCGGCCTCGGCCATGGCGCCACCGGCGGTGGTCTCGCAGCACCAATCTTCAAGGACTTCATGCGGGTGGCGCTGGATGGCACGCCCAATGTCGACTTCAAGGTGCCCGAAGGCATGAACCTGGTTGCCATCAACCGCAAGACCGGCATGCGTGCCGCATCGGGCGATCCCGGAACCATCATCGAAGCCTTCAAGCCGGGCACCGGTCCCGCCGACAGCTATTGGGTGATCGGCATGGGCGCCGACGGCTCCAATGCCACCGGTGGCGCGCTGTCGCCGCAGGCCAATCAAGCCATCCAGTCCGGCGGCGGCGGCCTCTACTGACGATTTTCAGGAGCGGATGGGCTGGCCTTGGCGCCAGCCCATTTTGCTTTACAGCCGGCGGCGGCCTGCCTATGTATCGCGCCAACCGACTTCAGCAAACAGGACAGAACAGCCAGCCATGCGCGCGGAAACGCAGAATATTGTCGACGAGATCAGGCAGGCGATAACCCTGCTGAGGAGGCATCTTTGACTGGGATCAGGCCATAAAGCGGCTTGAATACCTCAATGTGCGCGCCGAGGACGCCAGCCTCTGGAACGAGCCGCTGGAAGCGCAGAAGCTGATGCGCGAGCGCCAGGGCCTTGAAGAGGGCATCGCCTCGGTGAAAGGCCTGACGCAGGCGCTGGAAGACAATATCGGACTGATCGAGCTCGGTGAGGAAGAGCGCGACGAGGGGGTGATCGCAGAGGCGGAAGCCGCGATCCGCTCGATGCAGGGCGAAGCGAAGGCCCGCCAGGTCGAGACGCTGCTGTCGGGTGAAGCAGACTCCAACGACACCTATCTCGAAATCCATGCCGGCGCCGGCGGTACCGAAAGCCAGGACTGGGCCTCGATGCTGCTGCGCATGTACACGCGCTGGGCCGAGCGCCGTCGCTTCAAGGTCGAAGTGCTGGAAATGCATGACGGCGAAGAGGCCGGCATCAAGTCCGCAACGTTGATGATCAAAGGCCACAATGCCTATGGCTGGATGAAGACGGAATCGGGCGTTCATCGCCTGGTGCGTATCTCGCCCTATGACAGCAATGCGCGCCGGCATACGTCCTTCGCCAGCGTCTGGGTCTATCCGGTCATCGACGACACGATCGAGATCGACGTCTCCGAATCCGATGTCCGCATCGACACTTATCGCTCGTCAGGCTCGGGCGGCCAGCACGTCAACACCACCGATTCGGCGGTGCGCATCACGCATCTGGCCACCGGCATCGCGGTCGCATGCCAGGCTGAACGTTCGCAGCACAAGAACAAGGCCCAGGCCTGGGAGATGCTGCGCTCGCGCCTTTACGAGGAAGAGCTGAAAAAGCGCGAGGCGGTTGCAAACGCCACCGAAGCGTCGAAAAGCGATATAGGCTGGGGTCACCAGATCCGCTCCTATGTGCTGCAGCCCTACCAACTGGTGAAGGATCTGCGCACCGGCGTCGAGAGCACCAGCCCGTCGAGCGTGCTCGATGGCGACCTCGACGATTTCATGGAAGCCTCGTTGTCGCAGCGCATCGAGGGCGGCGCGGGCGAAGCCGTAGCAGACCTGGATTAGGATATGTCCATGTTCAGGTGAGGTTAGCTGACCTCAATCTGAACATACCCCTGCGCACCACAGCGACGGAGGAGTGGGTTGCCGAGCAAGCTCACCGGAAAGTGCTTCTGCGGTGCGGTTCACTACGAGGTCGCTGACGAATTCATCTATGCCGCGAATTGCCATTGTTCGAACTGCCGGCGCACCACCGGATCGGCCTTCAAGTCT
This sequence comes from Mesorhizobium sp. M0848, assembly GCF_040319805.1. Taxonomy (NCBI): domain Bacteria; kingdom Pseudomonadati; phylum Pseudomonadota; class Alphaproteobacteria; order Hyphomicrobiales; family Phyllobacteriaceae; genus Mesorhizobium; species Mesorhizobium sp. M0848. The sequence continues at coordinate 29,092 of NZ_JAMYOM010000011.1, read as the reverse complement.
TTCGCCGGTATCGAGCGTGAAAAGCTTGTCCTCACCGAAGGCGAGGACAAGCTCCTGATCTTCGGCGACGAAAGCGGCCATAGCGCGCATTGTAGCCGGTGCGGCTCCTTGCTTTATTCGCTCGTGCGCGACGGGCCTATGTCCATGTCGCCATGGGAACCCTCGTCGACGACCCATCCATCCGCCCGACCGCGCACATCTTCGTCGGTTCGAAGGCGGGCTGGTTCACCATCACCGATGACCTGCCGCAGTATCAAGAGCACGTGATTGCCGGCTCTGACCAGCAGTAGGCTGGAACCACAGCGGGCCTATTCCGTTTATCCGACGCCCGTTTGCCGGGAATCGACCTTGGCCTCATCTCGTCGGCGGTAGCGGATACCTGACGTCCATAGAACGATGTCGGGAATGCATCGTCTTGCGCCGACCAAGGAATCAGCCCAGCATCCAAGGGCTGGGAGAGAAAAAGCATTTATGGCCGGACGCGGCATATCTGCGACCCGACGATCCGGCCACTGGGAAGATACGTTCCGGGAACGGGCAAGCGAAACGCTTGAGCTCGTTTGAAAGGAACGCGTCATGTCTGCTGCCACACTCAGATCGGCCAATGCCGTTCAACCGGCTGGCCGACTTTTGTTTTCCCTGTTCGCGATCGGCGCGATGGCAATGCTGACGGCACCTGCCTTCGCGCATGACGCCACGCCCACGGCGGCAAAGCCACAGGGCTGGAGTTATCCGTTCGCATGCTGCGCCAACTATGATTGTCGCACGACCCATACAGGCGAAGTGCTGGAGAAACCCGAGGGCTATGTCATCGCCGGAACGGGTGAGATCGTTCCAATGACCGACAAGCGTGTCAAGGACAGCCCGGACGGCGAGTTCCATTGGTGCGCGCACCAAGCGGGCCTCGACGCCGGCAAGACAATCTGCCTGTTCGTGCCGCCGCGCTCCTATTGACGACAGGACGACGGTCGGCCGTCCGCGGTCGCGTGTGACCGGGGCCGCAGGCCGGGTTTGCGCGGTTCGGGTGTGCCTGCTGACAGACAGTTGTCAGGAGCACCTCTTTATGGTGCCTTTGCCGCACAGGGTGGCGGGCGACGGGAGGAGTTCGTTGATGATCATCAAGGCAAGCTGCCATTGCAAGGCGCATTCGAGGTTTCGCAGGCACCGCAGACGGTGACGCAATGCACCTGTTCTTTCTGCTCGAAGCGCGGCTCGCTCTGGGCCTACTACGTGCCTTCGCAATTCAAGCTCACCAGCCCGATGGAGAACGTCTCTTTCTACCGTTGGGGGTCGAAAACCGTAAAGCACGGTTTTTGCGCCACCTGCGGCTGCGGCACCTTTACCGAAACGCCGGACTGGTCGACTGGCGAGCCGGATTTCGACAATCCCAAGATTAGCGTCAACTCGCGACTGTTCGACGATTTCGATATCGACAAGGTCGAAGTTGTTGTCATAGACGGCAAGAACCTCTGGTAACCTGATCCAAACCATTCCGGCACGGCGATGCGGCGCCACCGCCGGGTATTGGTCTCTCGGGAAAAGCCGTGAGCGGCGCTTTCGCCATTCCGCTTTTCGCCGCAATTCGTGGTACAAGTCGCGGGAAGGGCTGATTTGGCGCCACCGCAAGGCGTGACTTGGAGAGGGACTATCCTATGAAAAAGACTGTGCTCGTCGTCGTGGCGACGGCTGTGCTCGTGAGCGCCTGCACCACCACTGATCCGTATACGGGCGACCAGAAGATTTCCAACACGGCGGCCGGCGCCGGCCTTGGCGCCTTGGCGGGTGCCAGCCTTGGCCTGCTTGCCGGCGGCAACGACCGCCGCAACGCACTGATCGGCGCCGGCATCGGCGCGCTGGCCGGCGGCGCCATCGGCGCCACCATGGACCAGAACGAGGCCGAACTGCGCCGGCAGCTCGAGGGCACCGGTGTCAGCGTCACCCGCAGCGGCGACCAGATCATTCTCAATATGCCGTCCGACATCACCTTCAACTCGGATCAGGATGCGGTGAAGCCCGGCTTCTACCAGGTCCTGAACTCTGTCGCGCTGGTGCTGAAGAAGTTCAAGCAGACCACGGTCGACGTGTTCGGCCACACCGATTCGACCGGTGGCGACCAGCACAATTTCGATCTGTCGCAGCGTCGTGCTCTGGCGGTCGCGAACTATCTGTCCGGTCAGGGCGTGGATCAGCGCCGCTTCGCAGTCACCGGCTTCGGCAAGACGCGCCCGGTCGCATCCAATGCCACGTCCGAAGGCCGCGCCCAGAACCGCCGCGTCGAGATCCAGCTGTCGCCGCTCACCTGATTTGCACGGCAAACCAATGCGAAACGGCTCCCATGGGGGGCCGTTTTTGTTTGTACGGATATTGGCGTTGTTGGATTAGCTATTGCTAAAATATAGCTTTCCCGCAGCTATGGAAAGGAATAGCATCATCGCTGTTCCTGAGGGGATGAGGCGGTGTCACTGGCCGCGCAATCAGCATTTTTCCGCCTCGGTCTTGCACGGCCAGATCAGAAATCTGGGAGGAATGCATGACAAGAACAGCCAGCCTTGGGCGCTGCGGCGTCCTCGTTTTGACAGGTTTGGTGGGCGCGTGGCTGAACGTTGCTTCGGCTCGGGCCGAGGACGCCAACAAGGCCGACATCGAAGCCTTGAAAAAATCGCTCGCCAAATATGACGATTACACCGTCGCCGTCCGCGACCTCTATCTGTCGACGGTCGGCTGCGTCTACTACAGCGGAGAAAAGATAGCGGGTGCGATGGACTACCCGAAGGGCGCCATGGGTATCCACTTCGTCAATGTCCCGAGTGTCGGCCAGAAGCTCGATCCGATGAGGCCAAACGTGCTGATCTACGAGCCGACCAAGAAAGGCCTGAAGTTGGTCGGCGTGGAATGGCTGGTGCCTCTGACGCCGGACATCAAGGAACCCCCGAAGCTGTTTGGCCAGACCTTCATGGGGCCTATGGAGGGGCACTACCCTCTCATCCCGAAGGAGTTCGTCCACTACGACCTGCATGCCTGGCTCGGGGACAATCCGAACGGCATGTTCAGTCCGACGAATCCGAACGTGAAATGCAACAAGGCCGAGTTTCCGATGCTGGAAAAACCGACCAAGATGATGCCTGGGCCGATGTAACGGGCGAGTCAGGCAGGAACCTTTGCCGAGAAGACAAGCCGGATGGCTGGCTTGCCTTTGAAGCGGTCGGGAATCAGACCTTGGCGACGATCCGCATGAAGGCCGGCATGTCATCGCCGAAGCCGACGGTGGAATCGTTGTCTTCCTGGTGTCGTTGGCGGGCAGGGCGGCTGTTGTCGCGCTGCGGCCTCGTGTCGCCGCGTTCCGGTGCGCGCTGTTCATTGCGATCGGATGATTTGCGCTCGGTGTTTTCCGAACGGATCGCTTCCTTGCGCGAGCGCCGTTCGCCGACGTCGGCGGCTGCGGCCTCGGCCACCGGCTGATCCTCGCGGACTGTTTCCGGTGCCGTGTCTTCGCTGCGCTTGGCGTGGCGTTCGCGCGGTTTGCGCTCGCCGCCCTTTTCCCTGCCGCGATCGTCGTCCTTGCGGCCGGCGCGGCGCGGTGCGCCCTTGCCACGGCGCGGAGCATCATCCTCGCCGCCTTCGCTGGCAACAACCGTCGACAAGTCGCCGTCATGCCACTCGATCTTGTTGCCGATCAGACGTTCGATGGCATCGATGTATTTGGTGTCCGATTTGGTCGCGATGGTGAAGGATTTTCCGGAGCGTCCGGCGCGGCCGGTACGGCCGATACGGTGGACATAGTCCTCGGCGTGGATCGGCACGTCATAGTTGAAGACGTGGCTGACATCGGGGATGTCCAAGCCGCGCGCGGCGACGTCGGAAGCGACGAGGTAGCGCAGCTTGCCGTCGCGGAAATTGGCCAGCATCTGCATGCGCGCGCGCTGGTCCATGTCACCATGCAGCGCACCGGCGTCGAAATCATATTTCAGCAGCGAGCGGAACAGCTCCGCCACTTCAACCTTGCGGTTGCAGAAGATGATGGCGTTCTTCAGCTCCGCGTCTTCGGCCTTGATCAGATTGCGCAGCGTCTCGCGCTTGTCCCATGGCTTGGAGCCTGATTTGACCAGCCGCTGGATAATGTTGGTCGCCGCGGATGCTGCCTTCGAGACCTCGACGCGCACCGGCGCGTGCAGGAATTTCTCGGTCAGCTTGGTGATTTCCGGCGGCATCGTCGCCGAGAAGAACAGCGTCTGCCTGGTGAACGGGATCATCTCGCAGATGCGCTCGATATCGGGGATGAAGCCCATGTCGAGCATGCGGTCTGCTTCGTCGATGACGAGGATCTCGACACCGTTGAGCAACAGCTTGCCGCGCTCGCGGTGGTCGAGCAGGCGGCCGGGCGTCGCGATCAGCACGTCGACGCCGCGCTCCAGCTTCTTGTTCTGTTCGTCGAATGAGACACCGCCGATCAAGAGCGCGATGTTGAGCTTGTGGTTCTTGCCGTATCGGATGAAATTCTCTTCGACCTGCGCGGCGAGTTCGCGCGTCGGCTCCAGGATCAGCGTGCGCGGCATACGGGCGCGGGCTCGGCCGTTTTCGAGGCGGGTCAGCATCGGCAGCACGAAGGAAGCCGTCTTGCCAGTGCCGGTCTGGGCGATGCCCAGAATATCCTTGCCGAGCAAGGCGTGTGGGATCGCACCAGCCTGGATCGGCGTCGGCTGGGTATAGCCGGCGTCGGTGACTGCGGAAAGGACCTTCGGCGACAGGCCGAGGTCTGCGAAGGTCAACGCTTCTTGAGCGGTCGTGGTGTCTGAGGACAAGTGTTGTTGTCTTTGGCTGGTTCGGGGAAGCGCAACGGCGTCTAATGGCGTCTGTCGCGGCAAGCGCCACGCGCCTGCAAGATTGGTATTGCAATTAGGAGCAAGCCCTCGATTTGTCAACAGAAACGGGCAGCAATGGCACGATTGTGAAGTTGTAACCTTAATCGGGATGCTTAATCGACCTGTCGGCCGCAGCGCCGGCTCAATAGCGGAACTGTTCGGCGAGAATACGCTCGTTCCAGGAATGATTGGGATCGAACAACAACGTTGCTGTCGCCGTGGGTGATTCTCGCACCGTTACCGAGGTCACCGCCTTGACCTCGGTATGGTCGGCGGCGGCGTTCACCGGCCGCTTTTCCGGCTCGCGGATGTCGAAGCGTACGGTCGCCTTGTTGGAGAGCAGCGCGCCGCGCCAGCGGCGCGGGCGAAACGGGCTGACCGGGGTCAGCGCCAGCAGCGGCGCGTCGAGCGGCAGGATCGGTCCGTGCGCCGAAAGATTGTAGGCGGTGGACCCGGCCGGGGTTGCGATCATGACGCCGTCGCAGTTCAGTTCCTCAAGCCGTACCTGTTCGTCGACGGTGATGCGGATCTTGGCCGTCTGGTACGATTGACGCCACAGCGCCACCTCGTTGATCGCCAGTGCCGAAATCGTTTCGCCTTCCGAGGTCACGGCCAGCATCTCCAGCGGGCGGATCGTCTCGGCGACGGCGGCTTCGAGACGCTCCGTCAGGCCACCGGAACGATACTCGTTCATCAGGAAGCCGATGGTGCCGCGGTTCATGCCGTAGACCTTCTTGCCGGTCCCCATCGTGTCGCGCAGGGTCTGCAGCAGGAAGCCGTCACCCCCAAGGGCAACGACGATCCCGGCCTCCTCGACGGAAGACTGGCCATAGCGCGCCGACAGGCTTTCCAGCGCCGTCTTGGCGTCAGCGGTGTCGGACGAGACGAAGGCGATGCGGCTGGCGGCTTTGCTCATGGCTCCCCGATGACGACCGATTGGCAGCGGCAGGGCCGCGCCAGCGCCGGGGTAGCATGGGCGGGGTACGTCTGCAAAGGGAGCTGTCATCCCGGATGCGACCCATGCCGGATGGCAAGGCGGCCGCAGGACGGCGGATGCGGGCTTGCCGTTCGCGTATCATGTCAAAGGCTACGCGAATGTGATGGTTAAGACCGGCCTTAAAGTCTCGTAAAGCCGGATCGGTCATGTTAGCCGGCAGTGGATGGGTGGCGTGGGGGCTAGCCAGTCGAGGCCGACATATTGCCGGTAACACGCCTGATCATCGTCTTTCTGATGCTGGGAAGCTTCGCGCTGCTCTTTGCCGAACTGGTGCGCCAGTCCGAAGAAACGAGCTTCCGGCCGCAGCCCACGGCGTCGCGCTGTGGTGACGCAGCCGGAGCGCCATGTCCGCAAAGGGCGCTGTAGCGCTGTAACCTGATCATCCTTTCGGAGGACCGGCGGCATTGGCGGCCGCTTCGGTGCGCGACATCGCGCGGCAGTTTCTCTCCTTAAAAGCAGTGGCCGGTCGGCCACCGCGAATTGCGGCCGCGAGCATTTCGGCCTCAACGGCCTGACGCGTCCGGCATCGCGGCTAAACCTCTTTCCTGGCTGCTCACTGAGTCACCACCGCATCGGGCGCATCAATGGGCGAGCCATGGCCGTATCCACGATAAGATATTGACTGTATGTTTAGTCATAGTTATTCCTGAGGTCGAGAATTGAGTTGGACAGCCGGGTTCCAGCCGGTGAATGGCCACAATAAAGGGGGGAATATCTTGACTGCCATGCGGCTTGCCGTTGCCGGCGCGCCGCAAATGCGATGTCGACGGCCTTTCTCGTGCCGTCGATCGGCATTGTCGCGGCCATCTTTTCGTCAGCAGGAAACGGACTTGGGGCCGTAGTGCCGCCGGTCCCAACAATGGGAGCATGCAGCATGAACTGGAAACTGACCGCGACGGCCATCGGCCTGTCGTTGCTGACTGTCACGGGCGTGGCCCGTGCCGAAGGCGAGCTCAACATCTACAATTGGGGCAACTACACCAGCCCCGACCTGATCAAGAAGTTCGAAGAGACCTACAAGGTCAAGGTCACCGTCACCGACTATGATTCCAACGACACCGCCTTGGCCAAGGTCCGGCAGGGCGCCTCCGGCTATGACATCGTCGTGCCCTCGGCGAGCGTCGTGCCGGTCTGGATCAGCGAAGGTCTGCTCTTGGAGACCGATCCCAACAAGATGGAAAACTTCAAAAACGTCGATCCCAGATGGGTCGATGTTCCATTCGATCCAGGCCGTAAATATACCGTTCCATGGCAGTGGGGCACGACCGGCATTTCGGTGAACAAGTCGGTTTATGCCGGCGACCCGAACACATCGGCGATCTTCCTCGACCCACCCCCCGAACTCGTCGGCAAGATCAATGTCGTACCCGAAATGGGTGACATCATGTTCCTCGCCATTGCTTACGAGGGTGGCAAATATTGCAGCAGCGACATGCAGATGCTGAAAAAGGTGCATGACAAGCTGGTGGAGGCGAAGGCGAAATGGCTTTCGCTCGACTATGCGGCTGTCGATGGTCTGGGCAGGGGCGACATCGCCGCGGGCGTCAACTGGAACGGCATATCGCTGCGCGAGCGGCTTGAGAACGACAAGATCGTCTATGGCTATCCCAAGGAAGGCTATCCGATCTGGATGGACAATGTCGCTGTCCTCAAGGACGCCAAGAATGTCGACAACGCCAAGCTGTTCCAGAACTTCATCATGGATCCGCAGAATGCGGCGCTGATCTCAGCCTTTGCGCGTTATTCGAACGGCATCAAGGGCTCGGAAGCCTTCATGCCCGACGACATGAAGACCGCGCCGGAAGTCAACATTCCCGCCGAGTTCGCCGCCAAGGGTCAGTTCATGCAGGCCTGCCCGCCGGATGTGCAGGCGCTCTACACGAAGATCTGGACCGACCTGCAGAAATGAAATGACCTTCCCGCGCCGCTGCATGCGGCGCGGTCATCTCCCGTCCATGCCAAACGCGATGCGCAGATCGTAGGAGACTTCCCATGACCGATCTCGACCTTTGCTACATGCCGGCCAGCGAGGCGCTGCGGCTGTTCAAGGCGAAGAAGCTTTCGCCCGTCGAACTGATGCAGGCCACCATCCGCCGCGCAGAGGCAACCAAGGCGACGATCAACTGCTTCACCTTCACGCATTTCGACGAGGCGATGGATCTGGCTGGGAAGGCCGAGGCGAAATACGCCAGGGGCGCCCGGACCGGGGCGCTCGAGGGGCTGCCGATCGGCATCAAGGACGAGAGCTACATCAAGGGCAAGCCGACCTCGCATGGCTCGCTGCTGTCGAAAGACGCCATCGGCGGCCATACCTCGACGATGAATGAACGCATCATCAAGGCCGGAGGCATCGTGCATGCCCGCACGGCGACGCCCGAATTCAGCTGCGCCGGCTATACTTGGTCGAGGCGCTGGGGCGTGACGCGCAATCCGTGGAATCCGGATTTCACACCGGGCGGTTCGTCCGGCGGCGCGGCGGCGACGCTGGCTTCCGGCACATCGTCGATCGCCACCGGCTCGGACATTGCCGGATCGATCCGCATTCCGGCTTCGGCCTGCGGCCTTGTCGGCTTCAAGCCGCCCCACGGCCGCAATCCGGACGAGCCGCCCTTCAACCTCGATTTTTACTGCCACACCGGGCCGCTGGCGCGAAACGTTGGGGATGCGATCCTGCTGCAGAATGTGATGGCCGGACCAAGCCCGCTCGACATCGCCACGCTGCGCCCAAAACTGCGTCTGCCGCTCGACTACAAGCCGATCAAGGGCTGGAAGATTGCTTTCTCGATGGACCTTGGTTCTTTCGAGGTTGATCCCGATGTGCGCAAGAACACGCTTGCCGCCTGCGATGTGTTCCGCTCGCTTGGCGCCACGGTCGAGGAAGTCGATTTGGGCTGGGGCGACGACGTGCTCAAGGCCGGCATGGCTTATCTTGAACATCTCTTTGGCGCCTCGCTGTCGCAGCTGCTCAACGAGCACGGCAAGGACATGACGACCTATGCCAGGCAGTTCGCCGAGGACGGGCAAAAGTCCAAAGCCACGGATTTTGTCGGAACCCTCGATGTGGCGGCCAGGATGTACCAGACGCTGGGGCCGCTGCTTGAGACTTATGATGTGCTGGTCTGCCCGACCAACGCGCTTCCCTCCGTGCCGGCGGAGTTCGATCAGACCACGGGCACGGTCGAGATCAACGGCAAGCAGGTGAACCCGTCGCTTGGCTGGGTGATGACGACGCCGTTCAACATGATGAGCCGTTGTCCGGTTCTGTCCATCCCTTCGGGCCGGGCGGCAAGCGGCGTGCCGACAGGCATCCAGATCGTTGGCCGCACCTATTGCGATGCCGATGTTTTCCGCGCGGCCATGGCCTATGAGACGGCCAAGGGGCAGTGGTACACAAACGCCGAAACGCGCCCGTCGCTATAACAGGGCGCTGCGGCCCTTGCCGCACCGGTGCTTGATCCGCGGTCTCGGTTGTGGTGAGCCGGCGCCGGACATCTCGAATAGACGGATCCGTGGCGGCGCCGGTGATCGCCGCCAGAAGGTCCGAAAGGAGCTGGACGAAGATGGCGCAACAAAAGGCCGCGGCGGCAAAACGCAAAGGCGCAATGGCGAAGAATGGAAGTGCGGCAAACGATGCCGCGCCGCCCAAGGACCGTCGGCGCGAACGCGGCGAAGCCAGCGTGCAGCGGATCATCGACGCCACCATCGAGCTCATCGCGGAGGAGGGGCTGGCAAGCGTCACCATGCAGCGCATCGCCGAACATGTCGGCTCGTCCAATGCCCTGGTCGTCTTCCATTTTCGCAGCAAGGAGAACCTGTTTCGCGCCGTCCTGCAGTATCTCAGCGATCGCTATGACGAGCTGTGGGTGACGTTGGTGCGGGCGCCCGGCCTGTCTCCGGTTGAGCGGGCCCTGGGCGCGGTCGATTGCGCGCAACGTTTCGCCCGCCAGCACCCGAAATGGGTTTCGGTCTTTGTCGTGTTCTCCAGCGACCGCAAGAGCATGCAGATCTACGACGAGATCGGCCTTCCGAGCGATCTCGCCTACACCGCCGAGGCGCGCGAGCTGCTGATCGAGATTTCGCGCAGCGGCGGTTATACCGGCGTCGACATCGACACGCTGTCGGAGAGCCTGAACTATCTGGTTCATGGCGCCTGGTATTGGGATCATCTCAATCCGTCCAGCCGTGACACCAACGTGCTGCGCAAGACCATGCTGCTCCTGCTGCATCAGGCGTTTCCGCGGCATTTCGAACTGATGCGCTAACCGCTTTCAGGGCTGCCGCAGATGGCAGCCTGCCTGCCGCTTCTGTTCCAGATACTCGTCGACAAGCTGGCGGTAGCGCACCTTGCCGAAGCTGGGGAAATGGCCGCCATGCACCACCGAGACATCGAGGTCGCGCATACACAGCAGCGTGGCGACATAGTCACCGACAACCGAGTGGTAGACGTCGTCGATCAGCGGGCCGTCATAGATGATGTCGCCGGATAACAGGATGCCCGTCCTGTTTTCGTAAAGCGCGATGCCGCCGGGTGAATGGCCGGGCGTGTGGATCACCTCGAAGGCCCGGTCGCCGAGATCGACGATATCGCCATGGTCGAGCAGACGGCCGGCGGGTGCGGGTAAAATGCCGTAGCGCGCCGTGTCCCAGCCTTGCGGCATGCGATCGAACATCTCGTCGGTCGCATAGGTGCCGGCTGCCGTCCATTCGTTGCGCGGATCGGCGAGGATGTCGGCCTCGGCGGCGTGTACGCAGCGGTCCGCAAATTCGTGATGGCAGCCGATATGGTCGAAATGCGTATGGCTGGCGACGCAAATCAGCTTGCGCTCGCTGACCAGCGGCACATGACGCCGAAGGCTGAAATGGCCGAGCCCAGTGTCGAAGAGGAGATCGCGGTCGCGGCCGCGCACATGCCACATGTTGCAGCGGAAGAACGGTTTTATCCATGGCTCGTGGATCAAGGTCACGCCATCGCTCATGCGGATGGTCTCGTACCAGTCTGGTGCCTCGATGACCGCGAGCGTGCCCATTTCAATCCGTCAGCAGAATGATCTGGTCGGTATCGCACGAAACGGCAACCGTGTCGCCCGGCCGGACGGTAGCTATCGCGGGCAGCCTGGCGATGAAGTGAAGCGAGGGGTCTTCGACGGAGACGGCGAGCACGCGTTTGAAGCTGCCCTGGAAAACGATGTCGCTCACTCTGGCAGTACCGAGTTTGACGCTGCCTGCAGCCGTGCCGAGCACAAGATGCTCCGGTCGTATGGCCAGCACAACGCCAGAGCCCACCGGCAAGGCGCCGGGTACCGAGACCGGCCCGACCGGCGTCGCGACAGTGCCTGTCCGGTCCCCGGCCTCCGTGACCGTGCCGGCAAGGATCGTGCTTTCGCCCATGAAGGTCGCCGAAAAGCGTGTCGCCGGCCGTGCGTAGACGCGCTCGGGCGGGCCTTCGTCCTCGATGCGCCCGTCATTCATCACCACGCAATGGTCGGCCAGCGCCATCGCTTCTTCCTGGTCGTGGGTGACGTGGATGAAGGCGGTGCCGACGCGCTTCTGGATTGCTTTCAACTCGTCCTGCATCTGCCGGCGCAATTTGAGGTCGAGCGCGCCGAGCGGCTCGTCGAGCAGAAGCACCGCCGGCTCGATCACCAGCGCCCGCGCCAGAGCTACGCGCTGCCGCTGGCCGCCGGAAAGCTGGTGCGGTTTCTTGTCGAAAGCAGCGGCGAGACCAACCAGGGCCAGCGCCGCGCGCGCCTTTGCCGCCCGCGTCGCGCCATCGACCCCCTGCATGCGCAGGCCGAAGCCGACATTGCTGCCGACACTCATATGCGGGAACAGCGCATAGTCCTGGAACACCGTCGTCGTCGGGCGCTTGGCCGGCGGCACGGACGTGCAGTCCTCGCCACGGATGAACACCTTGCCTTCGCTGGGCGTGACGAAGCCGCCCAGAATGGACAGTAGCGTCGTCTTGCCGGAGCCCGAGGGCCCGAGCAGGATCGTGTAGCTGCCGGGCTCGATCTGCAGCGAAACGTCCTTCAGCACCGTATGCTGGCCGAAGCGATGCGAGACGGAGCGAATATCGACCAAAGGCGCAGTCATGCCTTTCTCCTGCGCAGCAATGTCAATTCGAACAGCACGACCAGCACGATGGAAACGGCGAAAACCAGCGAGCCGACGGCGTTGGTCTTCGGGTTGAGGCCGGAACGCAGCAGGTTCCAGATTTCGACCGGCAGCGTGGTGTCGAAGCGGGTGAGCAGGAAGGAGATCACGAACTCGTCCCAGGAGAAGGTCATCGACAGGAAGAAGCCGGCGAAGATGGCCGGCGCCATGACCGGCACGGTGATCAACAGCAGCACCTTCCATTCCGGCGCGCCGAGGTCGCGCGCGGCGCGTTCGATGTTGATCTGGTGGTCGCCCATCTGGCTGTAGATGATGGCAAAGCACAGCGGCAGGTTGATCACGACATGGCCGATCCCTGCCGCAAGCAGCGATTTCGGCAAGCCGGCCCAGTTGAACAGCACCAGCAGCCCCATGCCGATGATGAGATAGCTGACCGTCAGCGGCAGCGTGATCAGCCCGCGCAGCAGGCCGGAGCCCGGCAGGACGAAACGGGCAAAGCCCCAGGCGGATAGGAAACCGAGCGTGGCGGCGGCGAGCGACGAGATGGACGCCACCAGCAGCGAATTGACCAGCGCCGAGGTCAGCCTGACGTCGGAGAGCACCGCGTCGTACCAGCGCAGCGATGGGCCGGTGAAGGGCGGGATCGGAAACGACGTCGCCTGCAGTGAAAACAGCACCAGCACGATCACCGGCAGGAAGATGAAGCCGTAGATCAGGACGGCGTAGAGCCAGGAGGCGATGCGGACAATCCTGCGCATCTCAGGCCCGCTTGATCTTCAGCCAGCGGGCGCAGGCGAGGTAGGCAATGGTGACCACCGCCATCAGGATGATCGACAGCGCCGAGGCCAGCGGAAAGTCGCCGCGCCGGCCGATCTGCATCATCACCAGCTGCGGCATCAGCAGCTCGTTGTTGCCACCCAGGATCTGCGGCGTGATGTAGTCGCCGATGCACAGCACGAAGGTCAGGAAGGCGCCGACCATGATGCCGGGCAAGGTCAGCGGCAGCACGACATGCAGGAAGGTGCGCACCGGCCCGGCGCCGAGATCGGCGGCTGCCTTGCGATAGCTCGGACTGAGCTGCTTGAGGTTGGCAAAGATGGTCAGCGTCAACAGCATGACGAAGAAGTGCACGAAGCCGGTGACGGTGGCGAAACGGGTGTTGGCGAGCTGCAGCGGCTCGCTGAACAGGCCCGAGCCGGTCAGCGCCCGGTTGACGACGCCATTCTGCGCCAGCACCAGCAGCCACGAGTAGGAGCGCACGACATAGGATGTCCAGAACGGCAGCACCGCCAGCATCAGCGCCAGCCGCTGCCAGCGCTCCGGCACCTGTTCGGCGAGGATCCAGGCAAAGGGATAGGCGAGCAGCACCGAAATCACCGTGACGATCACGGTCACCTGCAGCGAGTTCACCATCGCCCGCCAGTAGGACGGGTTGGTGAAGAACTGGCTGTAATTGGACAGCGTGAAGCCGCCGCCCTCATGCGCCGTCAGGCTGGAAACCCCCATGGCGATGAAGGGCAGCACGAAGAACAACAGCGTCCAGCCGAGCGCCGGCGTGACCAGCGCCCAGGGCAGAGTAGAACTCGCCCGGGGCAGAGCACGGCCCGCCCGGGGCAGAGCAGAGCCCGCCCTGGGGAGGTTGTTTGCCGAGGTGCTCATGAGCGGTATCGGCTCATTTTGCCTGCAGCATTTCGGTCCACATATCCTGCATCTTCTTGTCGAGATCGGCGTTCGGCGCCGGATAGGCCTGGGCGCGCGCCAGGAAGCCCGGCTGCTCGTCGAAGCGCAAAACCTTCTTCTGGTCGTCGGTCAGAGCCGCCTTGGTGTTCGCCGGCATGCCCCAGTAGCAGGAGGAGGTGGCAAGGCGCGCCTGGCCCTCCGGGCTCATAATGTACTGGATGAACTTCAGCGCCATGTCCTTGTTCTTGGAATCCTTGAACATGGCCAGCGACTGCGACCACAGCACCGCACCCTCCTTGGGGATGGAGAAGTCGAGCGCCGGGTTTTCCTTGGCCAGGCCCGCCGTCACCCATTCGCCGCCGCCGACCAATATGTCGACCTCGCCGGTCGCAAGCGCCGTCTGGCTGGCGGTCACTTCGCCGACCAGTTTGGCATTGGCCTTCATCTTCAAGAGCTCTTCCTTGAGGGCAGGCAGGTCGGCTTCGGTGAGCTCGGCCGTCTTCTTGCCGATCGCGAGCGCGGCCATGCCGATGACCGGCAGGTAGTAGTCGTAGATGGCGACCTTGCCCTTGTACTTGTCGCCGGTGAGTGCTGCCATCGACTGCATGTCGGCGGGGTCAACCTTGGTCTTGTTGTAGCCGATCGTGTTGTAGCCGAACTTTTCGGTGATGCCGTAGCGCTTGCCGCCGACGACGGTGGAGCCGTCCATCTTCACCTGCGGGAACAGATCGGCCAACGGCAATTTGTCGTCCGGCAATGGCTCGAACAGACCCTTTTCGACGCCGCGCGGCACGTCGATGCTGTCGATCACCATCACGTCCCAATCGCCCGGCTGCGACTGCTCGACGATGGCCAGCCCAGCGCCGGTGCCCTCGAACTCCTTGACGTTGACCTTGACGCCATTGGCCTCCTCGAACGGCTGCAGCAAGGCCGGATCGGCATGATCGCACCAGATCAGCGCGTTGAGGTCGGCGGCCTGCGCGCCCGTCGAAAGCAGCAGCGCCGCGGCTGCGGCAGCTGTGCGCAAACGGGTCCTCAGGATGGAAAGCGGATTGCTGGCTGTGTGTGACATCGAGTGTTCTCCCTTGCCTTTGTGGCTTCTTGCAAAAAATTGAACCAATTCTAAAATTGAGTCAATTCTGTTTTTATGGCAAGAGGCTGACATGAGCGGATTGCGGGCAAGGCAAAAGGCAGACCGGCACCGACGCATCATCGAGGCGGCGGCGGAACTGTTTCGCGAGGCCGGCTACGAAGGCGCCAAGATCGAGGCGATCGCCGCCCAGGCCGAGGTCTCGGTCGGCACCATCTACAATTACTATGAAAACAAGGGCGACATCCTCGGCGCCATCGTCTCGCTGGAGGTCAACGAGGTGCTCAATGCCGGGCAGGGCGTCGTCGCCAGGCCGCCGGCCAATGTCGGCGACGCGCTGGACACGCTGATCGGCATCTATATCGAGCATTCGCTGCACTATCTCAGCAAGGAGATGTGGCGGCAGGCGATGGCGATCTCAACGCAACTGCCCGATAGCCCGTTCGGCCAGGCCTACACCGCGCTCGACCGTGCTCTAACCGAACAGATCCGCGCCCTGATCGTCCGCCTGCAAGCGCTCGGCCTTGTGCGGCAGGACATCGACGGGGCAGCGCTCGGCGAACTGATCTTCAACAACATGAACATGATGTTCATCGAATTCGTGAAGCGCGATGCGGCGAGGATTGCGGAATTGCGGGCGGCGGTACGGAGGCAGAACAGGATTCTGGTGGCGGCGATTGCGGTGTGAGTGGCAGGAAAGGGCAGGAGAAAGCGTTGCTTCCGCATAAGACCTGGTTTCAGATGCATGTCGGCTCTTGAGTTGAATTTAAAACCTGATACAACTTATAGGAGCAAAAACGGGGGAGGGGTAAATGGGGACGTTTTCTATCTGGCATTGGGCGATCTTGCTGCTGTTGATCGGCGTGCCTGTTTTCTTTGCTGTTCGATCAGCCGCGAAGCCGTCGCAGAATCCCGAGGCTCTTGTGGGCTTCGGCGGCTGGTTAATGCTGCTGGCGATCGGTCAGACGTTATCACCGTTGCGCACACTTGCCGACTTCGCCAATTCGGCCGACGGCTACCAGCAACTCATGACCCTCCCGAACGGACCCCTGGCGGTGTATGGCGAACTTGCTCTCAATCTGGCATTTCTGGCGCTTCAGCTGGTTGTGCTCGTTTCGATGCTGCGGCGAAGCCACCGCTTTCCGCAATTGTTTCTGCTCCAGTGGCTGGCGATCCCTGTCGTTTTCATCCTGGACACGATCTGGGTTGCGTCAGTTCTGGGCGTTCCGGTGAGCCTGGTGCTCGCAGGCGACGCGCTGGTGGCCCCGATAGTCTCGTTTGTGCTGACAGGGCTCTGGGTCGCCTACGTCTACAAGTCCGTCAGGGTCCGGAACACGTTCACCGGGGTTGGGGCATCCACCCAGGTCGCGAGCGTGTCATAAAAGACAGCAAACTTGGAATATTTGGAGCATCACGGGCTCGGCGAACTGATGTTCATCGAATCCGTGAAGCGCGAGGGGGGAGAACCCGAACTGCGCGCGGTGATCGGCAGGCAGAATCGGATTCAGGCAGAATCGGATTCAGGCAGACGCGCGTCGTGCATGAGGTGCTGTTAAACGCGTTGCGGGAAGTCACCGGGAAGGAAGTCGAGTTCATCCGGTGGAACATTACTGGGCCGGTGCCTCCTACGGCGGGGTAGAACCGACTGCAAAGGCGACGGCTGTGCCCCATAACGGGTCAAAAAGTTTGGCATCTAAATTGCTCTGACAGGTATGGGGTGGGCGAGAGCCCGTCGCTTCGCAAATGGAGCGGCGGGTCTACTCTACCAGCGACTGTCGAATGGCCACGGCAGCAGAATGTACCCGCTTGTCAGCAGAAGCTGACGGAACAACCGTGCGCGCACAAAGTTGGATTGCAGGAAGCACCGCATGCCGGCTTCCGCAGCCCGTTTCGTGTCACCGGCAATGTGGGCGGGACGGGCTGTTTTGCGTTGGTGACTACTTGTGGGTGATCCAATCCAACAGGCCAACGTCGATCTGCTCGCACCCGACATATTCGCGGACCAAGCTCTCAGCCAAATCGCGCCATTGACATTCAGGCACGCTCATATCCCTGACCAGGGCTCGAAATGCAGAGCGAAGAATATCAGCATCGAAGGCGGAGACGGAAGCAGGAGTCGGGCCCGGATCTTCCCACCCCTGGGCCATGTCATCGCGGTGACGTTGGCGAAGGCGCTTGAGCAGTTCGCGTGATGCCTCGATTGCGCGTCGGGAGTGATCCATATCCCGGCGAAACGAGGCAGTTCCGGCCAGGGAATGGTGCCGCAACCGAAAGCTGGTTTCGATAGCCGCGCGTGCGACTTCCATATGCGTTTCAACCATCGCGGCCTCCCTTGCTGCGAAGGGATTTATTTACTCTCTTCTCACGCGTGACCCAAGAAGGATTCAACGTACGGTTTGATACGCAAGGGCCGCGCGCAGATGGGCGCGGATCGCGGCGGCGTCTCTAACGAGCATTCGGGCGTGAGTAAGCTGTTCAAACAAGACGTGCATTCGCGCTCGCTCATGGAATCCGCTGTTACCAAGCTCAACGGGATATTACGGGCGTGAAGCCGGTAACTGCCGAGGTCACCCGTTGGAAGTTGATGGGCCTGGGGGCCTTGGGCGTCACTGGCATGGCTGCGGCGGCGCCGGCCTCGCTTGTCACAGCCTATTGGGCGGATATCTGGCGCGTGCTGCGGGGCGGGTGATTGATATCACGCGGCAGGGGCCAATGCCTCATCTATTTACCGTGCGGCTCCAACCTTTGGCGGTCGGCCTCAGCGGCATGCCAATCTCGGTCAATCGAACCTTCTGCTGCCTTGTGGAAATATTGAGAACACACGAGCCAGCCTTTAAGTGGTCGAAGCAACAATATGCATGCCCCGATGGTCAGGGGCAGGCTTGTGAGAATGTGTATCCAGAAAGGTGGCTCGAACCGCAACTGAAGCCAAAGAGCAAAGGCAAGGGCCGGGAATGCAACTATCGACATTGAGAAAAATGCAGGCCCATCAGCCGGGTCGGCAAAGGAAAAATCGAGCCCACAGACATCACAACGTGGAGCAAGCTTCAGGTAACCTGCGAACAGGTGTCCCTGCTGACACCGTGGGCACTGGCCCTTGAAACCGGTCAGGATCGGGTTTGTGGTTTCGTTGTAGTCAGTCATGACCGGCAACGCGGCAGACTCGGCATAGTTCCGGTCCGCTGTGGATGGGCGCCCTTAGCGCGATGTGATCCAGGACAGGAGGCGGGAGCTCGACGAACTACCAATGCGGGTTGGAAAAAGCGGCAGCGTGCCCGCTGCCGGTCGAGGCACCCAAGCCCCGGCCGGTCCGCCTCTGCCCGGAAGTGGGGGCGGCCCCACTGAAACTCCGATTTTTGGTCAAGGGAACCTGGTTCTGAAAATGAAGTTTGGTTGTTAGCTTGGCTTAGCCCCCCGGCCAAGTGGTCTCGAGGCAGGGCCCGTCATTGCTGATCAGTGACGGGCCTTCGCGTTGACGCTGCTACGCCAACCCTCTGCCAATGACGCAACCGCCAAGGCCTTGTTTGGGTCCGACTAAAGCCCGATGCCGAGGCGCAAAGGTCTGACCCCTGAAACAACACAGCCTTTTCGACATTTGGAACGTGGCCGTCGATCATCGTCCCTTCATCGCCGGTTCGTTGATTACCCGCCACGGCTCGCTTGGCGTGGCGGGTAATCATTCACGGAGAGCGCATGCAGCTTGGCCAGATCATTGCGAACGCATTTGCAGCGGGTTTGGTCGCCGTCCTGATAGCAGTCGCGTTCCTGATCTTCGGAAAGCCGCTCTGGCCTGAACGAAACGTCCGGATGGTAATCATCCCGCCCGTCCATCGAATGACGACCACCGCCATTCACAATACGGGACCCGACCTGCCAACCAAGTTTGATTTGAACATTGTGCGGCCGAGACCGCTTACCAATGAAGGGACATGAGGGCTGCCCGATGATTTAGTGGTTCTTAGCGGCAGCGCGCCCCGCGCTGCTGATCGAAGAAAAGCAACCTTGGTCGGACCCGCATCGGTACTCACCCAAGTGGTCCGGGCCTACTTGATGGAACATCAGGTAATGCTAATGGTTATGGCTTGGCAGGCTGGTGCCCCCGGACGGAATCGAACCGCCGACCTTCGGTTTACAAAACCGCTGCTCTACCAGCTGAGCTACAAGGGCACGGCGCTCCGGTTAGCATATTTGTTGCGCCAGTAAAGACAAAACTCCGTTTTTTCCTGGCATGCCGCGTGGCCCGTCGGCGAGGGCATCCTGAAAAGCCCTAGATTGCTTCCTACATCTGGGGAAGGTGCAATCGCTTTGCGCAGAGGTGTCGCATGATCAGATTAGTCATCATTCTCCCGATCATCTTCGTGGCCTGGATGCTGCTGGTGAAGATCATCAGCGATGTGAAGAAGGCCAATGTCGACTGGACCGGCGTCACCACCATCATCGGCTTCATCGCGCTGGCCTTCTGGCTGCGCCATGTCACGGGGATGGGGTGAGGAAATAGGGGAATAGGGGAATAGGGGAATAGGGGAATAGGGGAATAGGGGGCGACGGTTCATTGGTGTCCTTGCCGTCGTTGCTCGTTTGCGCCAATGGCGCTCCACAAAAAATCTCCAAGCCTTTCGAACCTTTTGCCGCGCCGCGCCGACTGATGGTTAGAGGCGAATGGGTCGCCTCGATCAAAAGATCCAGGAGATCATCATGTTCAAGCGCACTCTTACCTCAGGCCTCGTCGCCATCTTCGTCGCCACCGGCGCGCTCGCCGGCACTGTCGGCACGTCGTCAGCCCACGGCATGCACGGCCATCACCACAACTACAACCATCACAAGAAGCACTTCAAGAAGTACTGGTGGAAGCACTACAACCATCACCACAACCATCACCACAGGCATGGCAGGGTGATCATTTTCCTTTGATGGAGGGACCCATTCTTCCAAAAGGGCGGCTTCGGCCGCCCTTTTCGCGTTGGGCGATCACTTTGTGAGGTGGGACGGCAAAGCTGCCGATCTCCCCCTTTGCGGGGGAGATGTCCGGCAGGACAGAGGGGGGTGTGAAGGATCACCGGCTTCCCCATGAACTTTCTCTATTTGTCTGTGCGGTTGCCTCGCCCTGATTGGTTGACAAGCTGGCGGGACAGCACCCCCCTCTGCCCTGCCGGGCATCTCCCCCGCAAGGGGGGAGATCAGCCGCATCAACTTCTTCGCCAAGCTCTCGCAAGGTCGCCGTCAGCATGACCTCGGTCGATCCGATTTCCCCGATCCCAGAAAAATCGAAAAAAGATTCGAACCTTTTTCCTGGCCGCGACGACAGATGATCAAGAGGCGGATGGATCGCCTCGGTCAACGAAGCAAGGAGATCGTCATGTTCAAGAGCACACTCGTTTCCGGCCTCATCGCCACTGCAGTTGCCGCCGCCACGCTGGCCGGCACCGTCCAGCCCTCGGCCGCCCACAGCCATCACCACAACCGCGAAATCGGCATCGGCATTGCGGCCGGCGTCGGCGGCTTTGTCCTCGGCAGCCTGCTCGCCCAGCCGCGCACCGTCTATGTCGACGAAGGCGGCGGCTCGTGGCACGTCCGCCGCTGCTATGACCGCTACCAGAGCTATGATGCGGACTCCGACACTTATCTCGGCCACGACGGCTATCGCCACTACTGCCGTCTCTGAGAGGAGGTGGCGTTTCAATCAGCCAGAAGAGGGGCGCCCCGCAGCCCCTCTTTTCGCTGTGCTTGAAACGATCGGACCGTCAGGTCGCCCTGATGCCGCCGATCATCCGCGTCACCTCGGCGGCGGCATCGCGCACCAGCGGGCCGATCTCGGCGAGCCGCTCCGGCGTCACCCGCACGGTCGGTCCCGACACCGAGACGCCACCGATAGGCTCGCCGAATTCATTGAAGATAGCCGCCGCCACGCAGCGCATGCCGGGGTGCCGCTCCTCGTCGTCGACCGACCAGCCGCGCAGCTTGATCCTCGCCAGATCGTGGGCAAGCGCCGAAATGTCGGACAGTGTCCTGTCGGTGAAGCGCTGCAGGCCTGCCTTGCGCAGGATGGTTCCGACGCGCTCCGGCTCGAGATGGGCCAGCACCGCCTTGCCGATGCCGGACGCATGGAAGGGGCTGCGCGTGCCCGGCCGGAAGAAGGCGCGGATCGCCTGATGCGTCTCGACCTGGCTGACGAAGACCACGCAATCATCCTCGGCGACGCCGAGATTGGCGGTCTCGCCTGACCTCTCCATCAGTTCCTGCATGACGACGCGGGCGCGATCGACCAGCTTGCGGCGGCGCAGGAACGCCGCGCCCATGCGGTAGGTCTCGACGCCGATCGACCACAGCTGGTCGCTGGTGTCGAATTCCACCATGCCGTGGTTTTGCAGCGTCGTCAGCATGCGGTAGGCGGTGGAGGCGGCAAGCCCGCTTTGCGCTGATATCTCGCTCAGCGACAGGCCACTGCCTTCCGCGACAATGGCCAGGATGCGCAACGCCCTATCGAGCGACTGCACCGAACTGGCCTCCGGCCCGTTGAAAGCGCGCGGCCGGCCGCGCTGGCGTTTTTCGGTGGTTTCCATGGCGTCATTCTCGGACGATTTCGCCGAACGCACAATGAAAAAGTTTTTCACTCAAGCCGCGACTGAATTCCTGGAAAACGGAAAATCCAACAAAATCAGCATCTAGCTGCCGTTTTCTAGAAATGAAAAAATATTCTGAAAAAATTGAAAAATAGCCGGCGTGCTGACATCCTTAGCCAATCCAACAATGACAAACCCTGTGGAGGGCTGGAAAATGGCCAGGATGCGCGCTGTCGATGCCGCGGTTCTCGTTCTCGAAAAGGAAGGCATTTCCTGCGCTTTCGGCGTGCCGGGCGCGGCGATCAACCCGTTCTATTCGGCGCTGAAGGCGAGGGGGACGGTCCGCCACGTGCTTGCCCGTCACGTCGAGGCCGCCTCGCACATGGCGGAGGGCTATACCCGCGCCAAGGCAGGCAATATCGGCCTGTGCATCGGCACCTCGGGTCCGGCCGGCACCGACATGATCACCGGGCTCTATTCAGCCGCTGCGGATTCCATTCCGATCCTGTGCATCACCGGGCAGGCGCCGCGGGCACGGCTGAACAAGGAGGATTTCCAGGCGGTCGACATATCAGCCATCGCTGCCCCCGTCGCCAAATGGGCGGTCACCGTCATGGAACCCTATCTCGTCCCCATGGCGCTGCAGAAGGCATTTCACCTGATGCGCTCGTCGCGGCCCGGCCCGGTGCTGATCGACCTGCCGGTCGACGTCCAACTGGCCGAGATCGAGTTCGACATCGATGCCTATGAACCGCTGACGCCGTTCAAGCCGGCGATGACGCGCGCCCAGGCCGAAAAGGCTTTGACGATGCTCAACGCGGCTGAAAAGCCGCTGATCGTCGCCGGCGGCGGCATCATCAACGCCGATGCGTCGGATCTGCTCATCGAATTCGCCGAAATTTCAGGCGTGCCGGTCATCCCGACCTTGATGGGCTGGGGCGCGATCCCCGACGACCACCGGCTGATGGCCGGCATGTGCGGGCTGCAGACCTCGCACCGCTATGGCAATGCGACGATGCTGGAAGCCGACTTCGTCTTCGGCATCGGCAATCGCTGGGCCAACCGTCACACCGGCTCCGTCGATGTTTATACAAAGGGCAAAAAATTCATCCATGTCGACATCGAGCCGACGCAGATCGGCCGTGTCTTCGCACCGGACCTCGGCGTCGTCTCCGATGCGGGCGCCGCACTGAAGATGCTGCTCGACGTCGCCACCGAGTGGAAGACGGCGGGCAGACTGCGCGACTGGTCCGGTTGGGCGAAGGAGTGCCAGGTCCGCAAGAAAACCATGAAGCGCAAGACGCATTTCGACCAGGTGCCGCTGAAGCCGCAGCGTGTCTATGAGGAGATGAACAAGGCGTTCGGCCGCGACGTCACCTATGTCACGACGATCGGCTTGTCGCAGATCGCCGGTGCGCAGTTCCTGCATGTCTACAAGCCGCGCAACTGGATCAATTGCGGCCAGGCCGGCCCGCTCGGCTGGACCTTGCCGGCAGCCCTTGGCGTGCGCGCCGCCGACCCTGACCGCACCATCGTGGCGCTGTCAGGCGACTATGATTTTCAGTTCATGATCGAGGAACTGGCGGTCGGCGCACAGCACAAATTGCCCTATCTCCATGTCGTCGTGAACAACGCCTATCTCGGCCTGATCCGCCAGGCGCAGCGCGGGTTTTCGATGGACTTCGAGGTCGACCTCGCCTTCGAGAACATCAACCGGTCAGGCGATCCCGAGGCCGGCTACGGCGTCGACCACGTTGCCGTGGCCGAAGCCATGGGCTGCAAGGCGGTCAGGGTGCGCAAGCCCGAGGAGTTCGCCGGTGCCTTCAAGGAGGCCCAGCGGCTGATGAAGGAGCATCAGGTGCCGGTCGTGCTCGAATTCATCCTCGAACGCGTCACCAACATCTCCATGGGCACCGAGATCGACAAGATCACCGAATTCGAGGACCTTGCCGAAAATCAGGAAGACGCGCCGACGGCGATCGTCATGTTGGACTAAGGCTTGGCGGAGAAAAGGAGAAAAAGAATGCCGCGTTTTTCAGCCAATCTTTCGATGCTCTTTGGCGAGCATGAGTTCCTCGACCGTTTCGATGCCGCCGCCCGCGCCGGCTTCAAGGGCGTCGAATATATCGGCCCCTATGACCATGCGCCCGATGTCGTCGCGGCCCGGTTGAAGAAGAATGGTCTGACCCAGGTGCTGTTCAATCTTCCGGCCGGCGACTGGGGCAAGGGCGAACGCGGCATTGCGGTGCTGCCGGACCGTGTGCCGGAATTCCGCCAGGGCATCGCCAAGGCGATCGCCTATGCGCAGGCGCTCGGCTGCCAGCAGGTCAATTGCCTGGCCGGCATCGCGCCGGCGGGCGCCGACCGCAAGGTGCTGGAGGATGTCTTTGCCGAAAACCTCGCCTTCGCGGCGGAAAAGCTGGAGCAGGCCGGCATCAGGCTGCTGATCGAGCCGATCAACACGCGCGATATTCCGGGCTTCTTCCTCAACTATTCCGATCAGGCCTTGGCGCTGATCGATCGCGTCGGCTCGAAAAACCTGTTCCTGCAATACGACATCTATCACATGCAGATCATGGAGGGGGATCTCGCCCGGACCATCGAGGCTAACCTTGGCCGCATCGCGCATATTCAGCTTGCGGATAATCCCGGCCGTCACGAGCCGGGGACGGGCGAGATCAATTATCCCTTCCTCTACGAGCATATCGACCGCATCGGTTATGCCGGATGGGTCGGGGCTGAGTACAAGCCGAAGGCCGGGACGGAGGCTGGCTTGGGGTGGCTTCGGAGTTGGCCGGGCAGGGAAGTGCTGCGGCGTAAGCACTAGGGGGCGTTTCACACAGTCATTTGGAGAACCACAATGGAAACCATCGGCTTCATCGGCCTCGGCATCATGGGCGCGCCGATGGCGGGGCATCTGCTGGACGCGGGTTACAAGGTCATCGCCAGCGACCATCGCTCCAAGCCGCCGGCCGATCTCGTCGCCAAAGGCCTGAAGACCGTCACCGGCCACGCCGCCGTGGCCAAAGCTGCCGACATCATCATCCTGATGGTGCCCGACACTCCGCAGGTGGCCGATGTGCTGTTTAGCGACAATGGCGTCGCGTCCGGCCTGGCCAAGGGCAAGCTGGTCATCGACATGAGTTCGATCTCGCCGATCGAGACCAAAATCTTCGCAAAGAAGATCAACGATCTCGGCTGCGACTATCTCGATGCACCGGTCTCGGGCGGCGAGGTTGGCGCCAAGGCGGCGTCGCTGACCATCATGGCCGGCGGCGAGGAAAAGCCGTTCGAGCGCGCCAAGCCCGTCTTCGAGAAGATGGGCAAGAACATCACCCTGGTCGGGCCGAACGGGGTTGGCCAGACCACCAAGGTGGCCAACCAGATCGTCGTCGCGTTGACCATTGAAGCCGTCGCCGAAGCGCTTGTTTTTGCATCGAAAGCTGGCGCCGACCCGGCCAAGGTCAGGCAGGCGCTGATGGGCGGGCTGGCGGCTTCGCGCATTCTGGAAGTGCATGGTGAGCGCATGGTCAAGCGCACCTTCGCGCCTGGTTTCCGCATCGAACTGCACCAGAAGGATCTGAACCTCGCGCTGGAGGGCGCGAAGGCGCTCGGCGTTTCCTTGCCCAACACCTCGACGACTCAGCAGCTGTTCAATTCCTGCGCGGCCAATGGCGGCGCCAAGGAGGATCATTCGGCGCTGGTCAGGGCGCTGGAGCGGATGGCCAATTTCGAGGTCGGCAGCGAGGCAGCCGACGCCAAGGGCAAAGCGGCATAGGTCAGGAGAGGGCGGCGCAACGTTCCCAAGCCGCAAACTCTTGGCCCGTCGAAGAACGGGTTCCGGCGTCTGTCGGAACCCGTTTCTCGTTTCGAGATATTTTTGGCTTAGCCGCGCTTCAAAAACGCCCGCGCCACGTAAAGGCTGATCGCCGCGGCATTCGACACGTTGAGCGAATGGATGGCGCCGGGCATGTCGAGCCGCGCCAGCGTGGTCACCGTCTCGCGCGTCTTCTGGCGCAGGCCCTTGCCTTCGGCGCCCAGCACCAAGGCGATCTTTTCTCCGGCAAAGCTCTTTTCGAGTTCGGCCGGCGCGTCCGAATCAAGTCCGATGGTGCGGAAGCCGGCCTCGTGCAACTGGCCGAGTGCGTCGGCGAGGTTCTTCACCTCGATCTGGTCGATGTGCTCCAGCGCGCCGGAGGCGGATTTCGCCAGCACGCCCGATTCCTGCGGGCTGTGGCGGGCTGTGGTGATCAGCGCGCCGGCGCCGAAGGCGACCGCCGAGCGCAGGATAGCGCCGACATTGTGCGGGTCGGTGATCTGGTCGAGCACCAGCACCAGCTTCGCGTCGCCAAGCGCATCGAGCCGCTTGGCTTTCAGCGGCTCGGCCTCGATCAGCACACCCTGATGCACGGCGTCCGACCCGGTGATCTTGTCGATGTCCCTGGGTTCGACCAGTTCGGTCTTGAAGGGCAGGGCGGCGAGATCGGCGATTTCGAGGCGCTCGGCCGCGTTGCGCGTCACCAGCATCTTCCTAATCTTGCGGCGCGGATTGTCGAGTGCGGCGCGCACGGTGTGCAGGCCGTAGAGCCGCACCAGGCCATCCGCGGCATTTTCGCCCGGCGGAACCGGCTGTCGGGGCCGGAACGCCGGCGCGCCGCCGCTTTTCTCGTCGCGATAGGCGCGGCGCAGCTTGGCGTAATGGGTGTCTTTGGGGGTGTTGGTTTTGTCGCTCATGGCTGGCTTCTATAGCTGTGTCCTCCGGCCAAGGATATGGCCCGCCGTCACAGCCGGCGAACAGAAACGAAAAACCATGGTTGCGCGGTTGACACCCAATGGGCTTGCCGCCATAAGGCGCTGCGCTGGTTTCGGAGAACACATAACTCGGGTCCGGATCGGCGTGAATGCCTCGTTGCATGGCTCCGGCGGCAGACTGGAGAGGTGCCCGAGTGGTTAAAGGGGACGGACTGTAAATCCGTTAGCTTAGCTTACGTTGGTTCGAATCCAACCCTCTCCACCACTGCCGGCCCGGAAGCCCTGAAACGTGACAAGAATCGGACCGAAAAGTGCATGGCGCTTTTCGGATGAATCCGGTACTTCAGGAACGGCGCGGGTATAGCTCAGTGGTAGAGCAGCAGCCTTCCAAGCTGAATATGCGGGTTCGATTCCCGCTACCCGCTCCAGACACTTATCCCATCACCGGCAAGCCGAAACACTGCGCACGAGGCGCGCAGTGCTCCAATTGTCGTGGCTGTGCCGCGTCAGCTGTTGAACGCGGTGGCGACCTGGTGCTGCTGCGGCACCTGGCCGTTCGGCGTCAGTCTGTCGACGATACCGGGCAGGGCGGTGGACAGTTGCTTGAGCAGTTCCTGCTCGTCCAGCCCAGTCCGTTGCGCGATCTCGCGAATGATCTGCGGTCCGATCGCGGTGCCAAGATCGTTGGCATTGATCGGCTGGTTCTGCCCGGTGCCGACCCAGGAGTCGGCGGCATTGCCGTGGCCGGCATTTCTGAGCTTGTCGAGCAGGCCGCCCAATCCGCCAGCCAGGCCACCATCGGCGGATGTGGTTTCCGTCGGGACGGGGGCGGTCGGAGCGGGCGCGGGAGACTGTTCTGGCTCTTCGGCACTTCTGCCGCTCAGCATCTTGCCGACCAGCAATGCGCCGAGCGCGATCATCAGGGGTTTGGTGATGTTGCCGCCGGGAACGGCGTTGTCAAAAAGTCCCATCGTGGATCCTCCATAGCGACCAAGGCCCGACCCCTCATCAACAATGAAGCATTCGGGCAGAATTTCAAGCTGGCTTGAGGTTTTGACAATCCTATGAAAATGTCGGCTGGCGAGGGGATGGAGAGGAAAAAATGGGTATCATCAGTTGGATCATTCTGGGCGCCATTGCCGGCTTCCTGGGCAGCAAGATCGTCAACAAGACCGGCCAGGGCCTGATCATGGATATCGTCCTCGGCATCGTCGGCGCCATTGTCGGCGGCGTGATCTGCAGCCAGATCTTTGGCGTGGGTGTCACCGGTCTCAACATCTCCAGCCTGATCGTCGCGGTGGTTGGGGCGGTGGTCGTGCTGTGGGCCTACCATCAGTTCAGCGCAAGGCGGACGCTTTAGGCACCTGCGGATCGTCTGAGGTTTCGAGTTTCCGAAGGCAAGACCGGCTTCAGGCCTGTACGTGCAGCGGCTCGTCTATGGCATCAACACTGCATCGGCGGCGACGAAAAAGATCAGCGTTCCGGCGATGAACACCGCCCAGCCGACAAGCGACTTGCGGATAGCGGCCTTGTGCTCGGCGTCGGAGCTCTTGTTCTGGTCAAAATCGGTCACGGGGAACTCCCTTGGCTGATTGATCATGTCGTCGTCGAACGAACGATGCTTCGCCGAGTAGACGATCTTTTTCGGCCCGGCAACTGCTCATGCGCGGGTGCTTGGATGCGGAGGCTCCAGGTTTTGTTTATGCACGTCGTTCTCCCAAAACCGGGGCCCCTTTTGGGCGACATGCGTCAGGCGACGACGGCCAGCCGGCGCTGACGCTGATCCAGCGAGACGATGGTCAGCCCGCTGCCGACGACCAGCAGAATGCCGCAAATGGCCAGCGTGTTGGGGAACTGCCCGAACACCAGCAGGCCCGAAATGACCGCCCAGACGGTGAAGCAATAGTAGAACGGCGCCACGGCGCTGGTCGGTCCGATGCGATAGGCCATGAAGATGAAGAAATGGCCGAAGATCAGGAAAAATCCAGCACCCGCCATCAGCAGCAGGTGATGTGCCTGGGGCATGACCCAGCGCTCTGAAACCAGATGCGCGGCGCCGGCGCCGATCAGCACCACCACGACGGCGGAAATCGCCACGATCATCCCCGGCACCTCGGCCGAGACCCGCCGGCCGGCGAGGTCACGCGCCGCCGCGAGGGCTGCGTTGCCGAGCGCCAGCAGGGCGTAGACCGAAATGCCTTGCATGGTCGGCTGCGCCACCATCAGCGCGCCGACGAAACCGAGCCCGATGAGCGCCATGCGACGGCTGCCGATCCGTTCGCCAAACAGGATCGAGGAGCCGACCAGCATCAAGAGCGGCGTGATCTGTCCGAGCGCGGTGGAATCGGCAATCTGCATATTGGCGAGCGCGACCACATAGCAAAGGATCGCCGCCAGCTCGAGCACGTTCCGGCTCAGTACGCGCTTGTCGAAGATCAGCGGGATCTGCTTGCCGTAGCCCAGCGCGAACAACAGCGGGAAGCCCCAGAGCGCAGCCGCGGCACCCCGCAGAAACAGCACTTCGTAGGACGGCAGGCCTGCCGTCGCGAGTTTCATCATCGTGTCGTTGACGAGATACGATCCCGTCGAGACGATCATGAACAGCGGGCCGCGGATAGAGGCAGGGATGAAATGCATCTGGCCACAAGATCAGAGGCGGGTGGTGGCGGCAATGGTCCATGGCCTGGCCATGAATCAGACAGGGCCGGGCAAGCAAGCCAGCGCTTTCGCGGCCTCGATCGGTCGGCCCGCTACCCCTTCATTTTGCCCAGAGCCTTCCTATATCTTCGTCATATCCCCGCAATCGGATCGATGGTTCGGACTGAGTGAGACGGCACCCGGCCAAAAGACGCTTGTGTTTTTTGGCCTTTGTCGCTAATCGCCCCGCATTCGACTGAACTGAAGGTCTTCGACCGAACTGAAGATCCGGGCCGTCCAAGGAAAGAGACAATGGCAAAAGGTAAATTCGAGCGTAACAAGCCTCACGTGAACATCGGCACGATTGGCCACGTCGACCATGGCAAGACGTCGCTGACGGCGG